>JBKHXL010000001.1:0-20329 GCA_046566045.1 Candidatus Limnocylindria bacterium
GGGCGACTCCTACCGAATGAAGGAAGCCAGGACGAGAGCGGGTGGGCCATCGACGAAGGTCTGAGACGCCCCCTGGGGTGGGTACTTCTCATGGCCACCAGTGGGTACTTTCACGTGGCCATTGACAGCGAGCTTCGGCGTGAGCCGGGGGGTCGGTGCCGGGCTGGGACTCCGCGAGGACGCGGTCGCTGCCTGGCTCGGGCTAGCCGTGGCGGTCAGGGTCGCGGCTGGAGCTGAAGATGGGGCATCGGTCGCCCCGCACGCCGCGAGCAAGCCAGCGAGGATCGCAACCAGGAGTACCCGACACCAAGCCAAGGAAGGGCCTCCTCTCCGCTCTCGGCGGGTTGCCTGCGCGTGCGAACTCGGACTCCTCCTAAGACGTCCTGCAAAACCAGATGTGACACGATGCCGCCGATCGGCTCGTAGCATGACCTCGTGCCCGACGCCGACCCCGACCTCGATCTCCCCCTCGACGTGAAGCCGCTGACCCCGGACCGCCTCCCGGACCTTGCCGCGCTGTTCGAGCAGGGCGGCGACCCGAGGTGGTGCTGGTGCGCGTACTTCCGGGTGCGCTCGACGGACTTCTCCCGGGCGAGCAGGACCCGCCATCGCGGCGTCATGGAGCGCGCCGTCGCGGACCTTGCGCCGGACCGCGCCCCCGGGCTCGTGGCCTACCGCGACGACGAGGCCGTGGGCTGGGTGAGCGTCGGTCCCCGCACCGACTACGAGCGGTTGGCGTATTCGCGCGTCCTCGCCCCGGTCGACGACACGCCCGTCTGGTCGGTCGTGTGCTTCGTCGTCGGCCGACGCGCCCGAGGTCAGGGCGTCGCCACGGCCCTCCTCGCCGCGGCCATCGCGTTCGCGCGCGACCATGGCGCGACCACGCTCGAGGCCTATCCGGTCGACCTCGACACGGGCGAGCGGATCGCGTCGGCCAACGCGTACGGCGGCACGCTCGCGATGTTCGAAGGGGCCGGATTCGAGGTGGTCGCGCGGCGGAAGGCGAACTCGGCGACCCGGGAGCGACCGATCGTCCGGCTGACGCTGTGACCACGCGGCCCGACCGGGGCCGGCCCGAGCACCGCTCCGACCGGGCGGCGTTCGCGGGGCCGATTCCGCTCCCACCGTACGAGTGGGGGCATCGCGCTCCGGATCGCACCGTCGGGGCGGCTCGCATCGTCGAGGCGGATGCCCGCGGCACCCCACGCGGCCGCCATGCGGCACCCCAGGCGGCATCCGATGCGGCATCCGATGCGGCATCCGCGCTCCGCCGGCCCCGATGTCGGGCCGGTACCGGCCGATCGTACGCTCCCACCGGAATCGCAGGGGCGAATGGCGACGCCCGCGGGTCGCGAGCCGGACAGCGTCCGCGACGACAGGCACGGGCACCCGCCCGACATCGTCATCCGCCACGGTTGACAGCGCCCCGGCCGGAACCCTAGACTCCGCCCCGGCGCAGCAGATCGCGCGCCCTCGTCCAGCTCAGGAGGCGGCCTCCATGAAGACGAAGACCAGCTCCTATCGACGCACGCCGGCGCCTACCAGCGCCGCGGATCGCGGGAGATCTGTGCCCATCTGAGCTAGACCGCAGGCGGCGAAGCCGCCCAGGACGAACCAGAGCCGTGGGCCACAGATCGGGCCCCCGGCTTTTTTGATGCCCGTGCCTGCCGCCAGCAGGCCCCACGGACATCGCGAGCCGCGAGGCCCCCCGACGAAGCGTCGGGACGGAGCCCGCGGCTCGTTCCATGTCCGGCCCGTCCACCACTTCCAGACCCCGCATCCCACCCCGGAGACACCACCGTGACCACCCTCATCGAGCAACTGAAGATGCGACCCGTGGCCACGCCGCGCGTGCGCCCGGCGATCGATGCGACCGTGCCCGCCCTCCTCATCGATGGCGTCAGCAAGGCCTTCGTCGTCGGCCGCGACAAGAAGGCGGTCGCGGCGATCTCCGACGTGGACCTGCGCCTCGAGCGCGGGGACATCCACGGGATCCTCGGCGCCAACGGCTCCGGCAAGTCGACGCTCATCCGGCTCATCAGCGGCCTGCTGACGCTGGACCGCGGTCGAGTCGAGGTCTTCGGCCTCGACATCGAGCGGGACGAGATGGCGGTCAAGCGCCTGATCAACCGGGTCAGCGTGGACGCCGCCTTCTTCAAGAAGCTGAGTCCGATGGAGAACCTGCTCTTCGCGGCTCGTCTGTACGGCCTCGACAGCCGACCGGCGAAGCGCGACGCGCTGGCCATCCTGGCCCGACTCGGCATCAGCGAGAAGCGCGTCGGCCGGCCCGTGGAGCAGATGAGCCGCGGGATGCAGCAGAAGGTCGCCATCGCGCGAGCCCTGCTCACCAGCCCGACGCTGCTGCTCCTCGACGAGCCGACGACCGGCCTCGACCCGCGCAGCAAGCTCGATGTCCAGACCTTCATCGAGGAGATCAACCAGACCCACGACGCGACCATCGTCCTGACGACCCACGACCTGGCCGAGGCCGAGCGCCTCACCACCAGGATCACGGTCCTCAACGACGGCCGCACCGTCGCCGAGGGCACCTCGGCCGAACTGCGCGCGCAGACCGCCGCACGGCTCGGACGTGAGGCCAGCCTCGAGGACGTGTTCATGACCTACACCGGCCGCTCGCTCGACGACGACGTCGAGGAGGACGGGTCGGACGACGACGAATGACCGCGCCGCGGCGCCCGACGCCGCCCCGCACATCCCTGACGGAAGGAGGTGATCCCCATGCAGTCCCAGATCCAGGCAGCGCTGTTCATCGCCCTTGACCAGCGCGAGCGCGACATCGCGCAGGCGACCGCTGAACGCCGCTTCGCGCGTCCGCGCCCATCCATCCGCCGCGCCGTCGGCCGCCGCGTCATCGCGGTCGGTCAGCGGATCGCCGCGGAGCCGTCACTCGAGCTTGCTCGGTCCCGCTAGGGGTCGGGCAAGCTCCACCCCCTACCAGGAGATCCTCTCGTGACCATCGTCGCCCATGAGCTGAAGGCCTCGTACGCCTTCATCGAGCGCAACTTCTTCCTCACCCGCCGCTACTGGGGCTGGGAACTCGCGTTCCTGGTCTATTCCGTCGCGGGCGCGTTGTCGATCTCGCTCATCGGTGCCGACCAGGGCAGCCCGACGCTGCTGCTGACGCTGATGGTCGGGGCGATCTTCTGGAACTACCTGTCGGTCGTGTTCAGCTGGATCGCCGAGACCATCTCGGTCGAGCGCTGGGAGGGCACCCTCGAGTACACGTTCATGGCGCCGGTCCGGCGCTGGGCGCAGTTGCTCGGCTCGGTCCTGTACGCCATGGGCTACGGCCTCGTGCACACCACGGTCATCTTCGTCGCCCTCGTCCTGTTCTTCCCGCAGCTGGACCTGTCGGGCGCGAACGCCCTGACCGCGCTGGCGTTCATGCTCCTGGGGTCGTTCAGCTTCGTCGGCATCGGCATGATCGCCGCGATCCTGCCCCTGCTCTACGTCGAGCGAGGCGCCCAGATGACGTTCGTGCTCCAGTCCGTGCTGCTGCTCGTCAGCGGCGTGTACTACTCGATCGATGTCCTGCCCGACTGGATGCAGGTGCTGTCGCACCTGTCGCCGGCGACCTACGTGCTGCACGGCGTCCGCGCCGGGCTCGTCGAGGGCACGCCGATCACCGAGCTCGGGGGCGATATCTGGCCGCTGCTCGTGGCCGGCGTCGTGCTCATCCCGTTCGGCCTGTGGGCGTTCGGTCGGGCCGAGCGCTACGCCAAGCGGACCGGCAAGCTGAAGCGGGTCGGCTGATGTCGGACCCGCTGACCGGGACCGACGGCATCCACGCGCTCGGCTGGGACCCGGCCTGGGCGGAGGTCTTCGTGCCCCACGCGGCGGAGGGTCGCCGCCCGGCCCGGGTCGTCGCCGTGCATCGCGAGACGGCGATCGTCCGCGAGGGCTCCGTGGTGGCGGACCGGCCCGCCGTCGTGTCGGGCCGCTTCCGCTTCGATGCCGTCTTCGACGCCGACTTCCCGGCCGTCGGCGACTGGGTCGCGCTGGAGCCGGACGACGCGACGGCCGACGCCGAAGACGCCGCGGTCATCGCGGCCGTCCTTCCGCGCCGTACCGCGTTCCGGCGGACCGCCTCCGACGCGACCCGGCGGACCGCGGGGACCATGGCCGGCGAGCAGATCATCGCGGCCAACGTCGGGGTCGCGTTCCTCGTGGCCGGCCTGGACGCCGACTTCAACCTGCGCCGCCTCGAGCGCTATCTCGCGGTCGCGTGGGCGAGCGACGTCATGCCCGTCATCGTCCTCAACAAGGCCGACATCGCCGACGACCTCGACGGTCGGCTCGGCGCGGTCGGATCGATCGCACCGGACGTGCCGGTGGTCGTCCTGTCGGCGCTGACCGGTGATCACGTCGAGGACCTGCGGCCCCATCTCGGCGCGGGCACGACCGCCGTCGTCCTCGGCTCGTCGGGCGTCGGCAAGTCCACGCTCGTCAACACGCTCCTCGGCGAGGCGCGCCAGTCGACCGGGGCGGTCCGGGCCCACGACTCGCGCGGGCGCCACACGACGACCCACCGCGAGCTGTTCGCGCTGCCGACCGGCGCCCTGCTGATCGACACGCCGGGCATCCGCTCGCTCGAGGTGGCCGGCGCCGACGACGGCCTCGACGCCGCGTTCGACGAGATCGCCGACATCGCCGCGATGTGCCGCTTCTCCGACTGCGCGCACCAGGGCGAACCCGGCTGCATGGTCCGGGCCGCCCTCGACGACGGGCGGATCACGGAGGCCCGGCTGGCCAGCGTCCGCAAGCTCCAGCGGGAGGCCGCGCACGCCGAGCGCCGCGGCGACCCGCGGGCCCAGGCCGAGGAGCGCAAGCGCTGGAAGATCATCCACAAGGCGGTGGATCGCCACATGGACCGCAAGTACGGGGAGGACCGCTGAGATGTGGGGGATCCTGGACGAGGTCGTCGTGCCGGGCCGGCCGGACGATCCGACCCTGCGCTTCCGGCACTACCGAGGGGCCGAGGACCTGCCGGGCATGGCCGCCGCCAACCAGGCCATGCGCGACGACGCCGGGCTGCTCGACACGAGCTCGAGCGACGACATGGCCATCCAGTACGCCAACCTGACCAACTCCGATCTCGAGCGCGATCTCGTCCTCGTCGAGCGCGTGGCGGACGAAGAAGCCCCGTCCCGGACGGTCGGCTATGCCCGCGTCGAGTGGCGCGACCTGACCGACGGGACGCGTGCCTTCGCGTGCGTCGTGGTCATGGCGCCCGACGCCAGGACGCCCGCGCTCGCGCGGTCGCTGATGGGCTGGGCCGAGCGGCGCATGGGCGAGAACGCGGCCGCCCTGCCCGACCGGGACCGCGTGCCGTCGGTGATGCAGGCCTACACGGTCGGGCCCGACCCCACCCTGCCCGACGTCCTGCGCGCCGCCGGGTGGCGCGAGCGGGGGCGCGGCTACGAGATGCTCATCGATCCCATCGGGAGCGTCCCGGCCGTCCCCCTGCCGGCCGGCCTGCGCCTCCGTCCGATCGTGGACACCGAATCGGACCGCCGCGACGTCTGGGACGCCCTGATCGACGCCTTCCGCGACCACCGGGCCGAGCCCAAGCCATCGGACGAGGACTGGCGCATGTTCCGCGACGAGCCGAAGCACGACACGGCGCTGTGGGTGGTGGCCGCGGACGGCGACGAGATCGTCGGAGGCGCGCTCGGCCTGATCGACGAGGAGCTCATCGAGCACCACGGGACGCCGCGCGGCTCCATCGACGCCGTGTTCACGCGGCCCGCGTGGCGGCGCCGGGGCGTGGCTCGTGCGACCCTCGCCCAGGCGATCGAGCGCCTCCGCGACCGGGGCATGACCAGCTGCTTCCTGGACGTCGACGGCCTCAACCCGAACCAGGCGATGACCCTGTACGAGTCGCTCGGGTTCGTGATCGCCAGCACCAGTCTCGACTGGGAGAAGCCCCTCCCCGACCTGCCGCCGGCGTCCGATCATGGCTGAGCTGCACCTCCCCGACCTGCCCGACATCCCCGGCATGCACGTGCGCCGCCCGCGCGACGACGACGCGGACTTCACGGCCACGGCCGAGCTGATCGCGGCGGCCAACCGGGTCGACGGCATCCCGTGGATCCCGACGGCCAGGCACCTGCGCGACGAGGCCGAGCACGCCGCCGGCTGGTCGCCTGCCGACGAAGCGCTGCTCGTGGAGGTCGATGGCGTGGTCGTGGCCGACGCCGCGGTCGAGCGGGCCGTCCGCGACGGCGTGGCCGTGTACGAGACGTCCGGCCACGTCCTCCCCGCCTGGCGCCGGCGCGGCATCGGCACGGCGCTCCTGCGCGAGAACCTGCGGCGAGCCCGCGAACGGGCCGCCGCCGAGCCGGCGGACCAGCCGTGGGCCCTCGCCGGGTTCGCGGATGAGAGCGAGATCGGGCACCTGGCCCTGCTGCGCAACCACGGGTTCGAGCCGGTCCGCTGGTTCTTCGTGATGCGCCGCGACCTCACCGCACCCGTCCCCGAGGCGTCGATGCCGGCCGGCCTCGAGCTGCGGCCGCTGACCCGCGATCAGCACCGCGTGGTGTTCGAGGCGGAGGCCGAGGCCTTCCGCGACCACTGGAACTGGCGGGAGCCGACCGAGGAGGACGCCGCCCTGACGTACGGGCGGAGCGAGTTCGACCCCGACCTGTGGGTCGTGGCCTGGGACGGCGACGAGGTGGCGGGCGTCGCCCAGGGCTGGATCTGGGCGGACGAGAACGCGGCCCTCGGGGTCGCGCGGGGCTGGCTCGAGCACATCAGCGTCCGGCGTCCGTGGCGCCGACGTGGGCTCGCTCGCGCGCTCACGACCGAGGCGATGCGCCGCTTCGCGGCCGCGGGCATGACCGACGCGATGCTCGGGGTCGACGCCGCCAGCCCGACGGGCGCCCTGGGGCTGTACGAGAGCCTGGGCTTCACCGTCCACACCCGCTCGATGGCGTTCCGCCGCCAGGGCTGACGGCCCTCGCCCGGGAACGAGCGCGGGCGACCGGTGGCGCGGCCTCAGGCCAGCAGCCGGCCGCCGTCGCGGACCAGCTCGAGCCAGGCGCGCTCGCGGCCGATGGTCGTCGCCGCGCCGTGCCCCGGGAAGACGCGGACCTGGTCCTCGAGCCCGGACAGGCGCGCGAGCGACGCGGCCATCGCCGCCTCGTCCCCACCCGGGAGATCCGTCCGGCCCCACGCACCCGCGAACAGGGTGTCGCCACTGAACAGGCTGCCGTCGTCGGCGTCGTACAGGCAGACCGACCCCTCCGTGTGCCCGGGCGTGTGCAGGACCTGCAGCCGGACCTCGCCGAAGCGGATCTCGCCGCCCTCCTGCAGCTCGACAGCGGGCACCGACGGCGGGATCTCGAACGGGGCGAACAGGGGCTGCGGGTCGGTCAACCGATGCGCATCGAGCGGGTGGACCGCGATCCGTGCCCCGGTGTGCCCGGCCACGGCGGCGTTGTCCCCGACGTGGTCCCAGTGGCCATGGGTGGAGACGATCAGCTTGAGCGTCCAGTCGCGGGCCGCCAGCTCCTCCGCGATCCACGCGAGACACGGCGTGGCGGTGTCGATGGCGATCGCCTCCCGCGTCCGATCGTCGGCGAGGACATGGACGTTCGTGCCGATCGGTCCGATCAGCCGATGCAGGTGACCCATGGGCGCGGTCTGCGATCCCCGACGATCAGGCGCCCTCGAGCTTCGTCCGCATGCAGTCGAAGGTCTGGCCGATCATCTTGTTGGCCGTGCCCTCGATCAGCCGGGCCCCGACGCTGGCGAGGGTGCCGGCGATGTTCACGTCGGCGTCCCAGTCCATCGTGGTCCCGCCGCTGGCGCTGTCCGAGAGGCGCATCTGGGCGGTCGCGTCCACCGCGCTGCCCGGCGCCTGGCCGTGGGCCTTGATGGTCGCGTCGTTCGGCTCGTTGATCTCGGAGAACTCCATGTTCACCACGAACCGGGCGCTGATGAAGCCGATGCCGACCTTGGCCGTGGCCTTGAAGTGGGTGGCATCGATGACCTCGATCGATTCGACCCCGGGGCCGCACTGGCCGACCTGCTGCGGGTCGGTCACGAACGCCCAGACCCGGTCGCGAGGGGCATCGATGTCGACGGTACCGGCGAACTTCATGGGATCTCCTCGTGGATGCTCGAGCTACTCCTGGAAGGCGCGGCGCAGGAACGCCGCCATCTGGCCGCGGGTCACGTCGTCCGACGGGCAGTATCTGCCGCCGCCGCACCCCCCGGTGATGCCCTCGAACGCGATCCGGTTGATGGCGCGCTCGTGGGTGTTGCCCGTGTCGTCGGTGAAGGCGTCCGCCTGGTCCACCGTCAACTCCAGGGCGCGCGACAGGAACGACGCCATCTGGTCGCGCTTGACGTTGGCCTTGGGGCAGTACAGGGTCGGCGCGCAGCCGCCGGTGATGCCCTCGAACGCGATCCGGTTGATGGCGCGCTCGTGGGTGTTGCCCGTGTCGTCGGTGAAGCGGTCGGGCTTGTCCTCGGTCAGGCCCAGGGCCCGGGACAGGAACGACGCCATCTGGCCGCGCGTGACCGGGTCGTCCGGGCAGTACCGGCCCGCCGCGCAGCCGCCGGTGATGCGCTGTTCGGCCAGCCACACGATGTCGGGCCGGAACGTGGTCAGCGGCAGGTCGTCGAAGTAGTTGGCCCACGAGGTGATGTAGACGCTGGTGTCGTCGGCCCGGTAGCCGTCGGCCAGGATGGCGACACGGGCGGTCGAGGCATCGAGGTCGGTGTCGATACCGAAGCTGTACGGCACGCTGTCGCCGGCGGGGATCGTGCCCAGGTCCTCGGCGAACACCTCGATGACGTCACCGAGCGCTCGCGGCGGCGTGGCGCCGGGGTCCGCGGTGCCGTACACGGTGATCATGGCCGAGGCCCCGCTGACATCGAAGGCATTCGGGTTGGCGATGGTGCCCTCGTAGTAGCGGAAGCCGCCGTCGACCACCTCCGCCGCGGGCAGCACGTCGAGGGCGCCGCCCGCGACCGCGCTGGTGGACGTGCCGGGGCTCGCGTCGATGAGGAATGACGCGGTGCCGGCCGGTCCGGCCGGATCGAACAGGACGAACGGGGCGACCGAGCCGCGGGCGATCCGGTCGAGCGAAACGGTCGTCGTTCCGGTCGCGATCTCGTTCTCGTCGGCGTCGAGGTAGTGGACCGTGATGAGGACGTTGCCGGTGCGCTCGGAGCGCAGGTTGAGGATCTCCCCGACGATCGCGGTGGAGCCATCGCCGTAGGTGTAGCCGAGGCTCGACTTGACGCCGACCGAGCCCGGCGCCACCGCCGCCGTCCCGAACCGCTCGGCCGCCTCGAACGTCCCGACGACGTCGCCGCGATGCGCGTCCCCGGGTCCGGCCGCGCCGGCCGCGCCGGCCGACAGGGGCAGCAGGCCGAGGGCCAGCAGGGCGACCAGTCCGATCGATGTCCGGCGTCGGGGGCGGCGGGATCCGAGGTCGGGCATGCGGGGTCCTCCGTGTGCGGTGTCAGTCCGGGGACCCCGGCGCGACCTCCGCGTCCACGACCTCCCGGCCGACGAATGATAGGGGCTCCCGGATGAAGCGGGTCCGGCAGCCGATCGAACAGAACGCATAGACCGTGCCGTCGTGCTCGGCCAGGTGGCGCGCGTGGGCGCGCTCCACCGTCATCCCGCAGACCGGGTCGAGCAGCACGATGTCGTCCACCACGGGCTCGAGGGTGATCGTCTCGGGGATCCCGCCGGCGACGGTCGCGGGCCCCGGCGAGGCCACGAAATCGGCGCGGCCGCGGCGGACCTGGACGAGCTCGGCAAGGATCGACAGGGCGATCTCCTCGGCGGTCTCGGCGCCGATGTCCATGCCGGCCGGCGCCCGGAGCGCCGCGATGCGTTCGTCCCCGACCGTCGTCTCCTCGCGCAGCCAGTCGCGGACCACGGCGGCTCGCGTGGGCGACGCCACCAGCCCCACGTACGAGGCCTCGCGGGTGAGGGCCAGGCCGACGGCCTCCTCGTCCCAGATGCCCTGGCTGGCGACGACGATCGCGGGCGCCGCCTCGGGATCGAGGCCGCGGATGTCGGCCGAGGCGTGCACCAGCTCCGCGCCCGGGAAGGCGTCGGCCTCGGCGATGGGGTCGATGACGGTCACGCGCCAGCCGGCGGCCGATCCCAGCCGGGCCAGCGCGCCGACGATGGGGGTCGTCCCGACGAGCCACAGCGGCGGAGCGGGCAGATGTGGTTCCACGTAGATCTCCAGGGTCCCGCCGGAGTGGCAGGTCATGACCAGCTCGATGACGCCGTCGGCGCGACGTCCCTCGGCCGGACCGTCGCGGCTCAGCCGAAGCAGGCGCGGCTGGCCGTCGGCGATCGCCCGGAGCGCCTCGCGGACGACCACGGGCTGGGCACAGCTGCCGCCGACCCAGCCCTCGATCGACCCGTCCGGGTGGACGATGCCGCTGGCGCCCGGACGCGCGGACGTCGGGCGCCGAACGGCCACCACGGTGGCGACCGCGAACGGCCGCCCTCCGGCGTCGAGCTCGGCGGCGCGCCGGAAGATCGTGCCGCTGGTCATGCGCTGCGCGTCGGGCCGAGGCGGCGCCTCAGCTGATGCCCTTCTCGTGCAGGATCGCCCAGACCTTCTGGGGCGTGATCGGGATATCGATGTTGCGCACGCCGAGGTGCCACAGGGCGTCCACGACCGCGTTGGCGATGGCCGGTGGCGCCCCGACCGTGGCCGACTCCCCCACGCCCTTGGCCCCGATCGGGTGATGGGGCGACGGGGTGACGGTCTTGTCGAGCTCCCAGGCCGGGGTCTCGACGGCGGTCGGGAGCAGGTAGTCCATGAACGTCCCGGCCTGGTTGTTGCCGAGCTCGTCGTAGGTGATCTGCTCGTACAGGGCGGGGGCGAGGCCCATCGTCAGCCCGCCGTGGATCTGGCCGTCCACGATCATCGGGTTGATGATGTTGCCGCAGTCGTCCACCGCCACGAAGCGGCGGATGGAGACCTGGCCCGTGCCCTTGTCGATGTCGACCACGCAGATGTACGAGCCGAACGGGAAGGTCAGGTTGGGCGGGTCGTAGTAGTCCACCGCCTCGAGGCCGGCCTCCATCCCGTGCGGGTGGTTGGTGTAGGCCGCGAAGGCGATCTCCTGGATGGTCTTGAACCGGTCCGGCGAGCCCTTGACGCTGAACTTGCCGGGCTCCCACTCGAGGTCGTCCTCCGACGCCTCCAGCAGGTGGGCGGCGAGCTTGCGGGCCTTGGCCTGGATCTTGCGCGCGGCGACGGCGGTGGCCGCGCCGGCGACCGGCGTCGAGCGCGAGGCGTACGTGCCCAGCCCGTACGGTGCCGTGTCGGTGTCGCCGTACTCGATCTTGATGTCCTGGACGGGGAAGCCGAGCTCCTCGGCGATGATCTGGGCGAACGTGGTCTCGTGGCCCTGGCCCTGGCTCTGGACCCCGATCCGGGCGATGACCTTGCCGGTCGGGTGGACGCGGATCTCGCACGAATCGAACATCTTGATCCCGAGGATGTCGAAGTCGTGCGACGGCCCGGCCCCGACGATCTCGGTGAACGAGCTGATGCCGATACCCATGAGCTCGCCACGCTCGCGCTTCTCCGCCTGCTCCCGGCGCAGGTCGTCGTAGCCGATCATGTCGAGGGCCTTGCGCAGGGCGGCCGGGTAGTCGCCGGAGTCGTACTCCCAGCCGGTCGGCGTGTGATACGGGAACTGTTCGGGCTGGATGAAGTTCTCCATGCGCAGCTGCGCCGGGTCCTTGCCGATCTCGTGGGCCAGGACGTCCACCATGCGCTCGACCGCGTGGACCGCCTCGGTCACCCGGAACGAGCAGCGGTAGGCCACGCCGCCGGGCGGCTTGTTGGTGTAGACCCCGTCCACCTCCACGAACGCGTTGGCGAAGTCGTATGACCCGGTGATCACGTTGAACAGGCCGGCCGGGTACTTCGACGGGTCGGCAGCGGCGTCGGTGTAGCCGTGGTCGGCGATGGTCTTGACCTTCATCGCCTGGATCTTGCCGGCCCTCGTGGCGCCGACCTCGATGTCGATGTGGTAGTCGCGGGCGAACGAGTCCGCCTGGAGGTTCTCCGAGCGATCCTCGATCCACTTCACCGGCTTGCCGATGAGGAAGGACGCGGCGACGGCCAGGACGTAGCCGGGATAGACCGGCACCTTGCCGCCGAAGCCGCCCCCGATGTCGTGGGTCTTGACACGGATGTTCTGTTCGCTGATCGGCAGGCCCGCGCCGGCGGCCACCAGCGCCAGCACCGTCCGGATGGCGTGCGGGGCCTGGGTCGTCATGTGCAGGGTCAGCTGGTTGCGGACCGGGTCCCAGTCCGCGACGCAGCCGCACGTCTCGATCGACGCGACGTGGATGCGCGGGATGTAGATGTGCTCCTTGACCCGCACCTCGGAGGCCTCGAGGGCGGCGTCGGTCCCGGACTCGTCGCCCGACTCCCAGTGCCAGATGTGGTTGGACTGCTTGTCGGGCGCGCGATCCGGGCGCAGCACCGGGGCGTCCGCCTCGAGGGCCTTGTACGGGTCGGTCACGACGGGCAGCGGTTCGTAGTCGACCAGGACCGCCGCGACGCCATCGGCGGCCGCGTAGCGCGACGTGGCGATGACCGCAGCCACCTCCTGGCTCTGGTACATGACCGTGTCGGTCGGCAGGACCATCTGCATGTCGCCGGCCAGGGTCGGCATCCAGTGGAGCTTGTAGGTCTCCAGGGCCTTGCCGTCGATGACGGCCAGGACGCCCGGGATCTTGAGCGCCTCGCTGGTGTCGATGCCCTTGATGCGGGCATGCGCGTACGGGCTGCGGACGATGTCCAGCCAGAGTTGGCCGGGCAGGTTCACGTCCTCGATGTACTCGCCGGCGCCGCGGATGAAGCGCGGATCCTCCTTCCGCTTGACCGAGTGGCCCATGCCCCCGATCTCGGGGCTGGTGCGGAGCTCGCGGTCGGTGTCGGTCGTCATGTCGTCGTCCTTCCGCTCAGCCAGCCGCGGCCGGTTCGGCCGAGACTTCCTGGCCTTCGGTCGTCTCGGCGGCGACGACCGGGGCGCGCTCGCCCTCCCGGAGCGTGCCCGCCGCCTGCTGGATCGCCATCACGATGTTCACGTAGCCGGTGCAGCGGCACAGGTTGCCGCTGATCCCCTGGCGGATCTCCTGCTCGTTCGGATCCGGGTTCTGGCCGAGCAGCCAGGCCGCCTGCATGATCATCCCGGGGGTGCAGAAGCCGCACTGCAGGCCGTGCTGGTCCCAGAATGCCTGTTGGAGCGGATGGAGGTTCGCGCCCTCGGCCATCCCCTCGATGGTCCGGATCTCGCGGCCGCTGGCCTGCACGGCGAGCATCGTGCACGACTTGGCGCTCTGGCCGTCCACGTGGACCGTGCATGCGCCGCAGTTGCTGGTGTCGCAGCCGACGTGCGTGCCGGTCAGGCCCAGCGTGTCGCGCAGGAAGTGGACGAGCAGGAGGCGCGGCTCGACGTCGGCCTCGTGGGCCTGCCCGTTGACGGTGACCGAGATGTGCTGGGTCGTCATCGGGTCCTCCTACGCGTACGACTGGGCGCGGGCCACGGCGCTGCGCAGCGACCGGACGGTCAACTCCGCGGCCAGCGCCCGCTTGTACTCGACCGGCCCCCGGACGTCCGACCCGGGTCTCGCCTGCACCCCGACGGCGGCGCCGGCCGCGCGGAAGAGCTCGTCGGAGGGCGCCCGGCCGGTCAGGACGGCCTCCGCGTCGGTCGCCGCGAACGGGGCCTCGGCCACGCCCGTCACGCCGAT
Organism: Candidatus Limnocylindria bacterium; assembly: GCA_046566045.1. Classification (GTDB taxonomy): domain Bacteria; phylum Chloroflexota; class Limnocylindria; order Limnocylindrales; family CSP1-4; genus SPCO01. The sequence continues at coordinate 13,784 of JBKHXL010000001.1, forward strand.
CCCCGCCGCCGCGATGCTCCCGTCGTCGGCGAGGCGGACCATGGCCGCCACGCCGCACGTGGCGAAGTCGCCGACCTTGCGCTCGAACTTCGTGTAGGCGGCGCCGGCGAGCTTCGGACGCCGCGCCAGGCGGACCTCGGTCAGCACCTCGGTCGGCTCGATGGCCGTCTGGAACGTGTCGATGAAGAACTCGCGGGCCGGGATCACGCGCTCGCCCGACTGGCTGCGGCAGACGATGGCCGCACCGGTCGCCAGCAGGATCGCCGGCCAGTCGCTGGCCGGATCGGCGTGGGCGACGGACCCGCCGATCGTCCCCCAGTTGCGGACCTGCGGGTCGCCGATCACACCGGCGACGTCGACCAGGCCCGGGTACCGGTCCTGGACGATGGGGTCCTCCTGGATCCTGCGGTGCGTCGCCCGACCGCCGATGACCAGGTGGTCGTCCGTCTCGGCGATCCCGTCGAGGCCGTCGATGTCGTGGAGGTCCACGAGCAGCGGGGGCTGGGCCAGCCGGAGTTTCAGGAGCGGGATGAGGCTGTAGCCGCCGCCCAGCAGCTTGGCCTCCCCCTCGCGTTCCACCAGGATGCGGAGGGTCTCCTCGAGGTCCGCCGGGCGGACATAGTCGAACTGCGCCGGGATCATCGCGCTGCCTTCCTCCTCCCCGTGGGATCGGGGGTGGTCGGCCCGTCCGGCCCGGACGGGCTCAGAACTGTGGCGACGGCGACACGACCGCGACCGGCTGGGTTCCCTCTGCCAGCGGGGCGCGGCGGCCCTCGGGATGGGTTGCGACCCAGTATCGACCCCGTGTCGTTGCCTCGTCAACGCGAATCGCGGTTGGTGCTCCGTCAGGCCGGCAGGGCCCACGTCGCGGCCTCGGGACAGGGCACCTCGAGCGGGAAGCGGGAGCCGTCGAAGCGCCGGATCACGTCGTCGGTCCGGTACGCGACGGCCCCGACGCCGCGGACGTCCAGGAGGACGGTGGGGGCCCCGTCGAGCGCGCGCAGCAGGGCCCGGACCCCGTCCCGCCGGGCGGCCGATCCGACCGTCCGGTCCGCGACCTGGATGCGCCAGTGCGGTGTGGTCGGATCGACGTGGGCGGCCGGGTCGTGGCGCAGCGTGACGGCCGCGCCCGGAGGGACGGGGATGCGCTCCGGCACGACATCCTCGAGCGGCTCGACCGGCGGCCTGGGCACCTCCTGCCGGGGGCTGCCGCAGATCTGGCAGGAGCGCGCAACCGCCGTGTTCGTGGAGCGGCAGCCCGCGCACAGCCAGATCCCGCTCGCCCAGTCCGGTCGGTCCGACCCGCGCGCCCGGGCCACGCTCCGAGCGGCGGACCGGACGAGGGCGGCCAGGAGGGCGATCACCGCGGCCCCGAGCAGCATGCCGCCGCCGTAGGACAGCACGTAGGTCAGGAAAAGGTCGAGCGCCTCACCCATCGGCGGGCCCACCGCGCCGGCGTCGGGCGAGGCGCCTGGGGGTCATCGGCCGGGCTCGGCCGGTGGGCGCCGGTCCCTCGGCACCCACTGGTTCGCCCGCTCGTTGCGAGCGGCCAGGGTCGCGGTCTCGGCGATCCGTGCCGCCCTCGTCTCCGGCCGCCGAGCCTGGACGATCCACTCGAGGATGCCTCGTCGCGCCGATCGACTGAACGCGTCCCAGTGCTCGCGGGCCGGCGGGTTCGCCGCGAGCGCGACGGCCAGGTCGTCGGGCACCACGAGGTCCTCGACGTCGTCGAGCAGCGACCACGTCCCGCGCCGCTTCGCCTCCTCGACGGCGGCCAGGCCGGCCGGCAGCATCAGGCCGGCGTCGATGAGCCGCGCCACCCGCTCCTTGTTCGGGCGCGACCAGCCGGACCGTGGACGCCGGGCGGTGAACCACAGCATCGTCCGTTCCGCATCGAGGGCGCGCGCCGTCGCATCCACCCATCCGACGCACAGGGCCTCCTCGACCGCCTCGGCGTAGGACACGGCCGGCCTCCCCGTGCCGCGCCGCCAGCTGACGAGGTAGGCCCCGCTCGACGTCTCGTGGTTGGCGATGAGCCACGCCCGCCACGACGCCCGGTCCAGGGCGTGGACCCACGGCTTGCCGTCGGGGGCGATGCCCGTCTCGATGTCGGTCACGATCCCTCCCCGGGCGCCCAGGTCGCGACGCCGATGGGCAGCGCCGCCTGCCCACGCAGGCCGACCCGACCGTCCGGGTCGGTGACGACCACGCCCTCCAGGGCCGCCTCGAAGCGCCGGTCGGCGGCGCTCCCCTCGGCCAGCCAGAGCTGGCGCCGCAGGAATCCGGCCAGCTCGTCGCGCGAGGCGAAGCGGCGCGGCTCGCGCGAGATGCGCACCACCTCGACGTCGCGGCCCATGGCCCGCAGCAGCTCGACGAACTCGGGCAACGCGGGCAGCGCGATGCGCTCCTCGCCCCACACCGCCGGCCAGCAGACCTCGGCGATCGACGACGGCTGGCGCTCCATCAGGACGGCCACGCAGCGGCGACGGGTGACGCCCTCCATGGCCGCGATGAAGGACGCGATGTCCTCGACGTCGTAGCTGACGTGGGCGATGAGCGAGACGTCGGCGGCGAAGCGGTCGAGGTCCTCGGGCGGTGGCGGCCAGCGACCCTCCACCACTTCGACACCGTCCAGGGCGTACGTCGTCGCCTGCTCGCGCAGGCTGGCCAGCATCGACGCCGATGGGTCGAGGGCGATGACGCGACCGCCGCTGGCGGCGAGCCGGCGGGCGATGGGCAGGGCGTACCGGCCGGCCCCCGCCCCGATGTCCAGCCAGGTCTCGCCGTCCCGCACGAGCGACAGCAGCACGTCGAGCGCCGGCTCGTCCGTGCGCAACGGGTCGGCCCGGAACAGGCTGCTGGTCGGGGCGTAGAAGTCGGCGCCGTCAGGGATCTCGCGGACGCGATCCACCTGCTCGCGGTTCGCACGGACGCGCCGCGACCACGCATCGGTCAGGAGGCGGACGTGGTCGGCCCTGGTATCCATGTCCGGGTTGCCGACCGACGGCCCGACCTCGACCGACCGGACCGACTCGGGGTGCGCCGCGAGCAGCGGGCCGAGGCCGCGGTCGCCGCTCGTCGCCTCGACCAACCCGAACGCGGTGCGGTGGATGAGGACCGGGTTGCGGCCGCGATCGTCCGCGTAGACCGGTACCGCGATCGGGTGCGCCTCATCGACGCCGGCGGCGAGCAGGGCGTCGACAGCCGCGACCGGCAGGTACGGCTGGTCGCCGAGCACGATCAGCACGGCCGGCGCGTCGGCGGGCACGGCCGCCATGGCCACCTGCAGGGAGCTCGCCAGGCCGCGCGACGGATCGGGGTTGACGACCCGCGTCGCACCTCGCCAGCGGATCGACAGGCGAAGATCGCGCGAGGCTGGGCCCACGACGGTCACGACGCGTTCGATGCCCGCGTCGGCGATCCGGTCGAGGACGTGCTGCAGGACCGGCTTGCCCTCGATCGTGGCGGCCAGCTTGTGTCCCCCGAAGCGCGAGCCCCGGCCGGCGGCCAGGACGACCGCGACGACGCCGGCCGACACGGTCATGCGGTCGCCCGCTCCTTGAGTGGGCGACCGGTGCCGCCGTAGCGCTCGGCGACGACCTCGGCCAGGATCGCCAGGGCGGTCTCCGGTGGCTGCCGGCCACCAAGGTCAAGGCCGACCGGCCCGCGTAGCCGGCCGAGGGCATCGGCGTCCACGCCGGCGTCGAGCAGCCGGCGGCGTCGGTCGCCCTGGGTCTTCTTCGAACCGACCGCCCCCACGTAGCGACAGCCGCGCCGGAGCGCCTCGACGATGGCCGGCTCGTCGAACTTCACGTCGTGGGTCAGGACCGCGACGGCGTCGTTCGGCCCGAGGCCGATGTCGTCGGCGACCTCGTCCGGCCAGCCGACGACGAGGCGGTCGACGTCCGGGAAGCGCTCGGGCGTGGCGAACGACGCCCGGCCGTCGATGACGACGGTCTCGAAGCCGAGTTCCCTGGCGAGCCGGACAAGCGTCCGGGCGACCTCGACCGCGCCGACGACCACGAGCCGGGGCCGGATCGGGAAGACCTCGACGAACAGCGAGCGACCGCCGAGCTCCACCGTCCGGGACAGCCCGCGGCGGAGCGCCTCCCCGGCCTGCTCGACGAGCGCGGCGTCCAGCGCGGCGTCGCCCAGCGAGCCCTCGAGACGACCGTCGTCGTGGACGACGAGCGGTGACTCCGGCGGCGCGCCCTCGCCCGGCGTGTGCTGGCCGAATTCGGCCGGCGGCGAGTCCCCGGGGAGTGGCGTGACCACGGCCGCACCGTGGCCGCCCGCACCGTGGCCGCCCGCACCGTGGCCCCCCGCGCCGCTCGAGGCGGCCGCCGCCTCCACCACGACGGATGGGACGACGGGCTCCACGAGCACGTCGATGGTGCCGCCGCAGGCCAGACCGACGTCCCACGCCTGCTCGTCGCTGATGCCGTAGCGGATGACCCGGGCGCGGCCGGTGACGCGGGCGCGCTCGATCTCCTCGGCCGCGGCGCCCTCGACGCAGCCGCCGCTCACGGAGCCCGCGATCCGTCCATCGGCGGCGTACAGGAGCACGGCGCCCTCGGGGCGAGGCGCGGAGCCGAAGGTGCGCACGACGACGGCCCGACCGACGTCCGTCCCGTCGGCCGTCCACCCCGCCAGGGTCTCGAGCAGCTCCTTCATCGCAACGGCCGTGCGCTGTCGGGAGGGATCGGCGTGCCTCCCACGACGGACGGGGCCGCGACGCGGGCCGGGTCCACCGACGGCGGGGCCGGGACCGCGGCATGGGCGGCCGCCTCGGACCCCCGTCGCGTGTCGGCCGTGCGCACGCCGCCCAGGATCTCGCCGAGGCGTTCCAGGCTGGCGACCGTGCCGGCCGGCAGGAAGTCATCGATGTACGGGAACGCCGCGCGCATGCCACCGGCCAGTGGCTGGTAGCCGGGCGTGCCGGCCAGCGGGTTGAGCCACACCAATCGGTGGCAGTTGCGCCGGAGCCGGGCCGTCTCGGCGGCGACGATGGCCGGGTCGCCGCGGTCCCAGCCGTCGCTCACGACGACGACCACGCCGGACGTCCGCAGCGTGCGCCTGGCCCAGCGCTGATTGAACTGGCGGAAGCTCTCGCCGATGCGCGTGCCGCCCGCCCAGTCGTTGACCGTGTCGGCCACGCGGGCCAGCGCGCGGTCGCGGTCGCGGTCGCGGAGGAGGCGCGTGACGCGGGTCAGGCGAGTCCCGAACACGAACGATTCGGTGCGGACCTCGCTCGCCGCGCTGAGCGCCTGGATGAAGCGCAGGAGGAGGCGGGAGTGGCGCTCCATCGAGCCGGAGATGTCGCAGATGACGACCAGCGAGCGAGGCTCCTTGATCTGGCGCCGCCAGACCCAGCTCATGAGCTGCCCGCCGGTGCCGAGATTGCGCCGGAACATCGCTCGCGGCGCGAGGCGGCGGCCGTGGGAGTGGAGCTCGTAGCGTCGCGTCCGGCGCTGCTCCAGGCGAGGCACGAGCAGGTCCACGAGCCGCTCGGCCTCGCGCAGCTCGGCCGGAGTCATCCGGTCGAACTCGCGATGGCGCAGGAGCTCTCCGCGTGAGTACGCGTCCGGCGCAACGACGACGCCATCGATCGGGGCGTCGTCGTCGTTCGCCTCGTCCGAGGCCGACGGCATGGGGATGCCCCGCTCGTCGCCCCGCTGCTCGCTGGCCTCCTGGCCGGGCGTCGGCTGGGCCTGGCCGGCGGCCTCCTCGGTGGCCGTCTCGGTCTCCGCCGGACGCTGCAGCGGCGGCGCCTGGAAGTCGCCCTGCCGCCGGGTCCGCTGGCGCCACCAGCGATCGAATACCGCGTCGTAGGTCGGTCGGTCGTCGCGGCGGCGCACGAACACGGCCTCGCCGGCCGCGCGGACCTGCTCGCGCTCGCCCATGTCGACGAGGGGCAGCGCCCGGGCGTAGTCCACGGCCGCGCCGAGGTCGATCTGGAGCCCCGCCGCGCGGAGGGCCCGCCCGAACCCGACCGCCTCGTGCAGCAGACGGCGGCCGTCGATCTCCGGGCCCCACGGGGCCTGCACGATGGCGGGATGGACCGGCGACGGCATGTGCTGACTGTGCCACGACTTCGGCTCGGGCGTCGACGCCGACGCACCCTCGGCGACATCCTGCAGCCGCGATCAGGGCGATGAGCGAGCCCGCGGCCAGGTTGTCGACGCCGACGCACCCTCGGCGACATCCTGCAGCCTCCCCGGCCGGAGCGGGGCCGGGCCGGGGGCCGTGGTGAGGGGCGTGGCGGGGCCAGCTGGGGCCGGCCGGAGCGGGGCCGGGCCGGGGGCGTGCTTCTCAGTCGGCAGAATCGCGCTCAAGGTGGCCGGCGCGACCGCCCCACGGACCGAACGGGCTTCCTATGCACGTTTGGTCGGCGAGGAGGTCCTGGGCGACCACTCGGGGCGCCTTGGGCCCGAATCTGCAGTCTCCGAAGCACGCTATGCCGGCCACGGCACGGGCGCCGGCCACGGCACGGGCGCCGGCCACGGCACGGGCGCCGGCCACGGCACGGGCGCCGGCCACGGCACG
>JBKHXL010000002.1:0-21433 GCA_046566045.1 Candidatus Limnocylindria bacterium
CCTGGGCGGCTACCACGTCCGCGACATCGAGTTCGTGGCCGCCTTCGACATCGACAAGAACAAGGTCGGCAAGGACCTCGCCGAGGCGATCTACACCAAGCCGAACAACACCTACACCTTCCACAAGGTCCAGCCGACCGGCGTGACGGTCGAGCGCGGCATGACCCATGACGGTCTGGGCAAGTACCTCAGCCAGATCATCGAGAAGGCGCCGGGCTCCACGGCCGACATCGTGGGCATCCTCAAGGAGCGCGAGGTCGACGTCATGGTCTCCTACCTGCCGGTCGGCAGCGAGGAGGCGACCAAGTGGTACGCCGAGCAGGCCCTCGCCGCGGGCGTCGGCTTCGTCAACGCCATCCCGGTGTTCATCGGTCGCGAGCCGTACTGGCAGCGCCGCTTCGCCGAGGCGGGTCTGCCGATCATCGGCGACGACATCAAGAGCCAGGTCGGCGCGACGATCAGCCACCGCGTCCTGACTCGCCTGTTCATGGATCGCGGCGTGCGCCTCGATCGCACCTACCAGCTGAACTTCGGCGGCAACACCGACTTCCTCAACATGCTCGAGCGGGAGCGCCTGGAGAGCAAGAAGATCTCGAAGACGAACGCCGTCACCTCGATGCTCGACTATGAGCTCGACCCCGACGATGTGCACGTCGGTCCGAGCGACCACGTGCCGTGGCTGCTCGACCGCAAGTGGTGCTACATCCGGATGGAGGGCACGACCTACGGCGACGTCCCGCTCAACGCCGAGCTCAAGCTCGAGGTCTGGGACAGCCCCAACAGCGCCGGGGTCATCACCGACGCCATCCGCTGCATGAAGCTCGGCCTCGACCGGGGGCTCAAGGGCACGCTCGTCGCGCCGTCGAGCTACTTCATGAAGAGCCCGCCGCAGCAGATCCACGACGACATCGCGTTCAACCGCGTCGAGGCGTTCATCCGCGGTGAGGACACCGAGACGCTGGTCGGGACGGAGAAGCCGGTCGTGCGCAAGCTGCGCAAGGTCGCGGGCAGCAAGGCCAGGGTCGCGTCCGCCGCGTCGTGACCGCCGGCGATCGTCGTCTTGAAGCGCCGCATCGACGCGGGGGCCGGAGCCCCCGCGTCGTCGAGCGCCTGACGCTGGTCGGCTACAGGGCGACGGCCTGGGTGCTCGGCGTCCTGCCACCGGGCCCATCGGCGGCCCTCATCGGGCGGCTCGCCCAACTGTCGTACCTGGCGTGGCCGACCAAGCGCCGCTGGTCGGACCGGAACTTCGGGCACGTCCTGGGACTGCCGCCCTCGGATCGGCGCGTGCGCGCCATGGCCCTGCGCGCGTACCGACTGTACGGGCGCTACCTGGTCGAGCTCATGCGCCTGCCCGGGCGACCGCGCGAGGAGCTGGTCGCGCTGGTCGCCGACCTGGACGCCGACGAGGTGCGCCGCATCTGGCGCGAGAACCCGGCCGGCGGCGGCCTGATCTTCGCCGTCGGTCACGTCGGCAACAACGAGGCGGTCGCCGCGGCGATCGCCGATCACGGCATGCCCATCAGCGTCGTGGCCGACGACTCGTCGTTCCCGGAACTGTTCGACCTGCTCCGCCGGCAACGCGAATCGTGGGGCGTCCGGGTCATCGCCTGGCGCAACCTGCGCGAGATCTTCGGGGTCCTGCGCCGCAGGGAGATGCTCGCCCTGCTGATCGACTGGGGCTACCGCGACGACGGGATCCCGGTCCGCCTGTTCGACGCCTGGACGGCGCTCCCGGCCGGGCCGGCCACGCTGGCGGCCAAGACCGGCTCGCGCATCCTGCCGATCACCATCCGGCGCCGCCCCGACGGCACCTTCCACGTGTCGTGGGGCGAGCCGATCGACCTCGCGTCGGCCGACCCGGCCGAGCTGCAGCGGGCCACCCAGGCGATGGCCGACGCGCTGGCCGCGACCGTCGGCGCGGCCCCGGAGCAGTGGTACAGCTTCAAGCCCATCTGGCCGTCCGACCCGGCCGACATCGCCGACCTGGAGGCGCGCGCCCGCGCGATGCAGGCGGGGACGCCCGATCCGGGCCCGGCCCGATCGCGGCCCGCCCGGGCGGAGCCGACCATGGAGTCGGCCGCGACGTGAGCGTCGCCAGCCGGTGGCGCGGGCGCGCCCTGATCGGCGCCTCGTGGCTCGCCTGCCATCTCCCGGAGCGCCCGCTCATCGCCCTGGCCGAGGGCGCCGGGGCGCTGTGGTACCGGCTGGCCCCGGGTCGTGCCGCCCGGGCGCGGCGCAACCTCGCGCGCGTGGTCGGCGCGCTGGCCGCGGACGGCCGGGCCACGCCGGCGGTCCGGGAGGCCGCCACCGACCCGCGGGCGCTCGAGCGGATGGTCCGCCGCGCCTTCCGCCACGCGGCGCGCTACTACCTGGAGGTCGCGCGCACCCCGGCGGTCCGCCCCGAGGACCTCGACCGGCGCATCCTGATCGAGACCCCGGACACGGTCGCCGGCGCGTTCGTGCCGGGCCGCGGGGTCCTGTTCGTCGGGCTCCACTTCGGGTCGCTCGAGCTGCCGGGCCTGTACCTGGCCAGTCGCGTCGGCGGCGCGGTGGCGCCGATGGAGACCCTCGACGACCCGGAGCTGCAGGACTGGTTCGTGCGCACGCGCGGCGCCATGGGCGTGCGCATCGTCGGGCTGCGCGAGGCCCGTCGGGCGCTGCTGGCGGCGCTGCGCGAGGGGACCAGCGTGGGGCTCGTCGGCGACCGCGACCTGACGGGCGGCGGGGTGCTGACCGAGCTGTTCGGCGCCCCGGCGACGCTGCCCCTCGGCCCGGCCATGCTGGCGGTCGAGGCCGAGGCGCCGCTCTACGTCGTCGGCGTGCGCCGGGCGGCCCCGGGCCGCTATCGGGCCCGGCTGCTGTCGGTCGACGTGCCGGCCGGCGGTTCGCGTCGGGAGCGCGTCACGGCGCTGACCGCGAGCCTGGCCGACGCCTACGAATCGATCGTGGCCGATGCCCCCGATCAATGGTGGTCGGTCTTCTTCCCGATCTGGCCGGACCTCGAGGCGGCCGCCTCATGAGCGAGACCCGCCTCGGCCGGGCCGACCTGCACATCCACACGCTCGCCTCCGACGGCACGGCCAGCGCGGTCGAGGTGCTCGAGCACGCCGCGGCCCGTCAGGACCTCGACGTGATCGCCATCACCGACCACGAGCGCATCGATGCGGCGGTCGCCGCCCGGGCGATCGCCCGCGATCGCGGCCTCGCCATCGAGGTCGTCGTCGGCGAGGAGGTCACGACCCTGGGCGGTCACCTGCTGGCCCTGTTCATCGAGCGGCCCGTCCGGCCTTTCCGTTCGCTGCGCGCGACCATCGCCGACGTCCACGAGGCCGGCGGCATCGCCATCCCGGCCCACCCGCTCGTGCCCTACCCGCTGTGCGCCCAGGGGATCGTCCTGCGCCGCCTCCTCGACGACCCCGACGAGGCGGTCCACCCCGATGCGCTCGAGACGTTCAACCCGACGGCGCTCGGCCGGCCGTGGCACAGTCGTGTCGTGCGCTTCGCCCATCGCCACGGACTCGCCCAGGTCGGCAGCAGCGATGCCCATGCCCTGGAGGCCATCGGGACCGGCTGGACGACGTTCGAGGGTCGATCCGCGGCGGACCTTCGGGCGGCCATCGTCGCCGGAACGACCCGCCACGGCGGGTCGTTCCACGGGACCGCCGGCCAGGTCGGCGTCTTCGGCAAGCAGGTCGTCAAGCGCGCGGTCGACGCCCGCGATGAGCTGCTCGGGCGGATCCGGCGCGACGGCACGGGCCGCGACCACGGCTATCCCGGCGGGCGCCAGCGTCCCCCGCGCTTCGATCCGGGTCAGCGGTGAAGATCGGCCTCGTCTGTCCGTACATCTACCCGGAGGCCGGCGGCGTCGCCCAGCACGTCCGCTTCCTGTACGAGAACCTGCGCCTGCGCGGCCACGACGTGCGGGTGCTGACCGCCAGCCACGGACCCCAGCGCGCGTCGGAGGGCGACATCATCCGGCTCGGCGTCGGGTTCTCCGTGCCGATCAACGCGTCGGTCGGCACGCTCACGTTCTCGCCCCGCTACCTGTCGCAGATCGGCACGATGCTCGACCGTGAGCGGTTCGACGTGCTGCACTTCCACGAGCCGTTCGTGCCGTTCCTGTCGCTCTTCCTGCTGCGCGAGTCGGATGCGGTCAACATCGCCACGTTCCACGCCTACGCCGGGTTCTCGCCCTCGTACGAGTTCGGCAGCCGCGCCCTGCAGGGCCACGCCAGACGGCTCCACGGCCGCATCGCGGTCAGCGCGGCGGCGCGCCACTTCATCGATCGCTTCTTCCCGGGCGACTACAAGGTCATCCCCAACGGGGTGGACATCGCCCGGTTCGAGAACGCCGTGCCCATCGCGCGCTGGCAGGACGGCGTGCCGAACGTCCTGTTCGTCGGGCGGCACGAGCCGCGCAAGGGCCTGCTCGACCTGCTCAAGGCGCACCGCATGCTGCGCAAGACCGGGACGCTCTCGCGGCTGCTGGTCGTGGGCACCGGCCCGCAGGAGCGCGAGGCGCGCCGCTACGTGGCCACGCGCGGTCTGCAGGGCGTCGAGTTCCTGGGCCGGGTCAGTGACGCCGAGAAGGCCCAGCTGTTCCGGACGGCGGACGTCTTCGCCTCACCGGCGACCGGCGGCGAATCGTTCGGCATCGTGCTGCTCGAGGCGATGGCCGCCGGGACCCCGATCGTGTGCTCCGACATCCACGGCTACAAGGGGGTCGTCCGCCGCGGGCGCGAGGGCCTGCTCGTCACCCCGCGCCGACCGCGCGAGCTGGCCGTCGCCATCGATCGGCTCCTCGGGGATCCTGCGCTGCGCGCGCGGATGGGGGCCGCCGGCCGGGCCCGGGCGGAGGACTTCAGCTGGCCGCGCGTGACCGAGCGGGTCGAGGACTACTACGGCTTCGTCATCCGGCGACTGGCCGCCAGCGGCAGCCTGCCGTCCGGGTTCAGCGCGCCGGTCCCTCAGGCGCCGCCGGTCCGCGCCAGGCCCCCCGAGGGATCGTCCGGGTCGCCCGACGATCCCGTCGCGCCCGAGCCGGAGCCGGCACTCGCCGCCGACTCGGCCAGCGCCACGCGCCACATCCACGCCGAGTAGGCGACCACCAGGCAGCTGACCGCGATGGCCAGGGTCAGGATGGCCAGGGTCGGACTGGTCAGCGGGGTGGCCACGTTGCGCTCCGCGGTGCTGACCGGGAACTGGAACGCGTACAGGTAGGTCGGCAGGATGCCCTGGTAGGCGTTGACCACGGTGGACGGCACGGGCAGCGCGGCGATGTTCGGGTAGACCACGAGGAACCAGGCCGCGCTGGCGGCGACCGCGCCCATCACGAACCGCCGGGCGTCGCGGGCCCCCAGGACCTGGGCCGCGAGGTAGGCCAGGGGCAGCCCCACGACGACCGCGATCGGCTCGACCGGGAGGCTCGTGAGGGTCAGCACCGGCGTGTCCGGCAGGATCGCCGCGCCGGCGAAGCCGAGCGCGACCGCGAGGCTCCCGAGCAGGCCGTTCCGGGCGGTCCCGGGCGCGATGCCACGGCCGTCGTCGCGGGTCAGCGCCAGCACGACCCGACCGAGGACGACGGCGCCGGCCGCCACGACGACCAGCAGGCCCAGCACGCGCACGGTCACGATCGCCTCCGGGATGACGGCGGGACAGGCCTGCGAGCCCGGGTTGACCGACAGGACGCCGACGAACCCGCACAGCGGCCGCGACAGGACCCACAGCACGGCCGGGGCGACGATGGCGGCGGCCGCCGCGACCCTGGCCAGCAGCCAGGTCCGGCGCGAGGCCCCGTGCCACAGCTCCGCCAGGAAGTAGGCGAGCGACAGCACGAGGAACGGCAGCGCCGTGTAGTAGTGGTACTGGAAGGCCGCCCGGTCGATGCGCGCCCAGGGCACCCACTGGGCGGCGAATCCGATGGCGATGAGGGCCAGGGCCAGGGACCGGCGGCGGTACGCCATGAGCGCGGTGAAGGCCATGGCCGGCACGCCCAGCCACCAGATGACGAGGTTGCCGGCGTCGTAGATCGCGGCCGTCGTGCCGCCGGCGAAGCTGTCCTGGTAGAACCACACCGGCTTGAGGTCGAACGGCCACGCCCACCACGGCGACGACGCGGCATGGGGCGAGGTCAGGCTGTTGTGGTAGCCGTACATCTGGGCCGTCAGCTCCAGCAGGGTCTGGCCGGTCGCCCCGGCCGGGACGCCCTCCCACAGCCGATGGTTCTCGATGAGCGCCCACGGGATGTACGAGACCACGTAGACCGCCAGCGGGACGCCGATGAGGCAGACGGCCGCCCACACGATCGGCAGGCCGAGCGCCCAGCCGGGACGGAGCCAGCCGGTCGGCGGCGCGGCCGGCGGCTCGAGGAGGCGAGCCGGGTCGCCCGGGGCCGGCGGCGCGGCCATCGGCCCGATGCCGATGCGCCCGCCGACGAGGAAGGCGGCGTACACGACCAGCGACCCGACGGCCAGGGCGAAGGCGACGTGGAGCGGCGTGAGGATGAGCGGCCCGGCGATCAGCTCCGCATCGAGCCGGCCGAGGGCGAGGGCCCCCAGGAAGAGCGCGCCGCCGAGGACCGCCGGCGCCAGCAGCGCGAGCCACTGCTCCTCGTCCGTCCAGGCGATCGGGTGCAGCACCGCGACCACGACCGCCACGAGGGTCAGCCCGATCATGAGCAGCAGGAAGGTCAGGTTGCCGAGCGCCTGCCCGCTGACCAGGGCGTCGATGAGGCCCTGCAGGCCGGGCCCCTGGACCGCGTCCGCCGGGACGCTGATGGCCATGTAGCCGAGGACGCTGGTGATGCCGATGAGCCCGAGCACCGCGAGGGTCCGGCCCAGCGCGCTGCGCACGAGGACCAGCAGGATGAGCGCACCGATGGCGTACGCGGCGACCCACTTCGAGGCAAGCGCCAGCCCCAGCAGCAGCCCGATGACGGGCATCCCGACCAGGAACGACCCGCGGCCGCGCCACGCCCCCGTCCAGAGGGCGGCGAAGACGGTGTAGGCGGCCACGATGAACAGGCCCACGTACACGTCGTTCATCCCGATGCGCGACTGGACGAAGAGCATCCCGTCCAGCAGCACGAGGACGGCCGTCAACCCCGCGACGAGGCGGCGGCGGAACAGGAGGCGGGCCAGGACGTACAGGCAGAGGGCCATCAGGACCCCGGCGATCACGCCGGGCAGGCGCCAGGCGAAGGCGTGCGAGCCGACCTCGATCGACGCCACCTGTCCGTCCCCACCGAACACCAGCAGCTGCTGGCGGTCCTCGCTCGGATACTGCGCGTCCACGTCCATCGCCCACGCTGCGGGCTGCAGCGTGCCGGGCAGCTGGGCGTCGGCATAGACCGCGTTGGCGTGGGGCTCGATGACGTACACGGTCCAGCCGGCGCCGCCGTCGCGGTCCGCCGGTGTCCGGCCCAGGATGTGCACCATCTGGGTCGCGTCGTCGTAGGCCACCCGCGCCCCGAGGCCCGGCAGTGGATGGCGCCCCGTGCTACGCGGCCCGTCGGCCGCCCCATCCCCCCCGACGACCACGACCTCGTAGGTCGGCGCATCGGCCGTCCCGGACGTCACGTACAGCTTCGGGTCGTCGATACCGATGACGCGGTCCATGCCATACGCGCCGCCCTCCATGGCGAGCGAGCTCGACACGGCGCCGCTGCGCGGGTCGATGAACGTCAGGCCCTCCGACGTGGCGACGGCGACGCGTGGGATCTCCGCGATCTCGACGCCGATGAGCGTGCCGTCGACGATCGCGTCCTCGATGGCTGTCCGGGTGGTCGAGTCGCCGGGTGCGCCGAGCACGACCGAGGCGGCCGGGTCCGCGGCGCCATCCAGCGCCGCGAGGTAGGCGTCGGCGTCGTCGCCGGTCAGGTCGGCCAGCGCGGCCGCGAAAGCCGCCCGATCGCCCACCTCGGCAGGCACCGCGACGAGTGCGGAGCCCGTGCCGGCGAGGGCCAGGTCGGCGACGCCCGGCAGGTCCAGGCTGCCGAGGAGCCGGCCGTCGGTGGCGTCCAGCAGCGAGACGCGGTCGGCCGAGGCGGCCACGACCGTTGTCCCGTCACTGGTCGCCAGCAGCCGTTCGACCGGGTGATCCACGACCCCGAGATCGGTCGGCACGAGCCCCACGTCCACACCGCCGAGCCCGATCACCGAGAGATCGAGCGTTCGGACGCTCCCGTCGTCGTAGCCGATGAGGAGTCGCTCCGTGGCCCGGTCCACGGCCAGCGCCCCGGCGGCCGGCGCGCCGACCACACTGACGGTCCGGCGGGTCGCCAGGTCCTCGGTCCGGATCAGGTCGCCGGTGGCGAGGTGGACGCGCCCGCCGACGAGCTCGCCGAGCAGCGCGTCGTCGCGCCGGCCCTCGAAGGCGGCGGCGCGGACCGGCGTCCCGAGCTGGCTGGTCGCGCTCACGTCGTCCTCGCCCCACAGCACGATGCCGGCGGCCATCGCGTACTTGGCCAGGTGCGGATGGGTCCACTCGTAGATGTCGTGCGACTCGCCGTAGCGCCACGCCTGCAGGAATTCGGTGGCGGTCCGCGCGTGGTAGACCTCGTCGAAGTGCATCTGGTACGGCTCGGCCAGCCGGAACGTGCGCATCCCGAGGGTCGCGAACAGGAGCACGACCAGGATCCACACGTCGAGGCGGTCGAACCGACCACCCGGCTCCCCGTGCAGGCTGCGATGCCGGTCGGGTCGCAGCGGCGGCACGGCGAGGCGCCGGCGAACCCAGGCGATCAGCCCGTACTCGGCGAGCCCGCCATGGTCCGCCGCGGCAACCGGGGCCACGCTCGGGTCGCGCGGGTCGCCGACCCCGGCCGGACCGAGGACCGTCGTCGCCGGACGCGAGTGCTCGTCGGGCGCCGGCGCCGCTACGGCGCCGGCTGGCTCGACCGGCTCCGCTCGCGCCGCGTCGGCCAGTTCGTCCTCGAGACGCTCGGCCGCCGATCGCCGCAGCTGCAGGAGCGTCCAGCCGAACACGAGCGTGATGAGGATGGCCAGCGTCGTGACGCTGATCGGGGACCGGATGGCGTCGCCGATGCCGAGCCAGTCCCGGACCGGGTTGCGCGCCGGGTCGCTCGGAGGGTAGAGCGTGGTCAGGACCACGTACATGTTGGCGAAGGTCACGATCGACGCGACCGTGACCGCGACCCGCCAGCGCGGCGAGACGGCCAGCAGGATCGCCCCGAGGGCGAAGAACGGGAAGCCGTACCGCTCATGGACGCGCGTGGGAGCAGCGAAGAAAGCCAGGGCGAGGACCGCCAGCACGACCAGCAGGGTGAGCCGGTCGGGCCGCCTGGCCGCGACCGCGAGCGCCACGCCCATCGACAGCACCAGGGCGGCGGCGCCGACGACGACCGCCGGGACGACCCCGAACAGCGCGGTCCCGGCCCCGCATCGGTCGCCCGCCCCGATGACCGCATCGCACACCCACAGCCCGGCGTTGGCCAGACTGTGGCCGAGGTCGCCCGGCACGATCGCCCAGATGTTGTACGCGTTGACGGTCAGGTACGGGTAGCCGCCGCCGGCCAGCGCGATCTGCTCGATCAGGCCGGAGCGGACGTACGGCGCGCTGGCCGCCGGCTCGAGGACGGACAGTCCGAACGGCAGGCACAGCGCGAGCGCCGTGAGGTATCCCGCGGCGCCGGTCGTCAGGATCCGGATCGGCCGACCCGTCCGTTCCTCCCACGAGGCACCGGGTCGGGCGGGTTCGGGCGGCCACAGGGCGCGCCGGATGGTGACGACCGCCACGAGCGGGACGAGGATGCCGAGCTGCGGCTTGATCAGCGCGGCGATGACCGTGAAGATCGCCGACCGCTCCGGCTGGTCGCGCCACAGCGAGCGCAGCGCGAGGAGCAGGAAGACCACGCCGAAGGAGTCCACCTGGCCCCACACGACGCTGTCGAACCAGCTGATCGGGTTGAGCACGGCGACCGTCGCCGCCAGCAGCGCGACCCGATCGCGGCCACCGAGCTCGCGCACCATCGACCAGACGAGGTAGCCGATGGCGAGGTCCGCCAGGATCGGCGGGACCTTGATCAGGTCGCCGATGCCGCCGAGCGCCTGGCCGGCGAGGCCGACCGCCCACAGCACGTACAGGTAGCCGGGCGTGTAGTCGTGGAAGAACGGGCGCTCGTAGAAGCCGTACGGCCCCTCGGCGGCGAGGTTCGCGGCCCATGCCTGGAACGACCCGAGGTCGGACTCGAAGCCGGACCCGGGGAGCAGGTATGCGATGATGAGGCGAAGGGTGAGCCCGAGGGCGAGGACGACCAGGATCGCGCCGGTGGCTCCCTGCGTCCCGGTCGACCAGGTCGGCGCCTCTGTGCCTCGCTCGGACCCACCGGAAGCGGCGCGAGTCACCGGGAAGATCGGCTCCTGCACGAGCGTGGGAAGGTGGATCGGAGCGTAGCACAGGGTCGCCTCGCCGACCCCATGACAGACCGGCGGGGCGGGGCGGCGACGCGGCCCGACACCGTCCCGCGGGAGCGCTGGCTGGCCGTCGCCGCAGGGCTCCTGCTGGCGCTGGCCGCGTTCGCCATCTACATGGCCACGCAGCAGGAGCGCATCTACGACCACTTCGTGTGGCAGGCGGAAGCCTTCCGCGACGGGCTGGCGGAGATCCGCTACCCGGTCGTCGGCGGGCCTGGCACCCCGGGCAACTGGTACTTCCAGGACGTCCTCCCGGTGGCGCCCATCGACGGCGTCGAGCGCGGCCTGCTGCCCTTCCCGCCGCTGCCCGCGGTCCTGCTCCTCCCGTTCGTCGCCGTGTGGGGTGTCCTGACCGACGACCAGACCATCTTCACCGCGCTGGCGGCCATCGACGTGGCCATCGCGTGGTGGATGCTCGGGCGGCTGCGCGTGCCCCCGGCCATCCGGCTGGGCACGACCGTCGTGTTCGCCTTCGGGTCGGTCTTCTGGTACTCGGCCCAGCTCGCGTCCACCTGGTACCAGGCGCACATCCTCGCCGTCGGGCTGCTGCTGGCGGCGGTCGGACTGGCCATCGGCCACGACCCGGCGGCACAGGACGACGAGCCCGGGTTCGACCACCCGGACGCGCCCGGCGGCCGCCGGCCGGTCCGTCCACGAGGCGGCCTGCGGTCGCTGCTGGCGGTCGATCCGCGCCAGTTCGGGGTGGGCGTGCTGTTCGGGCTGGCCTGCACGTCGCGGCTGCCGATCGTCGTCGGGGCACCGTTCTTCATGCTCGTCGGGTCCGGCGGCACGTGGTGGCGTCGCTCGTGGTCGGCCGGGCTCGGCGCGGTCATCCCGGTCGGGGCGCTGGTCGTCTACAACCTGGTCTCGACCGGGCACGTGCTCCATCCGGCCTACGAGTACCTGTACCAGCTCGAGGCCAACGGCTATCGGGCCCTCGGCTATCGGCCGGAGTGGGCCGTCGAGGATCCGCGCTACATCCCCCAGAACCTGGCCATCATGTTCGGCGCCTTGCCCGATCTGCTGCCGACCACCCTGCCGGATTCGCTCGCCATCCAGCCGACGCCGGTGTGCACCGACCCGGGCGCCGTGCGCGGCCTGTTCGACGTGTCGTGCCCGCTGGCCGTGCCGCGCGACATCGGCATGAGCGTGCTGCTCACGACGCCCGCGTTGCTGCTCATCGCCCCGGCGCTCCGCCGCTACGGGCGCAGCCGGCTGGTGACCGGCGCGGTCGTCGCGGTCGTCGCCATCTCGATCGTCGATCTGATGCACTTCAGCCAGGGCTGGGTCCAGTTCGGCTACCGCTTCAGCAACGACACCGTGCCGTTCGCCCTGGTCCTCGTCGCGCTGGGCTTCGCCCGGCTGGCCTCGAGCGGGTGGCGTCCGGCCATGCCCGTGGGGATGGGGCTGATCGTGCTGTCGGTGGTCATCAACGCGTGGGGCGTGATCTGGGGGAGCCTCCTCGGATGGTGAGGCGGGCCCGGGACTGGATCGCCCCGCTCGCCGTCGGGGCGCTGGCGCTGGGCGCCGCCCGCGCAGCGCTGCTGCCGGGACTCGGGTTCTGGGACACGGCCGAGTTCCAGACCGTGGCGCCGCTGCTGGGCACGGCCCACCCGACCGGCTTTCCGACGTACGTGCTGCTCGGATGGCTGGTGTCGGTGCTGCTCCAGCCGCTGGGCGAGCCCGCCTACCTGATGAACCTGTTCGCCGCCGGGTCGGTCGCCGTGGCGGCCGCGGTCACGGTCGACCTCGTGCGGGCGCTCACCCGCTCGACGCCCCTGGCCGTGGCAGCCGGGATCGGCCTCGCCCTGACCGAGATCGTGTGGAGGATCGGCACCCAGGCCGACGCCCACGCCCTGCATCTCGCCCTGCTGGCCATCCTCGTCCGGCTGCTGGTGGCCTGGGAGGACCGCCCGCGCGGCGCATCGGATCGCGCCCTCGTGGCGGCCGCCATCGTGTTCGCGCTCGCCGCGGGGAACCACTCCCTCACCCTGCTCCTCGCGCCGGGGATCGGGCTGTACGTGCTGGCGGTCGATCCCGGCATCCTGCGATCACCGCGCCGCATCGCCGCCCCGGCGATCGCCGTGCTGGTGACGCTGGTGGCGGTCTACGCCCAGCTTCCCCTACGCGCCGGACCGTTCCGCGCCGAGCTCGTGTACGGCCGCCCGGAGACGTGGGACGGGTTCTGGGCGGTGGTCCTGGCCGAGCAGTTCCGGGGCAGCGTCGGATCACCGTTCGCCGATCCGGCCGGGACCCTGGCCGGCCTGGCGACTCGGGCGACCACCTGGTTCGGGCCGCTCGCCGCGCTCATCCCGGTCGGGGCCATCGCCGCGATCCTGCGCCGGCCGCGCTACGCCCTGCTGAGCGGGGTGAGTCTGACCATCACCTGTCTGTTCGCGGCCGGCTATGCCAACGCCGACATCGACCGCTACTACCTCGGGCCCACGCTGTTCGCCTGGACGTGGCTGGCGCTCCTCGGCGCGGCCGTCCTGGACGCGCTCGGGCTCGGTCCGGACCCGGATCCGGAGGCGTTCGGGGCGGACCACGACGACGCGGGTGCTCCCGCCGCGCCGGCCCGTCCATCGCCCGGTCGGTCGGTCGTCACGGCCGGCGTCGGGCTGGCGCTGGCGGTCGGCCTTCTGGCCCCGACCGTGATCGCGGCCCCGGCGCGCCTGGACCGCGTGGACCGCAGCACGGACCACGCGGCGCGCCGCTGGGTCGAGCGCACCCTGGCGGCGCTGGCGCCGGACGCGGTGGTCGTCAGCTGGTGGAGCTACTCGACCCCGCTATGGTATGCACAGCGCGTGGAAGGCCAGCGGCCGGACATCGCCATCGTCGACGACCGGACCCGGCTCGACGAGGATCTCGGCTCACTGACCGACGTGATCGATTCCCACCTCCCGTCGCGGCCGGTCTACGTGATCCGGATCGACCAGCGGGAGATCAGGATGCTGGAGGAACGCTACGTGCTCGAACCCATCGCCGGGACGGACGCGAGCTCGCTCACCCGGGTGGTGGCGCGGCGGGACATCGCTCCGTGACGGCATCCCCGGGCGAGCCCGCGCGCGTGTCGCGCCTGTCCTTCTTCTTCCCGGCCCACAACGAGGAGGCCAACCTCGAGGGCCTGGTCGAGGAGGCCCTCGAGGTCCTGCCCACCCTGGCCGACACGTTCGAGATCATCGCCGTCAACGACGGGTCGCGCGACGCCACGGCGCGCATCGCGGATGACCTGACGGCGCGCCATCCCGGCGTCGTCCGCGCCGTCCACCACCCGACGAACCTGGGCTACGGCGCGGCCCTGCGCTCTGGCTTCGCGGCGGCGCGCTACGACCTGGTGGCCTTCACCGACGGCGACCGCCAGTTCCAGGTGGTCGACATCGGGCGGCTCACCAGCCGGCTGGCCGGGCCGGACGCCCCGGACGCCGTCGTCGGGTACCGGATCAGGCGAGCCGACCCCCGCATCCGGACCGTCTACGCGAAGGCCTACCGGCTGGCCAACCGGATCTTCTTCGGCCTGCGGGTCACGGACGTGGACTGTGCGTGCAAGCTGCTGCGGCGCGACGCGCTCGAGGGCGTCCGGGTCGAATCGGGCGGCGCGTTCTTCTCGGCCGAGCTGCTGATCAAGCTGCGCGCCGGCGGCAAGACGGTCGTCGAGGTCGGCGTCCCGCACTACCCGCGCGTGGCGGGCTCACCGACCGGGGCGAAGCCACAGGTCATCCTGCGCGCGGTGCGCGACTTCTGGCGGCTGCGCCTGCACATGTGGGTGGACCGTGGCCGGGCCTTGCGGCGGGGCCGGCCGATCCTCGGCGGCGAATAGTCCGACGGGTGTCGACTGCGCCCTCAGCCCGGGCCGAGACCGAAGAATCGCTCGAAGTAGGCGCCGAGCCTGGCGAGGACTCGCTGCTTCTGCTCGCCGTGCTCACCATCGGCCGAGAAGCGCGAGACCGGCGGCAGGACATGGGTGATGGCGGTGCCGGTACGCCGGATCGCACCGTCGCGGAACGCCGTGTCGATGAACGCGCGGGTCTCGTCCGGCTTGAGCCCTTCCTCCGCGATGATCCGGTCGAGTTCTTCCGCGCGCTTGGCGCCGATGAACACCCGCCAGTGCTCGTCGACCTCCCCGCTGGCGGAGAGCGAGTCGACGAATGCCTCGATCAGGTCCTTCTTGTTGCGAAGGGATGGTGACGCGTCGATCGCTCTCGTGATCGCCGCGCGCACCTCGATGTCGTTACCGTCGCCGCGCTCGGCGCGGTATCTCGCGACGAGCATGAGGATGTAGTCGACGTTGATCTCGACCTGCTTGATGAGCTCGATCTCGAAGACGACATCGTCGTTGATCGACTCCCTCTCGCCAAGGCGCTCGCTGCGGAACTCCGCGTACAGATCCAGGTACACGCTCTGGTAGTCCTGCATCTCGCGCGGCGCAAGGATCTCGTTCCCGTCGAAATCATCGAATGAGGCCAGGATGTTGCGCAGCCGGAGGATCGCGCCGAACAGCGCGATGAAGCCCTTCTGCGCCGTCTCGCCCACGATCGGCACGCCGAGCGGGTACAGCGAGACGAGCTCTTCGACCTTGCCCTGGTACTCCGCGAAGTACTCCGTGAAGGGCCTCAGCAGCACGACACCGCGCGCATCCTTGTTGCCGAACAGCGCGAGAGCGTCGTTCGTCTCCTGCTCCAGGTCCCGAAAGGAGACGATGTTGCCGTACGTCTTCACCGAGTTGAGGATGCGGTTCGTCCGCGAGTACGCCTGGATGAGGCCGTGCGCCCGCAGGGCCTTGTCGACGAACAGGGTGTTCAGCGTCGTCGCGTCGAACCCCGTGAGGAACATGTTCACGACGATGACCAGGTCGATCTCGCGGTCCTTCAGCCGCAGGGACAGGTCCTTGTAGTAGTTCTGGAACCGGTCGGATGACGTGTCGAACGACGTTCCGAACAGGCCGTTGTAGTCGCCGATCGCCTCCTCCAGGAAGGAGCGTGCGTCTGCAGGCAGTGCCTCGGGATCGCCGCCCTCCTCGGGCAGGGGGCCGTCATCGACCGGATCATTCGCGCCGTAGGAGTAGATGAGCCCGACCTTCAGGCGTCGGTCGGGAGGCAGCTGCGACTGCTGCTGCTTGAACTGCTCGTAGTACGCCCGCGCAGCATCGATCGACGCCGTGGCGAACAGCGCATTGAAGCCGTGCACGCGCCTGCCCGCGTGCGCGTAGTGCTCAGCGCGCCTGGTCTTCTGGTCGAAGTGCTCCAGGGTGTAGGCGACGATCTGCCGCACCCGCTCGGTGGCAAGCAGCGCGCGCTCCGTATCGATCGCGGACACTTGCTTGTCGGCAACGTCGCCGACCCTCACGGTGTTGACGTAGTCGATACGGAAGGGCAGAACGTTCTTGTCGTTGATGGCGTCGACGATCGTGTAGGTGTGCAGCTTGGCGCCGAAGGCCTGCTCCGTGGTCCGCAACTGCGGGTTGCCCCCACCCGATGCGTTGACGGCGAAGATCGGCGTGCCCGTGAAGCCGAACAGGTTGTACCGCTTGAACGCTCTGGTGATCGCGCGATGCATGTCGCCGAACTGCGAGCGGTGGCACTCGTCGAAGATGATCACGACGTGCGCATCGAAGATCGCGTGGCCCTTGCTCCCGGGCGAGTCGACGAACGTGGAAAGCTTCTGGATCGTCGTGATGATGATCCGGGCGTTCGGGTCCTCCAGTTGCCGTTTGAGCACGGCGGTGGACGTATTCGAGTTCGCCGCGCCCCGCTGGAAGCGGTCGTACTCGCGCATCGTCTGATAGTCGAGGTCCTTGCGGTCCACGACGAACAGGACCTTCTCGACGCTGGGGAGCCGCGAGGCCAGCTGCGCCGCCTTGAACGACGTGAGCGTCTTCCCGGACCCGGTCGTGTGCCACACATACCCGCCCGCCTGGAGCTTCCCGAGCTGCCGGTAGTTCGTGGAGCGCTCGATCGTCTGGAGGATCCGCTCGGTCGCCACGATCTGGTATGGCCGCATCACCAGCAGCATCCGGTCGGCGGTGAGCACGCAGTACCGGGTGAGGATCGCCAGGACCGTGTGCCTGGCGAAGAAGGTCTTCGTGAACCCGACGAGCTCCTGGATGGGTCGGTTGGTCGCATCTGCCCACCACGACGTGAACTCGAACGAGTGCGACGTCTTGCGAACCCGCCGTGAACCCGCCGCCTCCTGGAGATGCTGCCGGCGGGTCGTGTTGGAGTAGTACTTCGTCAGCGTGCCGTTCGAGATCACGAACAGCTGCACGTACTCGAACAGGCCCGAGCCGGACCAGAACGAGTCGCGCTGATAGCGGTCGATCTGGTTGAACGCTTCCCGGATGTCGACCCCGCGTCGCTTCAGCTCGACGTGCACCAGCGGCAACCCGTTGACCAGGATCGTCACGTCGTAGCGGTTCGCGTACGGCGCTCCGCCATCGGTGTGGCCGACCTCGTACTGGTTCACCACCTGAAGGCGGTTGCGGTGGATGTGCAGCTTGTCGATCAGGGTCACGTTCTTGGAGGACCCGTCATCCCGCCTGAGCAGCTGGACGTGATCCTCCTGGATGCGGACCGTCTTCTCGACGATACCGTCATTGGCGCCGGCGATCCGCTCCGCGAAGAACCGATCCCATTCGCCATCCGAGAACGAGATCTCGTTGAGCTTCTCCAGCTGGTGCCGAAGGTTCGCGATGAGATCAGCTTCTGAGGCGATCGGCAGGTACTCGTAGGCCTGGCCCTTGAGCAGCCGGATGAACGCCGCTTCGAGGTCCGCCTCCGACTGGTACGCGTCGATACCGACAGGGTCCGGCACGAACTCCGCGACGACCGTCGACTCCGCCGAGACCGCGATCGGCTCGTATCGGATCGGCGTCGCCTCGCTCATGTATGCCTCCTCGACACGATGCTACACAGGCAGGGCTGGCCTGGCAGCCGTACCGGGGCTTGTCACGGTCACGCTACATGTCGGCACTTGACGCCGCTCGGTCACAACCCCATGAGATCCTCAGCTTCGAGTGCCGTCGGGCCGGCGTCTGCGGTGATTGGTCAATACTCTTGACATCTTCGCCGCTTCTTGTCCATACTACTGACCATGGGCCGAATAGCCAGGGACCTGTTTCCAGCCACGCAACGGCGCGCCGAGGCGCTCGGCGCACGGCTCCGTGCGGCACGGCTTCGTCGCCGGATGAGCGAGGCCGAGATGGCCGAGCGCGCCTACGTCTCGCGGACGACGCTGCGCAAGCTCGAGCATGGTGACCTGTCGGTCACCGCCGCGATCCTCGCTCGTGTCCTTGAGGTCCTTGGACTCGAGCGGAATCTGGACCTCATCGCCGCCGACGACGAGGTCGGTCACCGTTTGGCCGACGCGCGAACGCCCCTGCCGCACTCGCGAACCAGGCGTCGATGATGGCGGCGCAGGGTGATCGGCTGATCGTCGTCCTGGACTCACCCGAGCTGCGGCCGCCGACCCAGGTCGGCACGCTCATCCGCTGGCCCGGACGCGGCGAGCACCGACCGATCTCGTTCGCATACGACGAATCCTGGCTCGCGGATCGGGACGCCTTCCCGCTCGATCCGCGCACGCTCCTCTTCTCGGGAGACCAGCAGCTTGGCACGGACACCCTGCCGCCCGCCCTGGGCGATACGACACCGGATACGTGGGGCCAGATGCTGCTTGCGAGAGAACAGCACCGCCTGCTGAGCAGCTGGGAGCTTCTCGTTGGCGTCGCCGACGAGACCCGCATGGGCGCTCTCCGGCTCGCGGCAGGCGCCGATGGCCCATTCCTCCGCTCGAGCCTTCCTCATGTGCCCGCACTCGCGTCGCTGCGGGAGCTGCAAGAGTTGGCGCACAAGGTCGAGGAAGACCCAGATGCCGAGATCGACGATCAGCGACTGCGAGACCTGGTGCTGCCGGGATCGTCGCTCGGCGGCGCCCGGCCCAAGGCCAACGTCCGAGACACCGATGGCACCCTATGGATCGCGAAGTTCCCGTCGCGGGACGATCGCCGGCTCGATATCGGGGCGTGGGAATTCATCTATGCCAACCTTGCGGAACACGCCGGGATCAGCGTCGCCGCGCATCGCCTGATCGCCGTCGGGCCAGGCCGTGGCCGGACATATCTGGTTCGTCGGTTCGACCGTGCTGACGATGACGCACGTCGCCTGTTCGTCTCCGCGATGACGCTGACAGACCGCCGGGATGGAGAGGCCGCGTCCTACCCCGATATCGCGCAGGCGATCAGCAGGTTCGGCGCACGGGGATCCGTGAGGACCGACCTGGCGCAGCTCTTTCGCAGGCTCCTCTTCAACGTGGTCACCGGCAACCGGGACGATCACCTGCGGAATCACGGGTTCCTGCGGGCTCGTGACGGTTGGCGGCTCGCTCCAGCATTCGACATGAACCCGGCCCGCGCCACCCATCCGCACAGCCTCTCCCTGGACGGGGTGAGTGGCGACCAGAGCGTCCACACCGCTCTGTCGACACATCGCCTCTATGCGCTCTCGGAAGACGACGCGCTTGGGATCCTTCGCGAGGTCGTTGCCGCCGCCTCGGGATGGGAGCGTCAGGCGGGTGCGGTGGGCGTCCCGGAGCCTGAGCGCCGGATCGTCGAGTCCGCGCTGACCGCCCTGCCCGAGGCCCGCGACCTCGTCCGCGCGTAGTCAGAGGCCACGGTCTTCCCACGCCCCGAACGTGCGGCCATCGGCCGATTTCCACTCGATCCGACCGTTGCATGAGCGACCGGATGCGATCGCACCGGCGCCGGAGGGCGATCGAAACGGCACATCGCGCGTCAGTGTGCCGACCGCGCCATGGACGACGATGGACCCGTCGGCGATCAACTGAGCGTGCTTCTCCCGGAGTGCCGCGTAGGCACGCTCCGTGCTTTCTGTCGACCCGATGCCATCCCACGATCCCACGACCGTCGAGCCTTCGAGCATGAGGAACTCGCCGCCGACCTGCTGACCCCGCGCCGCGACGCCTCGCTTCGCGTTCCTCAGCTCGAACACTGGCGATCGGACAGCGACTTCTGGCGCGGGTCCGGGCTCAAGCCTGACCTTGATCGCGTCGACGCCAAGCACCGGCAGGATCACGTGCAGGTGATCGATGAAGGCCTCCATGTCTGAGACCTGCGCCTCGGACAACTTTCGGCCCTGGGGCGTCTGCGCGTTGTCAACCGCGACGCGCTTGGCCTGCTTCGCAAGGTCGACGAGTCTCGACTCCAGGTAGCCCCAGTGGCCCTCCGTGATCGAGTCGTCGCGGGCCGCGATCAGGACGACCCGGTCGAAGAAGTCCTTGGTGACGTCCCGCTTGTGCGTGCTGAATCGGTCCCGGAAGCTCTCGGTGCGTCCGATGTAGCAGCGAACGCCGCCGAGCACGCCGGCGTCGTCACCGAGCAACATGTACACGCCGTTGCGATCAGCCTCCGGCCGCTTGAGGAGTTCGCCGAGATTGGACCTCGGACCGAAGAGGACATGGCCCGTCCAGCCGACGATCTCCGCCGTCGTGACACCGCCTGCGATCCCATCGACCAGGAAGATCTGGATGTGTTGGCCCGTCACGCCGCCTCCCGGAATGTGAGCAGGCGATCGCGGTAGTGCTCGTATTGCTGTCGGCGGGTGGCGAGTTCGGCCGGCAGACCGACGCTGAGATCGTTCACGAGCGCGTCGAATCGGTCGAGGATGGCGACGACCCGCTCCTGCTCCTCTACGGGAACGACCGGCAAGGAGATCTTGCCTAGTGCGTCCGGGAGGAGCGTCTTTACCTTCGTGCGGGCAATGTGCTTGTCCTTGTCGCTCAAGAACTTCACCGTCTGCATGTACTGCGAGACGAACACAGGGTTGATGTCGGAACGAAACACGTAGCAGTGATCATGTACGGCGACGTCCTCGGAACCCAGCCAAGCCACAGCCTTGCCAACGTCCTCGACGGTCTCCCCCACGTCCGTCAACACCACGTCGCCGTGGGTCGCGAATCGCAAGGTCGACGCCAGTTCGGGGCGTAATCGCGAGACCGTCGTGGTCGCGCTCGTCCCGTAATCGGTGTAGATCTCCCCGTAGTGGATACAGCCGACACCACCCTCATCGACGTAGTCCGCCTTCGTGAACCGCTTACCGCGGAAGATCTGGCCGAGCTCACCCATCGGGATCCACCGGACCCCTTCCGCGTCGCGGAACGTCAGGAGGGAATCGCGGTAGTGGGCATACTGGCGCCAGCGCGCTTCCAGCTCCGCTTCCAGCTCCGCTTCCAGCTCCGCTTCCAGCTCCTGGAACGTGTCCAGCACCCGCACGATCTCGCGCTGCACCTCTGCAGGAGGAACAGGGATCCGGACCTTCGCAAGGCTGTCGCCGGAGATGCGGCGAACCTTCGTGCCGGTAATCTCTCGCTTCTTTTGGTCCTGAAAATCTGCGGTCTGGAAGAAGTAGGCGACGTACTTTGGCTCCAGCGAGTGCCGGAAGACGTATGCATCACTGCTGATGGCCGCCTCCACGTCGCCGACCCAGGCCGTAGCCTTGCCGACCGCCTCGTCATCTTCGCTCGTCGTTGCGATCACAAGATCCCCAGGCTTGGCCCTTCGTAGCCTCGAAGCGAAGCCGGGGGTCACGAACGACACGGTCTCCGTGATCCAGGTTCCGTACGTGGTGTGGACCTGTCCGTAGTGGATCGCGGGCACGCCCTCGCTGGTGAGGTCCTTCTTCTGAAGGCCGTTGCCTCGGATGAACTCGCCTACCTCGCCGAGCGACTTGAACTCCACCCCGTCCGGGCAGTGCTCGCGTAGGAGTGCCTCGATCCGACTCATGACGCGCCCTCGAGGTCGGCGACGATCGCGTCGATCTGGGTCCGCAGCTCGGCCTGGCGGGCGACGATCTCGGCGATCCGCGCGTTGAGGGCCGTGATGTCCACCGTTTCGCTCGTGTCCTCCTGCTCGACATAGGACGACACGGACAGGTTGTAGCCGTTCTCGGCGAGTTCGGCCGCCGGCACCAGGCGCGCGAAGTGCGCCT
>JBKHXL010000003.1:0-104541 GCA_046566045.1 Candidatus Limnocylindria bacterium
GCCGGTGAGGGGGCGAGACCGACGCGTGCGGAGGACGCACCGGGGGGACGACGTCGCAGACGCCGTGCGGACGCGGCTCTTCGGTTTGTCGGGGGTCCCTTGCTTCGACGTGGGGATCGTCGGTCGCGGCGCAGTCTAGCCGTCATCCTCCGATCCCGCCAACGGCCCCCCGCATCGTGCGTCGCCGGCGGCGCGCTGGCTGTACCGCGAGGCCCCGCGGATGTGCTGTAATCCGGTCTCGCGCCGGCGGGCGCAGGAGGAGGTCGCATGGGCATCGGCACCGCGCCCGGGGCGATGACGACGGAGGAGATCGTCGCCCTCAATCGAGCGCACACGTTCTTCTCGTGGTCGGCGCAGGGCGCCATCGACCCGATCGCCATCGACCGCGCCGAGGGCGTCTGGCTCTACACGCCGGAGGGGCGGAGGATCCTCGACTTCAACAGCCAGCTGATGTCGGTCAACATCGGCCACGGCGACCGACGCGTGGTGGACGCCATCACCGAGCAGGCGACGCGTCTCCAGTTCGTCCAGCCGTCGTTCACGACGGAGATCCGGGCTCGCCTCGGCGAGAAGCTGGCCGAGATCCTGCCCGGCGACATGGACAAGGTCTTCTTCACGCTGGGCGGCGCCGAGGCCGTCGAGAACGCGATCAAGTTCGCGCGCCACTACACCGGGCGGACCAAGGTCCTCGCCCGCTACCGCGCCTACCACGGGGCGACGCTCGGGGCGATGACCCTGACCGGTGATCCGCGCCGCTGGGCGAACGAGCCGGGCCTCGTCGGCGTCGTCCGATATCCGGATACGCACCGCTGGGGCGAGCCCGGCCCGCGGCCCGTCGCGGAGTCGCTCCAGGGCCTGGAGGACGTCATCCGCTACGAGGGCCCGCACACGATCGCCGCCGTCTTCCTCGAGACGATCGTCGGCACCAACGGCATCCTCATCCCGCCCGACGGCTACCTCCAGGGCGTGCGCGAGATCTGCGACCGGCACGGCATCCTGATGGTCGCCGACGAGGTCATGGCCGGCTTCGGCCGGACCGGCCGGTGGTTCGCGGTCGACCACTGGGACGTCGTCCCGGACCTGATGACGATGGCCAAGGGGCTGACCAGCTCGTACCTGCCGCTCGGGGCCGTGGCCATGCGCCGTCACGTCGCGGAGGCGTTCGAGACGAAGATGTTCTACGGCGGCCTGACCTACTCCTCGCATCCGGTGTCGCTGGCCGCGGCCCTGGCCACCATCCGGGTGTACGAGGAGGACGGCCTGCTCGAGCACACGACCCGGATGGGCGCGGTGATGCGCGCCCACCACGAGCGCCTGGCGGCGAAGCATCCGTCGGTCGGGGCGCACCGGAACCTGGGCCTGTTCGGCATCATCGAGCTCGTCCGCTCGCGCGACCCGTGGACACCGATCACGCCCTTCAACGGCACGTCGGACGAGATGAAGGCCGTGGCCGGCTACCTGCGCGCCCACGACCTGTACACGCTCACCCCGAACAACGCCATCCACACCAACCCGCCGCTGTGCATCAGCGAGGAGGAGCTGGCGCACGGCTTCGAGATCATCGACGCGGCCC
This sequence comes from Candidatus Limnocylindria bacterium, assembly GCA_046566045.1. GTDB lineage: Bacteria > Chloroflexota > Limnocylindria > Limnocylindrales > CSP1-4 > SPCO01. Next base: position 1,574 of record JBKHXL010000003.1, read on the forward strand.
TCGACATCGCGGACCAGGCGGTCGGCGGCGCGTGAGCGTCGCGGGCCGTGGGGGACCGGCGGGGCCGTCGATCCGTCGGCGCCTGCGCCCGGTCACGGGCTTCCTGACGGTCTTCGTCATCCTGCTCGTCGTGTGGGAGCTGACCAAGCTCCTGGGCGGTGACCGCTGGCGCTACGACTCGATCCTCGGGACCGGGATCGCCATCGACCACGAGCCGCCCTTCTCGTTCCCGTTCGCGACCGATGTGAAGCTGCCCCACACGTGGGACATCGCCGTCGAGTTCACGCGCCTGGACAACGACGGGGCGAGCACGCTCGAGCGGCTCGTCGGGGCGGCCCTGTTCACGTTGCGCAACGCGGGTATCGGGTTCGCCCTGGGCTCGCTGTTCGGCCTGGGCCTAGCCATCGTGCTCGTCCACGTCCGCATGCTCGAGCGCGCGATGGTCCCGATCATCGTCGCCAGCCAGACCATCCCGATCATCGCCATCGCGCCGCTCATCGTCATCGGGCTCAAGGCGGACTGGTTCGGCGTCGCCATCGTGAGCACCTACCTGACCTTCTTCCCGGTCACGATCGCCGCGCTGCGCGGCCTGCGGGCGTACGACCCGCGGGCGCTCGAGCTGATGCGCTCGTACGCCGCGTCGCGCGGGGCGATCCTGCGCAAGCTCCGCCTGCCGGCCGCCCGGCCGTACCTGTTCACCGGGTTCCGCATCGCCGCGCCGGCGGCCGTCGTCGGGGCGATCGTCGGGGAGCTGCCGTCACTCATCCAGGACGGCCTGGCCCGCCAGATCATCACCGGGATGCAGTACTACTCCCTCAACGCCGAGTACCTGTGGGCGACCATCGTCGTCTCGTCCGTCCTTGGCATCGGGGTCTACCTGCTCGTGGCCGGGACGGAGGCCTTCGTCCTCCGGCACGAGCGCCGCACGGATGGGATGGCCGCCACATGACCGACGCAGCCCGCCCCGTCGTCGAGATCGACGCGGTCTCCAAGGTCTTCGCGCCGCGCGGCCAGACGGCCGGCAGCGTCGAAGCGCTCAAGGACATCACGCTGTCGGTCTCCGAGGGCGAGTTCATCTCGCTCATCGGTCCGTCGGGCTGCGGCAAGTCGACGCTCCTGCGCATCGTCGGCGACCTCATCAGCCCCACGGCCGGGACCGTCACGGTCAACGGCAAGTCGGCTCACCAGGCGCGCCTCGACCGCGACTACGGGATGGTCTTCCAGTCCCCGATCCTGTTCGACTGGCGGACGGTCCAGGGCAACGTGGAGCTGCCGCTGGAGGTGCAGGGGACCCCCGGAGCGGAGCGCTCGCGGCGCGCGTCCGAGCATCTCGCGCTCGTCGAGCTGGCCGACTTCGCGGGGCACTACCCGTGGCAGCTGTCGGGCGGGATGCAGCAGCGGGTGGCCATCGCCCGGGCCCTCGCCCTCGACCCGGCCATCCTGCTCATGGACGAGCCGTTCGGCGCGCTCGACGAGATGACCCGCGAGCGGATGAACCTGGAGCTGCTCAAGATCTGGGAGCGCACCCGGACCACCGTCCTGTTCGTGACGCACTCGATCGCGGAGGCGGTCTTCCTGTCGACCCGGGTGGTCGTCATGTCGGCGCGTCCCGGCCGGATCACCAGCGTCATCGACATCGACCTGCCGCGTGAGCGGACGGCCGAGACGCGCGAGCTCGGCGCGTACTTCCGGCTCGTCACCGCCGTGCGCGAGGCGCTGCGCGGCAAGGAGCCAGGGGCCGCGTCGGACGCCGACCCGCGCCGGGTCGCTGCCGAGGGCCTGTCCGGATGACGAGCGCGGTCGGGACCGTCGCGACACCTTCCGGGTCCGGCCTCGCCGGCCGCGCCCGCGACTGGGGTCCGCCGGTCGGCCTGTTCGTCGGGTTCCTCGTCGCCTGGGAGCTGATCGTCCGGACGTTCGGCATCCAGCAGTTCATCCTGCCCAGCCCGGTCGCCATCGCGGTCGCGTGGCAGACCTACCTGCCCGAGCTCGTGGCCGCCGCCAGCTACACGTTCTGGGAGATCCTGGGCGGGCTGGTCATCGGGTCCACGGCCGGGATCGCGGTCGGCGTCATCACCGCCCGCTACGCCGCGATGCGCGAATCGCTCATGCCGTTCGCCGTGGCGGCGAGCTCGGTGCCGATCCTCGCCTTCGCACCGCTGTTCAACAACTGGTTCGGGCTGGACTCGCAGCTGTCCAAGGCGATGGTCGCGGCCGCCCTGTGCTTCTTCCCGGTCATGATCAACACGGTCCGTGGCCTGACCACGGTGGACCCCGCCGCACTGGAGCTGCTGCGCTCGTACGCCACCCCCGAGTTCGTGGTGTTCCGCAAGCTGCGCGTGCCGAATGCGCTCCCGTACATCTTCACGGCGCTCCGGCTGGCCGTGACGCTGGCGACCATCGGCGCCGTGGTCGGCGAGTACTTCGCCGCGCCGCGGTCGAGCCTCGGCCAGTACATCGCCACGTACTCGGCGTTCCTCAACTTCGAGCGCTCGTGGGCCGCCATCGTGTTCGCCAGCGCGATCGGGATCGGACTCTACCTGGTGGTGGCGCTCACCGAGCGCCTGGTCATGCCGTGGCACGACCGGCGCGCCGCGGGCGGCTGACCGGCCCCGGAACGTCACCCGAGCGCCACCGGAGCGCGGTCCTGCGTGGCTATCGCGCCACCGCAACCTTCGCTAGACTGCGCCACTGGAGGAGATCGGACCGGCTCCTGGCCACGGTCCGCAGCACAGAGGTACCCCCATGCGAACGAGGCGATCCGTCGCAGTCTTCGCCGCCATGTCGATCGCGCTGGCGGCCTGTTCCGGGGGCGGCGGCACGGCCGCCCCGACCGGTGGAGCCACGACCGCACCGTCGGATGCCCCGAGCGTCGAGCCGACCTCGGGCACGGGCGAGCTGATCCCGATCCGCCTGCAGCTCCAGTGGTTCCCGCAGGCGCAATTCGCGGGCTACTACGCGGCCCTGGCCGAGGGCTACTACGCGGACGAGGGCTTCGACGTGACGATCCTGCCGGGCGCGGTCGAGATCGTGCCCGCCACCGTCGTCGCCGGCGGCCAGGCCGAGTTCGGCATCAGCTGGGTGCCGCGCATGCTCGCCCCGCGCGAGTCGGGCGCCGACGGCGTCGTCATCGCCCAGGTGTTCCAGCGCTCGCCGACCCTGCAGGTCGCGTTCAAGTCGTCGGGCATCGAGTCGCCCGAGGATCTCGCCGGCAAGAAGGTCGGTGCGTGGGGCTTCGGCAACGAGGCCGAGCTGTACGCCGGGCTGCGCAAGGCGGGGCTCGATCCGGACGATCCCAACAGCGTCCAGATCGTCGCCCAGCAGTTCGACATGGTCGCCTTCGTCGCCGGCGAGATCGACGCCGCCCAGGCGATGATCTACAACGAGTACGCGCAGGTCCTCGAGACGATCAACCCGGCCACGGGTGAACTGTTCCAGCCCGAGGACCTCAACGTCATCTCGTGGGAGGACTACGGCACCTCGATGCTGCAGGACGCGATCTTCGCCTCCGAGGCGTGGCTCGCCCAGGAGGGCAACGAGGCGCTCGCGGTCAAGTTCCTGAAGGCGTCCTTCAAGGGCTGGATCTTCTGCCGCGACAACCCGGAGGCCTGCGTCGAGCATGTCCTCGCCTCCGATGCGGCGCTGCCGAAGGGCCACCAGACGTGGCAGCTCAACGAGGTCAACGGGATCATCTGGCCGTCGCCGAACGGGATCGGCATCACCGACCCGGCCGCGTTCGACCGGACGGTCCAGGTGGCGCTCGACGGCAAGATCCTGACCAAGCCGGTCGAGGGTCAGGCCTGGCGCAACGACCTGGCCGAGGCGGCCCTGGCCGAGCTCGGCGACCTCGACACCAAGGGCGAGTCCTGGGTCAAGGCCGAGGTCACGCTCACCGAGGGCGGTCAGTAAGGCCCGTCCGACCCACGCAGTCACGAACGGCCGGCCCCACCCGGGGCCGGCCGTTTCGCTCGTCGCGGCCAGCCTGCCGCGCCGGTTCGGCCCGGGCACCCCGAACCCGGCATCCCCGGCCCGGCATCCCCGGCCCGGCACCCCCGGGCCCGGCACCCCGGCCTCGATATCCCGGCCCCGGCATCCCGCGAGCCCCGCACTCCGGCCCCGGCATCCCCGGCCCGGCACCCCGGCCCCGATATCCCGCCGGTTTCCGCTCCCACCGTACAGATCAGGGCAACGGCGGGCACACGGCCATCGAACGGTCTCCTCGCGAGGGCGCACGGCGGCCCGGATCGAGTCCGCCACGCGTGCATCGCCTCGCACCGCGCACGCTCATCGAGCCGGGCGCCCGCCAGCTGGCCCTTTCCTCGTCCGGTACGCCTCCGGTACGCCCCGAAACGTACGCTCCGGGCGGAATCCCGCCACGTACCGAAGTCGGGAGACAGACCATGACCGCACGGACCAGCCGCGAGGGCGGCACGGGCCCCACCACGCCCCCCGCCGCCGGCACCACCACACCCCCCGCCACCGCCCCCACCACGCCCCCCACCACCGCCGCCGCGGCGCGCCATCGCCGCATGTCGCGCACCCAGGTCGAGATCGCCGGACATCGGGAGGCCACCGCCATCGCGGCCACCCTCGGCGGACAGGTCCGGGGCGCCCGCCGCGCCCGCGGCATGACACTCACCGGCCTGGCCGCGCGGACCGGGATCGGTCGCACGCGCCTCAGCGAGATCGAGCGCGGACACGGCGCGCGGGCCCCGCTCGAAGCATGGGTCGTGATCGGTATCGCGCTCGACCGGCCGCTGGCCGCCAGCCTGAGCCGACCGCTCGGCGCGGCCCCTGACGGCGTGCGCGACGCCGGCCACCTCGAGATGCAGGAGCGGATCCTCGCCCTGGCCGCGGCGTCCGGCCGTCACGGCACGTTCGAGCTGCCCACCCGCCCGCTCGATCCCTCCCGCTCGACGGACGTCGGGATCCGCGACGCCCGGCAGCGAGCCCGCATCCTGGTCGAGTGCTGGAACACCTTCGGCGACCTCGGTGCCGCCGTGCGCGCGACCGCCCGCAAGGCGGCCGAAGCCGGCGCGACATGGCCGACCGACCGGATCGCCACGGTCTGGGTCGTCCGTGCCTCCGCCGCGAACCGAACGCTGCTGGCCCGCTTCCCGCGCATCGTCGGTGCCGCCTTCCCCGGTTCGTCCCGGGCGTGGCTTCGAGCGCTGACCGCCGGCACGCCGCCACCGCCCGAGCCCGGCCTCGTCTGGTACGACCCGGCCAGGCGTGCACTGACCGAGCATCGGCGCGCTACCATCGCGTCGTGACCAGCCGCGGCAGCCTGTACGTCTCGACCCACCCGGCCGTCCTGCACAAGCTCGCCATCCTGCGCGACGTCGAGACCGAGCCGAAGAAGTTCCGCGAGATCGTCCGTGAGCTGAGCTGGCTGCTCGGCTACGAGGCGCTCCAGGACGCCGCCGTCAGGGACCGCCGGATCACCACCCCGATGGAGGCGATGGACGCCCATGAGCTCGGCGAGCGCATCGGGCTGATCCCGATCCTGCGCGCGGGGCTCGGCATGGTCGACGCCATGCTCGAGTTGATGCCGACCGCCCAGGTCTGGCATCTCGGCCTGTTCCGTGACGAGCGCACGCTCCGCCCGGTCGAGTACTACAACAAGCTGCCGGACTCCGCGACGGTCGATCTGTGCCTCATCCTCGACCCGATGCTCGCCACCGGCGGCAGCGCGACCGCGGCCATCGATGTCCTCAAGAAGTGGGGCGCGGTCCGGATCAAGCTGGTCAACCTCATCGCCGCCCCGGAGGGCGTCCGCGCCGTCCAGGACGCGCACCCCGACGTCGAGATCCACTGTGCGGCGCTCGATCGCGGCCTCAACGAGAAGGGCTACATCATCCCGGGCCTCGGCGACGCCGGCGATCGCCAGTTCGGGACCGGCCACACGGCCGAGTGACGACGGTCCCTCCCCGTCGACCGAGGATCGGGCCATGACCGATCGACCCGCGCTCGACACCGACCGGCTGACCCGCGCCCTCGAGCACGTGCGCGGGCAGGTGACCGGCGGCCGCGTGTCCTACGCCGCGCTGGCCGTGGCTCGCAGCGACGGGCTGGTCGGGTCGGTCGCGCGCCGCGCCGGCGACCACTCGGACGTCACGTGGCGAAGCGCCATCGCCTCGATCACGAAGCCGATCACGGCGACGGTCGTGATGCAGGCCGTCGAGTCGGGCGCCCTCGTCCTGCACGAGCCGATCGCGACGTATCTGCCCGACTGGCACCAGCCACCGCCGCCATCGGGCGAACCCGCGGTCCCCATCACGACCTGGCACGTCCTGACCCACACCGCCGGGTTCCGCGATGCCGCGGAGGAGGTCTACCTGACCGACCCGCCGACGGGAGCCGCCGTCCTCGCGCGACTGGCCTCGACCCCGCTGCTGTTCCGGCCGGGCAGCGCCTACGCGTATACCACGGACTCGTTCCAGCTCCTGGCCGAGATCGTCGAGCGGGTCCGCGGACGCTCGTTCGCGGCGCTCATGCGGGAGGACCTGTTCGCACCGCTCGGGATGGCCGCGACGACCTTCGACCCGCGCGACGGCGCGCCACCGGGACTCCCGATCGAAGGACGCCTCGGGCCGCCCGGCGTGGACGGTGAGACGGTCCTGGACTACTTCGTCGCGCTGGCCATGCCGGGTGGCGGCCTGTGGTCCACCGCCGAGGACATCGCCCGCTTCGGGCGCGCGATGCTCCTGGGCGGCAGGGTGGACGGGGTCCGCGTCCTCGGCCGCCCGTTCGTCGAGGCCATGACACGACTCCAGACGGCCGGGCTCGCCGAGGCCGGGACGGGCCGGCCGCCGGACTACGCGCTGGGATGGGGTCGCACCGGGATCGGTCCCGGCGCCATCCCGAGTCCGACGGCCTTCGGCCACGGCGGCGCGACCGGCAGCACCCTCGTCGTGGATCCCGCGAACGACCTCGTCATCGCCTACCTGCGCAACGAGTGGGGATCGTCCGGCGCGCCGGCCGAGGAAGCGGTCGCCCTCGTCTACGCCGCGCTGGCGTAGGCGGGCTCCCCGGCCGTGCCGGCGTCCGGCCGCAGGTCCTCCCGGCGGAGGAGCTGGGCGTTGGCCGCGACGATGATGGTCGACAGGCTCATCGCCACGGCACCGACCGCCATCGGCAGGTCCACGCCCCACGGGACGAGGACGCCCGCGGCGACGGGGATCGCCACCACGTTGTAGCCGGCCCGCCCAGACGAGGTTCTGGACCATCTTCCGATAGCTCGCCCGGGACAGCCGGATGGCGCTCACCGCGTCGCGCGGGTCCGACCGCACGAGGACGATCCCGGCCGAGCCGACCGCGACGTCCGTGCCGGCCCCGATGGCGATCCCGACGTCGGCGGTCGCGAGGGCCGGCGCGTCGTTGACGCCGTCACCGACCATCGCGACCCGACGCCCGCCGGCCTGGAACCGCTCGACGGCGGCCGCCTTGTCGGCCGGCAGGACCTGCGCCGCGACCTCGTCGATGCCGAGCCGGCGTGCCACCGAATCGGCGACGGCCTGCGCATCGCCGGTGATCATCGCCACCCGGATGCCGAGCGCGTGGAGCCGATCGATCGCCTCCTTCGACTCGGGTCGGATGGCGTCCTCGAGCGCGATCGCGCCGACCACCTCGCCGTCGGCCAGCACGTGGAGCACCGTCTGCCCCTGGGCGGAGCGATCGGCCATCGCCTCGATCGGGGTGGCGCCGGCGGACTCCAGGACGCGCGGCCCGCCGACCTCGACGGCGCGACCGTCCACGCTGGCCCTGGCCCCGCGCCCGGCGACGGCCTCGAACGACGACGCGCTCGGGACCGCGACGCCTCGCGCCTGCGCGGCGCGCACGATGGCTCGCCCGAGCGGGTGCTCCGAGTCCGCCTCGACCGCGGCCGCGAGGGCGAGGACCGACGCGTCGTCGTAGCCGCCGACCGACACGACCCCCGCGACCTCCGGCTCGCCAAGGGTCAGGGTCCCGGTCTTGTCGAAGATGACCATGTCCAGCTCGCGCGCTCGCTCGAGGGCGATCCGGATCCCGGACAGGGCCGTCGCGTCGCCGATGGCGCTCACGCGCACCCGGAGGGACCCGCCGCCGGCGACCGTGCCGGCCACGACGCGGTCACCGCCGGCCTTGGCCACGGCTCGCGACTCGCCCGTGATCATCGACTCGTCCACGTCCGCGTTGCCGTCGACGACCTCACCGTCCGCCGGCACTCGCGCGCCGGGCCGGACCAGCACCACGTCGCCCACCTCGAGTCGCGCGACGGCGACCGTCTCGATGCCGTCGGAGGTCACGCGCTCGGCGCTGTCGGGGAGCAGGGCGGCGAGGGCGTCGAGCGCTCCCTGTGCCTGGGCGATGGAGCGCATCTCGAGCCAGTGGCCGAGGATCATGATGGTGATCAGGGTCGCCAGCTCCCACCAGATCTCGACCTCGAACCAGCCCAGCGTGCCGGCCCAGGAGGTGGCGAACGCGACCAGGATGGCCATCGAGATGAGGGTCATCATCCCCGGCGCCCGATCGCGCAGCTCGGCGAGGCCGCCGCGCAGGAAGACCGGGCCGCCGTACAGGACTGTCAAGCCGCGCACGGTCCGGACGTCGCGGCGGTATCCTCGGCGCGATGACGGCGATCTCCGAGCGCGCGACCAGCCGGACTGCCCGACCCACGCGACGGGTACGGGCGGCCGCGCCCCTGCTCGTCCGCCAGCTTCGCGACGGGATCGAGGAGAGTGTCCACCGCGGCGACATCGTCGAGGCCGACGTGACCGGCCGGATCATCCGCCAGCTCGGCGACGCCGACCGCCTCGTGACCCTGCGTTCGACGGTCAAGCCGTTCGGCGCGGTCGCGCTCATCGAGGCCGGCGGCGTCGAGGCGTTCGACCTCGAACCCGCCGAGATCGCGATCCTGGCCTCATCGCACAGCGGCGAGGACATCCACGTGCGCACGATCCAGGCGATGTTCCGGCGCGCCGGGGTCAGCCAGAACCTGCTCGCGTGCGGGAACGAGGGCATGCCGCTCGACGCGCTGACCGCCGCGCGGCTCGCGCGCGACGGGGAGCGGGCGGGACCCGTCCGGCACATGTGCTCCGGGCAGCATGCGGTGTCGCTCCTGCTGGCCCGCCTGCGCGACTGGGACCTGGCCACCTACTGGCAGCCGGACCATCCAGCCCAGGAGGCCTATCGGTCGGCGGTCGCCCGCGCCTTTGCCACGACGCCCGACCGGCTGCGGACCGCCATCGACGGCTGCGGCGTCCAGACCTACGCCTTCCGGCTTCGGGAGGTCGCCCAGGCCTACGCCATGCTCGCGGACCCGTCCGCGGTACCGGCGTCCGACCCGCGCGCCTCGATCGCCGCCCCGCTGACCATCGTCCGCGACGCGATGGTGGCCGAGCCCGAGATGGTCGGTGGGCGCCACGACCGGCTGGACACGTCGCTGATGAAGGCCCTGCCCGGTCGGCTCGTCAGCAAGGCCGGCATGGAGGCCCTGCGCGGCATGGCGATCCTGCGGGGCGCCCGGTCCGGTTCGTCGTCGAGCGTGGACGCATCCGGCATGGCGGTCAAGATCGAAGATGGGGACGGGTACGACCGTGGGACATGGGCCGCCTCGATCGAGGCGCTTCGCCAGGCGGGCGTCCTCGACGGCCAGGCCCTGCGCATGCTGGCCCGGTATCACCGGCCGCCGACCCTCGACCCGCATGGGCGGATCGTGGCGGAGGCCGTCGCCGACTTCGAGCTGGCACCCGTCGGCGAGCTGATCGGCTGACGATCGGCTGACGCCCGGCCGACGCCCGGCCCCCCTCGACCAGGAGCGCGATCCACCACCGATGGCTCCCCCCGCCGACCCGTATCGCACCCTCGGCCTCGGTCGCGACGCCTCGCTCGACGAGGTCAAGCGCGCCTACCGACGCCTGGCCAAGGAACACCACCCGGATACCGCCGGTGAGGCCGCGATCCCGCGGTTCCTGGCCATCCGGGCGGCCTATGACGCCATCGCGGGTCCGGACGCGGCCGGCCCGGGTCGAGCCGGCCGCCGGGCCCCGAGCTCGGCGCGTCCCTGGGAGGCCGATCCCGATCGAGCCGACGCCACCCGCCGGGCCTACTCCGCCCGACCCCGGCGAACGCGCCCGCCGCGGCCGCGACCCGGGACGTCGACCGGGGGACCGGCCGAGGGAGCCGACGCTCCACCGCCCGCGAGCGACGAACCGACACGACCGCCGAACCTCGCCACGCTCGGTTCGACGTCCTACGACGGGACCGAGGGCCAGCCGTTCGAGCCCGACTGGGGCGGGGCCTCCTGGTACGGCACGACATCGGGGACCTACTGGACACTCAACCCGAAGGAGTACGCGGATCCGCGCAAGCACGGACCCGAGTACCAGGCGCGGGCTCGCCGCCGTCGCCGGACCGTCGCGGAGGCGGAGGCCGTCGCGGAGGCGGGGACGGAGGCGACCCAAGCGCCGGGGGCCACGCTCGACCGCGACGCGGGGGCGGCCTCGCCCGAGGGCGCGGCCCCGGACCCGGCGCCGCCCGGCGGCGACGCCGCGCCGCCGGGCCACAGCACGACCTCGTGGTGGGATGCGACCGCCGGGCCCTCGACGGCCGAGCCGGCCCGCGCGCCGAGGTCCGCGTCCACCGCGCCCCCGGTGCCGGTCACGGCGCCGCCCGAGCCGAGGGCCGAGGCGCACGGCGGAGGACCCGCGACGGCGAGCGATGCCGATGCGGCCCTCCGCTCGCGCTGGCTGCGCGACGGGCGGTTCGGCCTGCTCGGACGGATCGGCGCGGCGATCCTCGGCTGGGTGCCGATCGCGGTCGGGGTCAACGCCCTTGCCGGGGAGCTCAGCGGGTGTGCCCGGACCGGGACCTGCACGCCCGCTGACGCATCGCTCGCCTCGGCCGGCCTGATCGTCGTCCTCGCGGTGCTCCTGCTGGTGCCGCTGCTGGCCCGCCTGGCGGCCTCGGCGGCCATCGCCGCGCTGGTCGTCGCCGTGCCGGGAGCGCTGCTCGTCGCCGCCGCAGCCGCGTCCGACCTTGCCGCGCCGATGTCGGCGCTCGTCGTCGCCGGACTGGTCGTGTCGTGGGCGGGTGGCGTCGGCCTGGCCGTGCTCCGCGAGTCTCGGCGACCGCCCCGTCCCGTATCCTGAGCGGGCCATGCCCCGCCACCGAGATCCACGCGACCTGTCCGCTGCCGCCCAGGAGTACCTGCTCGCGCTGCGCGTGTCGGCGGGCAGCGGCGACGGGACCCGCGTGTCGGCCGCCCAGATCGCCCGGCACCTGGGCGTCACCACGCAGGCGGCGAGCGAGATGTTCCGGCGGCTGACCGCGGACGGCCTGGTCGAGCATACCGACGACCGCGCGCTGCGCCTGACGACCGCGGGTCGCGCTGCAGCCGACGCCATCTTCCGTCGCCACGCGCTCATCGAATGGCTGCTGACCAGCGTCGTGGGGCTCGGCTGGGCCGAGTCGGACGAGGAGGCGATGCGTCTGCAGGGCGCCATCTCCCCGCGGGTCGAGGCGCGACTCGACGAGCTGCTGGGCCACCCGGAGACCTGCCCGCACGGCAACCCGATCGATGCCGCCGTGGCGCGCCGGCGGCCGCCAGGGATCCGCCTGTCGGACGTGGAGGCCGGCACCCGCGCGACCATCTATCGGATCACCGAGGAGGCAGAGGAGGACGCGGGCCTGCTCTCCTACCTCGAGGCACGGGCGCTCAAGCCGGGCGCGCCGGTGACGATCCTGGCCCGGTCCGAGTCGCTCGACTCGCTCACGCTCGAGGGCCCGCTCGGTCGAGCCACCCTCGGGCTGCGTCCGGCCGCGCTCGTGCGCGTGCTGCCCGGCGACGCCGACCCCGCGCTGTTCCACCGCGTTCCGCCCACCCCCCGCCCGGCGGCGGCGCGATGACGATCTCCCGCGTCCGCATCGCCCCGAGCCCGACGGGCCCACTCCACATCGGCACGGCCCGGACGGCGCTGTTCAACTACCTGCACGCTCGTCACGTCGGCGGCACCTTCATCCTGCGGCTGGAGGACACGGACGTCGCGCGCAGCACGGTCGAGTTCGAGCGGGACATCCTCGACGGGCTGCACTGGCTCGGTCTCGAGTGGGATGAGGGCCCGGAGGTGGCCGGCGCGCCGAGCAAGGGCCCGCACGCGCCGTATCGCCAGATGGAGCGCCTGCCGAGCTACGCCGCCGCGGCCCAGCGGCTGCTTGCCGACGACCTCGCCTACCCCTGCTTCTGCAGTCCCGCGGAGCTGGCCGCCGATCGAGCCGCCCAGGAGGCGGCCAGACTGCCGCCCAGGTACGTCGGTCGCTGCTCGACGCTGACGCCCGCGGAGCGACGGGCGCGCGAGACGGAGGGTCGGCGCGGCGCCCTGCGCTTCCGGGTCGGGGAGGGGACCGTCGTCTTCGACGACATCGTGCGCGGCACCGTGGAGATCGACGTCAGCAACCTCGGCGGCGACTTCGTGATCGTCCGGGCCGACGGCACCCCGCTCTACCACTTCACGGTGGTGGTCGACGACGCGGCGATGGGCATCACCGAGGTCATCCGCGGCGAGGACCACCTGTCCAACACGCCCAAGCACATCCTGCTGTTCCGCGCGCTCGGCCACGAGCCGCCCCGCTTCGCCCACCTGCCGCTGATCCTCAATCCTGACCGGACCAAGATGAGCAAGCGCAAGAGCCAGACGGCGGTCGGCGACTACATCGCCCAGGGCTTCGTCCGGGAAGCGCTGGTCAACTACCTGGCCCTGCTCGGCTGGGCGACCGGCACGGAGGAGGAAGTCCTGTCGCTCGACGAGATCGTCGCCCGCTTCGACCTCGGCGCCGTCCACAGGGGCGGCGCGGTGTTCGACCGCGAGCGCCTGGAGTGGCTCAACGGGCAGTGGATCCGGCGCCTGCCCGCCGACGAGCTCATCGACCGCCTGCGCCCGTTCGTGGAGGCCGAGCTCGTCGCCGGCCGGATCGGCTGGATGCCCACGGACGACGAGCTGCGCGCCCTCCTGCCGGTGATCCAGGAGCGCCTGCCCACGCTCGGGGCGATCGGGGAGCTGGTCGGGTTCCTGTGGGTCGACGACGTGGGCGTGGACGCCTCCATGCTCGTCCCGAAGCGCTGGGACGCGGCCACCACCCGCGACGGCCTGTCGGCCGCCCGCGAGACGATCGCGTCGGTCGGCGACGTCGTGTTCGAGGCCGACGAGCTGGAGCCGCCGTTGCGCGCCCTCGCCGAGGCTCGCGGCTGGAAGGCCGGCGACCTGTTCATGGCCATCCGGGTCGCGGTCACCGGGCGGACGGCCACGCCCCCGCTGTTCGACACGCTGGTCGCCCTCGGCCGCGATCGGGTCCTGGAGCGGCTCGACCGGGCACGGGCCGCGCTCGACGCGGCGGGCTGAGCGGCCCGACAGCTCGGTCGGGCCGGCGCGGGCCCGACAGCTCGGTAGGGCCGGCGCCTCGACCCGCCTCGTCCGCCGGCGACGACCGTCGGGCTCGAGCTCCCGTCACCGAGCCGGCGACATCGTTCATCCAGCGCCAACGAGTCGTTAACACCGCCGGCTATCCTGAACCGTGGATGGCACGCACGATCCTGGTCGTCGAAGACGAGCCGACCCTGCGCGAGACCCTGGTCGACGCGCTGGGATCGGAGGGATTCCGCGTCGTCGCGGCCGCCGACGGTCGCGAGGCCCTGGCGCAGTTCCGGGGGGAGCGCCCCGACCTCATCCTGCTCGATCTGATGCTGCCCGAGCTGTCGGGCACCGAGGTCATGCGCATCATCCGCGCCGAATCGGGCGTGCCGATCGTGATGCTCACGGCCAAGGACTCGGAGCTCGACAAGGTCGTCGGGCTCGAGCTGGGCGCCGACGACTACGTGACCAAGCCCTTCTCCCTGCGCGAGCTGTCGGCACGCATCCGGGCGCTCTTCCGGCGGGCCGAGGCCGTCGGCGCCGAGGCCGTCCCGGCCACGCTGGACCTGGGCCGGGTCCAGGCGGATCTCGCCGGTCATCGCCTGCTGCGCGACGGCGTCGCCCTGCCGATCAAGCCCAAGGCGTTCGAGCTGCTCGCGTTCCTCGTGCGCAACCCCGGCCAGGTGTTCACCCGCGACCAGCTGCTGGAGAAGGTGTGGGGCTACGACTACGCGGGCGAGTCGCGCACGGTCGACGTCCACATCCACTGGCTGCGCAGCCACATCGAGGACGACCCCGGCCATCCGCTGTACCTCCACACGGTCCGCGGCGTCGGCTACGTCTTCCGGCGACCGGCAGTGTTGACCGAGCGATAAGCCGCCGTTCACACGACGCCGCGACCATCTCGTCATGCCGATCGTCGCTCGTCCGCCCGGGGTCGAGTCACCGTCGCCATCGCTGATGGCCGGGAGCTCGCACGCCGGCGACAGCGTGACGTTCGGCGGACACCCAGCAGCGCCCGGGGCCCTCCTCCCCACGGGCGCTCCGCTCCCGGTCGCCCCGGCGCCGACGCCCGCAAGGGCGTTGGCGTCGGACGCGCTTCGGGCGCTTCGCTGGTTGCGCGATCCCGCTCGCCGCGGCTCGGACACCGCCGACGACCGACTCGTGCGTGAGATCGAGGCCGTGCGCCGTCACCTCGCTCCGTTCCGCTCTCGCGCGGCGCTCGCGCGCTCCTACGCTCGCGAGGCCTTCCACGTCCTGCCCGGCCCGGCCGACGACGAACCTGGCGCGGTGCGGCTGGCCTATGCCCTGCGCTGGCTCGAACTCGGCCCGAGCGACGGCCATGCCGCGGCGCGCGCTGCGGGCCTCGTGACCTCGGGTGGGCCGTCGGTCCGAACGGGCCGGTCCGGCGGGCGATCGCGTCGCTGGCGGCCGGCGATCCAGCGGTCGATCTGCGGCGCTCGCTGACCGACCACGGCGAGGGGGCGCGCGCCGCTATCCTTGTCCGGCCATGCGACTCTCCCAGCTCTTCTTCACCACGCTCCGCGACGATCCGGCCGATGCCGAGATGCCGTCGCACCGGCTGCTCCTGCGCGCCGGCTACCTGCGCCAGCTCGGCTCGGGCATCTATTCGCTGCTCCCCCTGGGCAAGCGGGTCAGCGACCGCGTGGAGCAGATCATCCGCGAGGAACAGAACGCCATCGGCGGCCAGGAGATGGAGATGCCGGTGGTCCACCCCGCGGACGTGTGGCGGGCCAGCGGCCGCTACGACGCCATCGGGCCGGAGATGGCGCGGTTCAAGGATCGCAACGGCCGGGACATGGTCCTGGCGATGACCCACGAGGAGGTCGTGGGCGGGTTGCTGGCCGACATCGTCCGCTCATGGCGCCAGCTCCCGATGCAGGTCTACCACTTCCAGACCAAGTGGCGCGACGAGCCGCGGGCACGCGGCGGCCTCATCCGCGTCCGCGAGTTCGTGATGAAGGACGCCTACAGCTGCGACCGTGACGAGGCGGGCCTCGACGTCAGCTACTGGGCCCAGCACGGTGCCTACGTCCGGACGTTCGAGCGGCTGGGCCTCAGGACCATCGCGGTCAGCTCGGATGTCGGGATGATGGGCGGCAGCCAGGCCCACGAATTCATGGTCCTCAACCCGGCCGGCGAGGACGTCCTGGTCCTGTGCGAGTCGTGCGGCTACGCCGCCAACCGCCAGGTCGCCGTGGTGCCCAAGGTCGAGCCGCCGGCGGAGGACGCCCTGCCGCTGGAGGAGGTCGCGACGCCGGGCACGACGACCATCGCGTCGCTCGCCGCGTACCTGGGCATCGATGCGGCGCGGACCGCCAAGGCCGCGTTCTTCGTCACCGGCGATGGCCGCCTCGTCACCGCCATCGTGCGCGGTGACCACGAGGTCAACGAGACCAAGCTGGTCAACGCGATCGCGGCCGTCGGCGGCATCCGTCCGGCCCAGGTCGAGGAGATCAAGGCCGCCGGCATGGAGCCCGGATACGGCTCGCCGATCGGGGCGCACGACACCGTCGTCGTCATCGACGACCTTGTCGCCCGCTCGCCGAACCTCGTCGCCGGCGCCAATCGCGAGGGCGTCCACTACCGCAACGTCAACGCCGGCCGCGACTACACCCCGGATGTCACGGCCGACCTGACCAACGCGCAGGAGGGCGACGCCTGTCCGACCTGCGGGGCGCCCGTGATCCTGCGCAACGGGATCGAGGTCGGCAACATCTTCAAGCTGGGCACCAAGTACGGCGACGCGTTCGGCGCCAGCTACCTCGGCGAGGACGGGGCGGCCCATCCGATCGTGATGGGCTCGTACGGCATCGGGGTCGGGCGCAACGTGGCCTGCATCGTCGAGGAGCACCACGACGACAGGGGCATCATCTGGCCGGCCGAGGTCGCCCCGTTCGCGGCGCACCTCGTGTCCATCGGCGCCGCCAAGGAGCCGCGCGTCACGGCGATCGCCGAGCGGCTCCACGGTCTGGCGGCGGACGGCGGCCTGCGGCGCGAGATCCTGTGGGACGATCGCGACGAGTCGCCCGGCGTGAAGTTCACCGATGCCGAGCTGCTGGGCATGCCGTGGATCCTGACCGTCTCGCCGCGCTCGCTGGCCGCCGGCGGCATCGAGGTCACCGAGCGGGCCACCGGCGAGCGCGCGACGCTGCCGATCGAGGACGTCGAGCGGCGCCTCGTCGAGGGGTTCGCAGGGGCCTGACGGTCAGGGCTGCTCGGCCCGGTCGGCGCCCGGCAGCGTCCCGTCGGGACGCGCCTCGACGTCGACGGCCGGCGTCGGGTCGCCCAGGGCGGCCTCATCCACGGTCGTGCCGTCGAGGGCGAGCACGAGATCGCTCGTGTCCGTGCCCGACTCCAGCAGCTCGGCCGAGCTGACGACGACCTCGCCGAGCCCCTCGGGTTCGTCGTCGATGCGCCCGATGGCGAAGGTCACGCCCGGCGGGATGGTGGCCGCGATGGAGATCTCCGAGATCCGATAGGGCGAGCCCTTGGTGCGCAGCGCCTTGTTGGTCTGCTCCTGGAGCGCCGTCGCCTTGATGATGAGCTCGGCGAGCGTGCCCGGATCGATGCGCTCGATGATCGTGTGCACGCTCTTGCGCGCGAAGCCGGCCGCCTCCCGGGCGCCCTGGCCGGCACTGGCAAGGCCCCGGTTCAGCTTGTCCGTCGTGGACGGGTCGTGGACGACGCGCGTCGCGGTCGCGGCTGCGTCATGGGCCTTGGTCGCGGCCGCCTCGGCGGCATCGCGCGCGCGCTGGATGAAGCTCACTCGGGTCGGCCTCCTGGGCAGCGGCTGTGGTCCCGGCAGCATAACGAGCCAGTGGCTCCACGACGTGGGCGAGCGGGCGGCTAGGATTCGATCGATGCCGACGCGCCCCGCCATCCCCGCCGACGACCTGTACGCGACGCTGGGCGTCCCGAACGACGCCAGTCCCGAGGCGATCGAGATCGCCTGGCGTGGCCTGCTCCGACGCCACCATCCGGACGTGGCCGGCGATGACGGCCTGGCCCTGGCCAAGCGCATCAACGTGGCCCATGACTGGCTGTCCGACCCCGCCCTGCGCCGGCGCTACGACGACGATCGCCACCCCCCGACGCCGCCGTGGGCCGGGGCCCGCTGGCGGCCGTCGACCGGTTCGGCGGGCGCCACCGAGGCCGCGCCGGTGCGTCGGCGTCCCCGCCGGCCGCCGACCATGGCCGAGTCGCTCGACGACGTCGTGGAGCGCGTGCGCGGCCTGACTCGCGATGAACTCGACCGCCTGGCGCTCGCGGAGCCCGCACCGATCGCGTTCCTGGCCACGCTCCGGCGCTTCGTGGCGCCCGACCTTGCCGCCACCCTCGACGATGCCTCGCGGCGCGCCCTGGCGGTCCTGCCGGCGGGCGCCCGGGTGCGCCCCGCCATCCGCGATGCGATCGAGGGGCAGCTCGCGTCGATCGTGCTCGCCGAGACGCTCGTGGACCTGCTCGGTGACGCCGCCGCGGAACGCGCCAGCGAGCGGCTGACGCGAGGCTGGGATGCCGCCGTGGGCAAGCCCCGCTACGGACCCGCCACCGATGCCCTGCGGGCGCTGCTGGCGGACCTCACCGCGCTCGAACCGGCCGGCGTGGCGGCCCTGGCTGCCACCGGGGGTCGCGATCGGCTCGGCCCGACGCCGTGGCCGGCGGCGGTCTCACCCGACGACGAGGCCCTCCGCGTGTCGTCGGAGCTTGCCGCGATGGATGCCGCGACCACCCTCGCCGGCGCCCCGCTCGGCGCGCAGCGTGCGGCCGCGCGGATCGCCCACCTGCTGGCCACGCGCCACGCGTTCACGCCGGCGGCCTTCGAGCGACTCGCGGCGCCGTGGCTCGGCGGACTGGTGCCGAGCCATGCGCGACGTGCCCGCCCCGTCCGTCGTCGGACGTAAGCCCCGGATCCGCTCACTGCCCGGCGCACGACCCGGCGGTGCTGTGCGATGCTCGGGCCGATGGATCCCTGGCCGATCGTCGCCGTCATGCTCGCCCTCGTGGCCGTGCGCGCCGCGTTCGTGGCCCGCGCCCGTGGCCGCGAGCTGGCCGACGTCCGGCGTGCGGCGGGCGCCGGGGCCGATGGCTCCGCCGCGACAGCCGCCAGCCGGCAGCGCGCGGAGCTGACCCGCGCCCGCCAGTCGCTCGTCGATGACCGGGCCGACCGGGAAGTCCTCCTCGACCTCCTCGAGCAGGGCGTCATGACGATCGATGGTCGGGGCCAGGTCGGCTACGCGAACGCGGCCGCCCACGCGCTCCTCGGTCGGCCGCATGGCGCCCTCATCGGGCGCACCGTGATGGAGACCTTCCTGGACCCTGCCGTCGAAGCCCTGGTGACGACCGCCGGCGACGGGCGCACCGCGACCGGTGAGCTGCGCCTGTCCGATGCCGATGGCCCGACCCTCGTGGTACGCGCCCGTCGGGCGGCCAGCGGGGGCATCTGGCTCACGCTCGATGACGTGTCCGAGCTGCGCCGCCTCCAGCGCATCCGGACCGAGTTCATCGACAACCTCTCGCATGAGCTGCGCACGCCGTTGACGACCGTCAGCCTGCTGGCGGAGACGCTGACCCGCGAGGCAGAGCTCGCGGCCGCGGCGATCCCGCCCAAGATGCGCGACCGCATCGCCAAGATCGAGCTGGAGACCGGCCACCTCGTCCAGATGGTCAACGAGCTGCTGGACCTCTCGCGCATCGAGGGTGGCGGCACCCTGCGGATGACCGACGGGCTGGACATGAGCACCATCGCGGCCGACTCCGCCGAGCGCCTGCGCCTGTTCGCCGAACGCCAGGGGGTCGACCTCCGGATCGAGCGCAGCGCCGCCCTGCCGCCGGTCCGTGGCGACGGTCCGCGGCTGGGCCAGGTCGTCGTCAACCTCGTCCACAACGCCGTCAAGTTCAGCCCCGACGGGGGCACCGTGACCGTCCGTACCCGGGTGGAGGGCGACCAGGTCGTCACTGCCGTCGAGGATCATGGGGTCGGCATCCCGCGCGCGGCCCAGGAGCGCATCTTCGAGCGCTTCTACAAGGTCGATCGCGCGCGCGTCCGGGGCGAGACCGGCGGCACCGGTCTCGGCCTGGCCATCGCCCGCCACGTCATCGAGCAGCACGAGGGCCGGATCTGGGTCGAGTCGACCGAGGGCGCCGGCTCCACGTTCTCCTTCGCCCTCCCGATCGCGCTCGACCCGGATCGCTAGCCCGACCGCACCCACCGCTTCGGAGACCCATGGATCGACTGCACGTGGCCACGCTCAACATCCTCAACCTGGCCGACCGCTGGCCGGAGCGCCAGGGCCTGATCTACGCGGACATGGCCGCCCTCCAGCCGGACCTGCTCGGCCTCCAGGAAGTCGTCTACGTCATGCACCAGGATCGGCTCATCGGCGCGGCCGGCGAGGGCACGTATGCCGCGCACCGGGCGTGGGCCGGCCGGCCCGAGTACGGCAACAGCCTGCTCGTGCGAGCTCCCCTGGGCGCGACGGACGTGGAGCGCCTGGACCTGGGCCTTGGGCGGTCCGCGCTGCGCTGCCAGGTGGCCCTGGCGAGTGGGGCGCGCGTGCTCGTGGGCGTCACCCACCTGCACCACGTGGTGTCCGCCGAGGCGGAGCGTGATGCGCAGACCCGCCAGCTCATCGACTGGCTGGCGGACGCGCCGCCGACGGACGCCCAGGTCGTGGTCGGGGACTTCAACGCCGAGCCCGACGAGCCCACCTACGCCCGGATGCTCGCGGCGGGCTTTCGCTCGGCCATGGCCGAGGCGAACGGGCACGACCCGGCGGTGACCTGGCCGTCGGGGCTGCAGGCGCCGGCCATCGATACGGACGGCGACCCGGGCTGCCTGGACTACGTGTGGGTCCGCGGTGCCGTGGGCGTCAGCAGCGCTCGGCTGGCGTTCGACCGGCCGGCGGCCGATGATGCGACGCTCTACCCGAGCGATCATGTCGGCGTGTCGGCGCACCTCCAGGTCGGGTAGGGGCGCGGCCGTGGGGACGTTGCGCCTGGCCCACCGCGGGGACTGGCGGGTGGCGCCGGAGAACACGCTGCCCGCGTTGCAGGCGGCGCTGGCCGTGCCCGGCTGCGACGGCCTGGAGTTCGATGTCCGCGTCGCCGCCGACGGCGTCCCGGTCCTCCTCCACGACGAGACGCTGGCCCGCGTCCAGGGGCGGCCGGAACGCGTCGATGCCCTGTCGTCGGCGGCGCTCGCCGAGCTGGGGGTGCCGACCCTTGCCGATGCGCTGACCGCGCTGCCGCGGAGCGCCTTCCTGGACGTCGAGCTCAAGGGCCTGCACGATCGGGCCGTCGTGGAGGCCCTGGCCGCCGGCCGTGGGGTGGACCTCCGCCGCGCCGTCGTGTCGTCGTTCGAGGCGGAGACCCTGGAGCGCATCGCCGCTCTCGCCCCGACCTGGCCGCGCTGGCTGAACGCCGACGACCTGTCGCCGGCGACGATCGCCGCGGCGCACGACCTGGGCTGCCGCGGGATCGCCGCCGAGTGGCGCGCCATCGATGACGCGGCGATGCGCCGCGCACGGGCGGCCGGGCTGGAGGTCGCGGCGTGGACCGTGCGCCGCCGATCGACGTACGCGCGCCTCGCGCGGCTGGGTGTCGCGGCCGTCTGCGTGGAGGCGGCGGCGCTCGACGGCTGAGCAGGGCCGCCGGCCCGGGGCGAGGGACGGACCGGCCCGGCGCGCGCGACGACAGCGCCGGACCCGCGGGCTGGCGGCTATCGTCGGGCCATGACCACCCGACGCCGGCATCGCGCGCGATGAGCGAGTCCGCCGACCTGGTCGTCGTCGGCGCGGGCACACTCGGCGGCTGGGCGTCGGTCTTCGCCGCGGCCGAGGGCGTCGGGCGCGTGGTCGTCCTGGAGCAGGGCCGCGTCGGGATGGGCGCGTCGTCTCGGGCGGCCGGCATCGTCCGAGCGCAGGGCGGCACGCCCGCCACGGTCGCCCTGGGGCGCTGGTCGATCGACTTCTATCGCGGCCAGCAGGCCGCGTACGGGACGGATTCGGGCTTCCGCGAACTCGGCTACCTCATCCTGGCCGTGACGGAGGACGACGAGCGGATCGGCCGCGAACGGGTGGCGATGCAGCGGGATCTGGGCCTGGACGTGCGCTGGCTGGACCCCGCCGAGGCCACGCTGGCAAGCCGGACGCTCGCCCCGGACGGCCATCGTGGCGGCAGCTTCCGCGAGGGCGACGGCCACATCGATCCGCCGCGCAACGTCCGTGCCTACTCGCTGGCGATGGCGGCCGCCGGGGTGGAGCTGCGAGAGGGCGTGGCCTTCACCGGCCTGCGCAGGGATGCGGCCGGCAGGGTGACCGGCGTCGAGACGAGTGCCGGCCCCATCGCCACCGGCCGCGTGCTGCTGACCGGCGGCCCCTCGCTGCGAGCGGTGGGGGAGCGGGCTGGTGTGCGCATCCCGGTCGGGGCGGCGCGCCACACCGTGGCCGTGCTGGAGCCCGACGACGCCTTCCTGCCGCCGCATCCGATGGTGTTCGACCTGGGCGCGGGGCTGTACTGGCGGCCGGAGGAGGACGGACTGCTCTTCGGCTGGAGCGATCCCGACGACGCACCGGGCATCGCCCGTGCCGTGGACTGGGCGGCCCACGAGCGCTACCGCGAGCGCCTGGCCTCGTTCGTGCCTCGGGTCCGAGACCTCGGCCTGCGCCGGATCTGGGTGGCGACCATCGACTACACCCCCGACCACACGCCGATCATCGGGCCGGCCATCACGCAGGAGGGTCGACGCCTTGACGGCGTGGTCGTGGCCGCCGCGGCCGGGCACGGGATGATGTGGGGCCCCGGCATCTCGCGGGCGGCGACGGACCTGCTGCTGCGCGGCCGGACCGAGGTGGTGGACGTCACGGACCTGGGCATGGACCGCTTCGACGCGGCGGGCCGGAGCCGGCTGGCGACCGACCCCGTCACGCTGCCCTATCCGAGCGCGACCGACTGACGGCCCAGCCTAGCAGCCGCCCGACCCGCCGCAGCATCCGCCGCCGGCGTCGGGGGCCATGGACAGGCTGGTCGGACGCGGCAGGTCCACCGCGCGGATCCGATCGGCGGACCAGTCGGCCGGCTTGGTCGCCCGGATGATCGCGCCGTGCATGCCCTCGGCGACGCGATGGGTGGCCGTCACCTCGATCGCGCTGAGGCCCACCGCACGCAGGCCGGCGCGGTACTCCTCGAAGCTCAGGGCGCCGGCGATGCACCCTGTGTACGAGCCGCGGGCGGCGCGTTCGTCGGGGGTCAGGCCGTCATCGGCGACGACGTCGCTGATGCCGACCCGGCCACCGGCCCGCAGGACGCGGGCGATCTCCGCCAGCACGGCCGCCTTGTCCGTCGACAGGTTGACCACGCAGTTGCTGATGACCACGTCGACCGAGGCATCGGGCAGCGGGATGGCCTCGATCCGCCCGCGCACGAACTCGACGTTCGTGGCGCCCGCCTCGGCCGCGTTGCGGCGCGCCAGCTCGAGCATCTCGTCGGTCATGTCCAGGCCGTAGGCGAAGCCCGTCGGGCCCACGCGCTGGGCGGACAGCAGCACGTCGATGCCCCCGCCGGACCCGAGGTCCAGCACGGTCTCGCCGACCTTGAGCTCGGCGACCGCCGTCGGGTTGCCGCAGCCGAGGCTGGCCAGGACCGCGCCGTCGGGCAGCGAGTCGCGGGTCGTCTCGTCGTAGAGGATCTCGCCGAAGACCGGCGCGCCGTCGGCGTCGCAGCACGTCGACGCCGCGTCGGACGGGCTCGGGGCGGCGTCCAGCACGGCCCGGGCGGCCTCGGCGTAGCGGGCGCGAACGACGTCGGTGATGGCGTCGGGCGGGGGGTCGGTGGCGAGCTCAGGGGTCACGTCGGTCACGCTCCGCAGCAGTCGGGGGTGGTGGTCGGGGCGGCGATGGTCGGGGAGGCGAGGCCCAGGACCGTCATCGCCCGGGCGCGGATCCGGGCGAGAGCGGCGCGTCGTCCCGCGCCTGTCGGTCCGCCGGCGGCGCGCTGCTCGCGGAGCGCCCGCACGTGGTCGCGGTCCATCCGTTCGGCGGTCGTCTCGAAGCGGTCGCCGCCGGTGATCATCCAGGCGATGAGCGAGTCGTGCATGTCGGCGCGGTCCTCCGGTCGGGCTGGTGGGATATCGATGCTTATCGATATTGCGCGCTATATCGATACTTGTCAATATCGAGATCGGTCGATACCATACGCCCGTCATGGCTCGACCGAAGACCACCACCCTGGACCCCGATGTGCGCCTCCTGACGGCCCTCGCGGACCCGACCCGCCTGGCCATCGTCCGCCAGCTGGCATCCGAGTCGGAGACCTGTGCGTGCGACTTCACGAGCTGCTGCGATGTCAGGCAGCCGACCGTGTCGCATCACCTGCGCGTGCTGCGGGACGCCGCCGTGGTCACGGCCGAACGGCGCGGGAGCTGGGTCTACTATCGCCTTGCGCCCGACGTGGCCGAGCGGCTGGGCGCCATCGCCCGCGGCCTCGTCCCGGGCGGCCTCATCCCGACCGCCGACCTCACGGCCCGACGGCGGCCGATCCGGCCGGCGACGGCCGGCGACAGGGTCAACGCTCGGGCTTGAGCAGGTCGGGCGGGATCAGCCAGCGCAACGTGCCGCGGCCCGCCCGCATGGGCCGTTCGACCTCGATCCGCGCGAAGGCCCCCTTGCGCATCGGCACGCCGACCGACCCGCACAGCGTCGAGACGAGATCGCTGAAGTCCGGGTCGTGACCCACCAGCACGAGGCTGCTCGCGGGATCGTGCTCGCCCAGGATGGCCTCCGCGGCGGCCACGTCGAGGTGATCGCCCAGGCGCTCGTCGACGGCCAGTGGCGCCGACAGGATGTCGGCGACGATCTCGGCGGTCTGGTGGGCCCGGTCCTTCGGCGAGGTCACGACCAGGTCGGCCGTGAATCCGCGATCGGCCAGGAAGGTGGCCAGCCGCTCGGCCTGCCCTCGACCCTTGTCGGTGAGTGGACGGGAGGCGTCCGGCCCGGCCCAGGCGTCGGCATCGCCAGCGTGGGCGTGGCGGAGCAGGTGCAGGAAGGTCACGCTGGCTGGCGGGCGGTCACGACGGCGAACTGCTTGACCCGCTCGGCCATCTGGATGAAGACCTTGCGGAAGACCGCCATCTGCTCCTCGTCGGTGCCCGTCGCCGCGGCGGGGTCCTCGTAGCCCCAATGCAGGGACTCGTGGACGCCGGGGAAGACCGGGCACGACTGGCGGGCCTGGTCGCACACGGTCACGACGTAGTCGAACGACTGGCCCAGGAACTCCGTGACCGACTTGGAGCGCGCGAACGAGGCATCGATGCCCGCCTCGGCCAGGATGCGCAGGGTGCGCGGGTTGACCCCCTTGGGCTCCGTGCCGGCACTGAAGACCTCGAAGCGCTCGCCCCCATGGTGGCGCAGGAGCGCCTCGGCCATCAGGCTCCGCGCCGAGTTGCCGGTGCACACGAAGAGCACGCGGATGGGTTCGCTGGCGGTCACGGGTTCAGGTCCTCCACGTCGCCGGTCACGAGGTACACGATGTCCTCGGCGATGTTGGTCGCGCGGTCGCCGATGCGCTCGAGGTAGTGCGACGCGATGACGATGCGCGTGCCGCGCTCCACGTTGGCCGGGTCCTGGCGCATGAGCTCGACGACCTCGTCGAACGTGGCGTGGTAGAGCCGGTCGATCTCGTCGTCCTCGACCGCGATCCGGCGCGCTGCCACCGGGTCGATGTCGACCAGGGCACGGAGCACGCCGTGGACCAGCACCGCGGCCCGTTCCGCCATCTCCGGGAGGTGGACGTAGCGCTGCAGGGGCGGCTCCGGCGCAAGCTTGATGACCTGCTTCGCCACGGACGCCGCGTGATCGGCGATGCGCTCCAGCTCGTAGGTGACGTGATCCAGGGTGAGCAGGTAGCGCAGGTCGCGAGCGACCGGCTGCTGCGTCGCGATGGTCACCGAGATGAGCCGCGACACGCCACGCTGGGCGTCGTTGATCCGCCCGTCGCCCTTGATGACGGCCAGCGCCGCCTGGGCGTCGTGGGCGGACAGGGCCGCGGCCGCGCCGCGGATGGCCTCCTCGACCAGCGTGCCCATGCGCAGGACGTCATCCTTGATGGCCTGTTCCTCGCGGTCCAGCGGTTCGCGGCGGGCCTGGGTGTGGGGCGGTGTGTCGGACGCGTGCGCGGCGTCCAGGAGCGCATCGACCTGCCGGTCGATGCGCGTCGGGCCAGTCGCCTGCTCGTCGGTCATGTCGTCCTCGGATCTCAACCGAACCGACCGGAGACATAGTCCTCGGTCATCTGGTGCTGCGGATTGGTGAAGATCCCGATCGTCTCACCCTGCTCCACGACGTATCCCGCGCGGTCCTCGGCCATGTTGAGGAAGACGGTGAAGTCCGACGCGCGGGCCGCCTGCTGCATGTTGTGGGTGACGATCACGATCGTGTACTGCTGGCGCAGCTCGGCCATCAGATCCTCGATCTGCAACGTGGAGCGAGGGTCAAGGGCCGAGCATGGTTCGTCCATCAGGATGACATCCGGCGACGTGGCGATGGCCCGGGCGATGCACAGGCGCTGCTGCTGGCCACCGGACAACGCCAGCCCGGACTCCCTGAGTTTGTCCTTGACCTCGTTCCACAGGGCCGCCCGGCGCAGCGAGGTCTCGACGATCTCGTCCATGTTCCCCTTGGCACCGTTGATCCGGGGCCCGAAGGCGACGTTGTCGTAGATGGTCTTGGGGAACGGATTCGGCTTCTGGAAGACCATCCCGATCCGACGCCGGACCTCGACCGGGTCGACTTCCTTCGCATACAGGTCCTGGCCGTGATACAGCATCTCGCCGGTCAGGCGCGTGCCCGGGATGAGGTCGTTCATGCGATTGATCGTGCGCAGGAGCGTGGACTTGCCACAGCCGGACGGGCCGATGAGCGCGGTGATGCGCCGAGCCGGGACATCGAAGTCGATGTCCTTCACGGCCCGGAACGCGCCGTAGTAGAACGACACCCCCTTCAGGCTGATGACCGTTTCCCGCGACGTCTCCACGTCCGCCGAGCGACCGCTCGTGTCGAGGCTCAGGGCGCGCCTGGCGGTGGTGACGGCGGGCGCGCTCTCGGATGCGGTGGCGGGCGCGGGTGCTGCGCCCGCCTGGGCCGAGGCGTCGTCGACGCCGGGCGGTGGAGCGGTCTGGTGCATGGGTCCTTCCCCGACCGGATCGTGGTCCATCACCACGTCCGCTCGTACTTGTTGCGCAACAGGATGGCCACGGTGTTGGCGAACAGGGTGACGATGAGCAGCACGACGATGGCCGCGGCGGTCAGCGCCCGGAAGTCCTCCTGCGGCCGGGTCGACCAGCCGAAGACGATCACCGGCAGGGCGGTGAAGCTGCCGAACAGCGACTGCAGGAACGACTGGTCGCCGGTGGAGAAGAAGGTGGTCGACGCGCCGATGATGACCAGCGGTGCCGTTTCCCCAAGGGCTCGCGAGAGCGACAGGACGGTGCCGGTCAGGATGCCCGGGAAGGCCGCCGGCAGGACCAGCAGTCGCGTGACCTCCCAGCGCGACGCGCCGACCCCGTACCCGCCCTCGCGCAGGGCGCGCGGCACGGCGCGCAGCGCCTCGGACGCGGTGATGATGACGATGGGCAGGACCAGCACGGCCAGGGTGATCGACGCGGTCACGATGTTGCGTCCCGTGCCGCCGGCGACGGCCGCCACCAGCGGCACGAAGACGGCCAGACCCAGCAGGCCGTAGACCACGGACGGGACGCCCGCCAGGTTCCGGATATTGATGGTGATGAGCCGCGACACGCGATTGTCGGGGGCGTACTCCTCCAGGTAAATCGCCGTCATCACGCCGAGCGGGAAGGCGATCAGGGCGACCAGCACGGCGATGAGCATCGTCCCGACGATCCCCTGGAGGATGCCCGCCTGGGCCGGCCTGGTGGATAGGTTCGAGGTCAGGAAGTCGGCGCCGCGGTCGGCGAAGACGGGCATGCCTCGGCTGACCACGTCGATGACCAGGACGCCCAGCACGGCCAGTGCGAAGAGCAGGCTGAGCAGGAGCAGGAGCTGGAAGATGACGCCGCCGATGGGCACGGACTTGCCGGTCAGCGGGCGAGTGACGGCAGTGGTGGTCGCAGATGTCATCGTGGCGGCCTCAATAGACCTGGCGGGTGCGGCGCACGAACTGTTCGCCGAGGATGTTGAGCACGAACGTGATGCCGAACAGGAGCAGGCCGAGGAAGAACAGGCTCTCGTAGGCGCCGTCGTCGCCGCGGACCTGGTCGCTGCCCGACGCCAGCGCGGTCATCGCCGCGGTGATGGTCTGGCCGGGGCCGAGCGGATCGAAGGTGCGCAGCGATCCGCCGGTGCCGCCGGCGGCGATCGCGACGACCATGGTCTCGCCGATGGCCCGCGACACGGCGATGATGAGGGCCGCGACGATGCCGGAGATCGCGGCCGGGAAGACCACGCGGAGGGTCGTGGTCGCGCGCCGCGCGCCGAGCCCGTACGAGGCCTCGCGCAGGCTGACCGGCACGGCCCGCATGGCGTCCTCGGCGATCGAGGCGATGAGCGGGATGGTCAGGATGCCGACGCCGATGCCGGCGACCAGCAGGTTGAAGCCGGCCGCCGACGGGAAGACGGCCTGGACCACGGTGGGATTGATGAAGGTCAGGGCGAAGAAGCCAAGGACCACGCTGGGGATGCCGGCGAGGATCTCCAGGATGGGCTTGACCGCCTTCCGCGTGCTCGCGCTCGCGTACTCGGACAGGTAGATCGCCGCGCCGAGTCCCGCCGGGGTCGCCACCACCATCGCGATGCCCGCGACCATCACCGAGCCGATGAACACGGTCAGGATGTCGAACTGGCCGCGGCGCGGGAACCAGCCGTCGGCGACGAGGCTGCGGAGGTCGATGGCCGCCAGGAACGTGATGGCTTCGAACAGGACCGTGTACAGGATGAAGATCGTGATCACGATCGACAGCGAGGCGGCGCCCAGGAACACGGTCCGGAAGATCCGCTCGCGGCGCCGTCGCCCCGGCGAGCCGGTCAGGAGCGGGACACCGGAGCCCGGTGTCAGGGTGGCCTGCGTCATCAGCGCTCCACAGGATACGGCAACAGGCCGAGCCTTCGAGTCGGCTCGGCCTGTCGGCGCAGAGGGTTACTCGACAGTGGTCAGGATCGTGCGCGCGGTCCAGGCGGCCTGGCTCTCGGCCAGGACGTCCGGAGCGAGCGGCACGTACGGGACGGTCTCCAGGACGGTATCGATGACGCCGTCCGCGAGGTAGTAGTCGACATAGGCGGCGACCGCCGGGTTCTCCGCGGCCTTGGCCACGTTCACGTAGATGAACAGGTCACGCGAGATCGGGTAGCTGTTGTCGGCGATGGTCTCCGGCGTCGGAGCGATGCAGCCATCGCCACCGTCCACCTCCAGCAGCTTCACGCGGCCGATGTTCTCCTCGGCGAAGGCGTAGCCGACCCAGCCCAGGGACGTCGGGCTGCCCGCGATGCCCTCGATGATCACGTTGTCGTTGGCCGAGGCGGTGTAGTCGGGGCGAGTCGTGGCGTCCTGGCCGCGATCCTCGTTGAACTCCTCGATGACGATCTCGACGAACGAGCCGAACGTGCCGGACTCCTCACCGGGCGCGGTGACGACGAGCGGTGCGTCGGGCAGCGTCGTGGTGGATCCAAGCTCGGTCGCGAGCGCCTGGGCGTCGCTCCAGTTGTCGAAGCCCTGGGACTCGGGTCCCAGCAGGGCGTACAGGTCGGCGAACGAGAGGCACGTCACCACGTCGTTCGCGGCGCTGGTGATGATCGACAGGCCGTCGATCGCGACCTTGATCTCGACCATCTCGACGCCGTTCGCGGCGCACTGGTCGATCTCGGACTGCTTCACCCGTCGCGAGGCGTCGCTGATGTCGGTCTCGCCGGCGCAGAAGCGTTCGAAGCCGTCGCTCGTGCCGGGACCGGTCACCTCGATGGCGACGTCCGCGGAGACCTCCTCGTTGAAGAACTCGGCGACCAGCGCCGAGATGGGCTCGACCGTGGACGAGCCCGACACGATGACCTGGCCGGTCAGAGCCGGCGCGTCGCTCGGGGGGGCGTCGGTCGCCGCGCCGCCGTCGGTCGCAGCCGGGGGATCCGTCGGGGCCGTCGTCGCGCCGCCGCCACTGCAGGCTCCGATGGCGAAGGCCGCCACCAGGGCGAGTGCGCCGAGGCGCCTGGTGTTCGTGATCGTCACTCGATGTTCCTCCTAGGGTGCCGTGCCGCCATGGCACGGGTGGTTGGGGACAGTCCTCCCTGTCTGACCGGGTCCAGCGTCGAGCGGGGGCATCAACGGGCCGTGTCCGCAGGGTTAAGGCTCCGTTAACGGGAGAGGCGAGCGGGGCTCATGGCGATCCGGTCAGTCGGCCAAGGACGAGTCGATGTCGCCCAGGCGCACGAACACCGTCTCGCCGTAGTTCTCGTCGACCCCGTCGTTATCCGTGACGAGGTAGACCTGGCCGTCGGCGGCGACGCCGAGGCCCTCCACCTTGTCCGGGACCGAGATGCTTGCGGCGTCCAGGTCGGCGAGCACGTCGCGCAGCAGGGACTTGCCGACCGTCGGCAGCGTGCCGCCGTACGGCGCCCACGTCACCGATGCCGGGTCGACGGCGTAGATCCGCTTCACCGTCGCCCGCTGGCCGAGCTGGTTGTCACGCTCGATGATCGCGACCCGACCATCGGGCAGGGCCGTGATCTCCGACAGGCCGACGACGGCGCCGGCGTAGGCCGGAGCCGCGTCCAGGGCGTAGTGCGCGAACGTCCACGACCCGGTCGCCACCTCGAACCGGCCGAGCTTCACGGTGTTCGCAGGGTCCCCGGCCCACGGGCGCTGGATGGCCACCCAGACGACCTCGTCACCGGTCGCCGCGGTGCCGGTCACCGTGACGCCCTCGAAGCCGCTGCTGTTGGCCGTCGCGACCAGGCTGTCGGGCAGGGGATAGGCCCCGATGACCGTACCGGTCGGGTCGCTGCGGACGATCAGGTTCGGCCGGCTGCTGCCGGCGTTCGTGCGCCCCTCGGAGGCGAACCAGAAGCCGCCCTCCGGCCGGGCGGCGACGCCCTCGAGGTCGTAGTCGCCGAACGCCTGCTGGAGCACGTCCGTGCCACCGATGGCGATGCGTTCGCGGATCGTCGCCGGCGTCGTGCTGGTGTCGATGCGGTACAGCCAGGCCTGGGCGAGGAACGAGTCGCTCACCGCCCAGAGGGTGTCCTCGTCGTGGGGATCGCCCGCCAGGCCGGACAGCGCGACCCATGGGATCGGGCTGCCGCCGTCGTCGTCGGCGCTCTGCACCTGCGGGTACGACCAGTCCGAGTCGGCGCCAGCCTGGAAGAGGGTGATCAGCGGCCGGGCGAGGAAGCCGTCGTCCGCGCCGTCGGTCTCCGAGGTGACGGCGAGCAACCCATCGGCGGTCAGCTTGAGGCCCTCTGGCCCGATGCCGGTCGGGAGCAGCTGGGTCAGTGTCGGCGTGCCCCTGGTCACGTCGTAGACGGCGACCGTGTTCGCCCGCTCCGAGGCGACGAAGAGGTAGGTCCGACCGTCGATGATGCCGACTTCCAGGCCTTCGGGCTCGTTGCCCTTGTTCTCGGCGCGGCCCTCCGGGAAGTGGCCGGCCCGCACGATCTCGCGCTCCAGGCGATGGCCGGCCTCGTACTGCACGCGACCGTTCCGGTCGAAGATCGTGAAGCTGCGGGAGCCGCCCTCGATGCCGTCGGCATCCTCGTAGTCGCCCTCGTTGGCCGTGGCGAAGCGCTTGTCGTCGATCCAGGCGACGGTGTCGGGCTCGCGCCGTCGATCGCCGATCGAGTCATCGAGCTCGATCAGGCCGTTGCCCTGCGGTCCGATCTCCTCCTCGGTGCCGTCCACCCCGTCGATGCTGGTGGCGCCCGCCGAGAAGTCGCGGATCACGCGGCCCCGGCGCAGGTCCACGATCGCAAGGTGGTTGTTCTCCTGGAGCGAGACGACCGCCTCGTCCCTGTCGTTGATGTCCACGTACTCGGGCTCAGGATCGCCGGGCGCCACGTCGGCCAGGCCGGTCAGGTCGACCGGCCGGAGGAGCCAGGCGCCGGGATCGCCGGCCAGGTCGACGACCTGGAGGAAGCCCGCCGGAGCCTGGGGGATGAGCCCGTCGTCCTCGTCTTCGTCGCGCTCGTTCTCGATGGTGATGGCGGCGAATCGCCCGCTCGGCGCCACCGCGACGGAGTCCGGCTGACCGCCGAGGGCCACGGTCCGGACGATGGCGCGCGAGGCGATGTCGATGACCAGCAGATCCCCGGTCGGCGCGTCGAACTCGTTGAGCGGTCCGGCGCCGTCGGGGTCGACGCTCGTGACGACCGTGACCAGGGCCCAGTCCTCGTGGACGGCCACGCTCGTCGGTCCGCCCGGCAGGTCGAGGGCGCCCAGGGCGACCGGGACGGTCGGGTCGCTGACATCGACGAAGCCGAGGCGACCGGTCAGGGAGTCCGTGTAGAGGAGCGTCTGCCCATCCGGAGTGGGATCCACGATCTCGGCCGAGGTCGGCGTGGTCTCCGGCTCGCCGAGGGGCAGGTTGTCGTCGACGAAGAAGCTGCCGACGTGGGCCACCGCCGTGCGTGCCGTCGGGCCCGCACCGGCGACCAGCGGGATCCCGGTCTGGGTGGCCGCGAACATGGCGGTCAGGACGAGTGGGACGACGGCGGCTCGGCCGCGGCGGTGGGTGGTGAGCACGGGGCAGCGCCTCCAAGCGGATAGGACAGGACGGGCAGAGCGTGTGGTGCGCGGATCAACGCCACGCGAACGGACGGTTAAGCGCGGACGCCGTTCGACCGGCCGCGACCGCCGTCGCGGCGCGAGCGAGCCGCCGGGTCCGGAGCGGGCCTATGCGCCGATCCGCTTGTCGCCGGGCCCGGTCCGCCGGACCGCGATGACGGCCGGTCGCGGTGCCGAGCCGTCGTAATCGGGGAACCCCGAGGTCGGTGCGGGCTGGCCGCCGAGCACGCCACCCTCGCCTGGGTGCTGGACCGCGACCAGGAGCGTCCGCTCGTCATGGGTGAGCGTCGGTCCGCACGTCTCGGCGCCGCGCACCACCGACAGGAACTGGCGCAGGTAGCCTCGTTCCGGTCCTTCCACGGGACACGCGTACAGCGCGTCGTTGACGCCACCGAACGGCGAGCCCATCCCGTCCGTGGCGATCCAGAGATTCCCGGCTCGGTCGAACATGATGTTGTCCGGCGCGGCGATCGGACTGACCGCGGACTCGTCGAACCCCGCGAAGTACGTTTCGTTCAGGAGCGGATCGGTGCTCCCCGGGTCGCCGCACAGCATGAACATCGACCAGGTGAAGGTGGTCGCACCGGCGTCGTTGTCGGCCTCGTGGAGCTCGATGATGTGCCCCGTCCGATTGTTGACCCGCGGGTTCGCCTCGTCGGTTCCCGGGTTCGCTCCGACGCCGCGGCTGGAGTTGTTCGTGAACACGGCGTAGACGGCGCCGGTGACGGGGTTCCGCTCGACGTCCTCGGGGCGAACCCGTTGGCGGCGGTCGATCGGCCGACGCCGTGGACCAGCGGGAGCCACTCGCCCGAGAAGTCGTCATCGAACCGGGCGACGTACAGCGTTCCGGCATCGAGCAGATCCCGGTTGCGCTCGCGATGTCCGACGGCCGGGTCGTAGCGGCCGGCCGAGACGAACTTGTAGAGGTACTCGAAGCGCTCGTCGTCGCCCGTGTACACGACCACGCGACGGTCGCTGGCCAGGGTGTGATGGGCGCCCTCGTGCTTCAGCCGGCCGAGCGCCGTCCGCTTGCGCGGGATCCAGTCCGGATCGTACGGGTCGATCTCGACGACCCAGCCGTGCCGGAACGCCTCGTTCGGTTCGGCGCCCACGTCCCAGCGCTCGTCGACCCGCTCCCACTTGCGCTCGCTGGCGCCCGCCGGGATGCGATAGCGGCCGTGCCAGGACTTGACCTTGCCGTCGTCCAGGGTCCCCGCGTTGGCGAAGTACTGGTTGAAGTTCTCCTCGGCCGTCAGGTACGTGCCCCACGGCGTCCAGCCGCCGGCGCAGTTGTTGAGCGTCCCCAGGACCATGGTCCCGGTCGGATCGGCGCCCGTGCGCAGGAGTGGGTCGCCCGCGGCCGGCCCGCTGATGCGCATCGGGGTGGTGCCCGTGATCCGTCGGTTGCGGGCGCCGATCACGGGTCGCCATCGGCCACCCCGCTCGACGATCTCGACGATCGACACCCCATGGGCGGCGAGCTCGATGTCGACGACGGTGCGGTGCTCGTCCAACGGTGCATCGGGCGACCAGGACGTCCCAGGCGTAGCCCTCGGGGATGTCGATCCTGTCGGTGGTCGACAGCCCGATGGGCTGGAACGTCAAGCGCCTGGCCGGCTCGGGGGCGTCGACGGCCGAGTCGGTGCCAGGCCGATCGAGGCTGCGGGTGGCCGCCGCGGCACCGGCGGGGAGCGCGACGACCAGGCTGGTGGATGCGAGGGCGCCCAGGAATGCGCGACGCGTCACCGCGCGCTCGAGGACGGCGGCGAACGTATCCGTCGCGCGCTCGTTGGGGGCATCGTGGTGGCAGGCACTCGCGCACTTGAACCGACAGTGCTGCATGCGCTGCGACGACGTCTCGACCATGGGCAGGAGCTGGTTCGTGGTGCGGGCTTCCGGAGACGACATGCGCTTGCTCCTACGGGTATCGATGCGGTTGACCCGCCGAGCGTCATCGCTCGCCGTTATCGATGCATCAACGGACTCCCAACGTTCGCTGCCACGCCGTCAGCGGGCGACCGGATCGAGCCGATAGCCGACCCCGCGGACGGTCACCAGGTGGACGGGAGCGTCCGGGTCGGGCTCCAGCTTCGAGCGCAGCCAGCGCACGTGGACGTCGACGGTGCGTGGATCGCCTGCGTGCTCCGGCCCCCAGATGCGATCGAGGATCTGGCGTCGCGTGTAGGCGCGGCCGGGGTGCGCCGCCAGCAGGGCCAGCAGCTGGAACTCCTTCGGCCGCAGATGGACCAGGCGCCCATCGCGCCGGACCTCGTGGGCGACGAGGTCCAGGACGACATCCTCGGCCACGACCAGCTCGTGACGCGAAGGGGCGTGGGCGCGGGCCTCCAGGACGTCGATCCGCCCGATGAGCTCCGTGCTGTCGATCAGGTCCGTGACGGCGTCGTCGACACCGGCCGCGATGGCCGCCAGGCGTCCATCGACGTCCTCGACCCGGGTGACGTGGATGATCCGCAGGGTCGGCCGGCGACGGCGCTCGCGGAGTGCGAGATCCAGGTCGGCCGAGCTCGCCGGCGGGCTCTCCAGGATCGCGACCCGTGGGCGGCGTTCGGCGAGGGCGGTCGCGAACGCCGCCGGATCGCCGGTCACGTGGAGTCGCGATGCAGCGGCTCCGTCCGCGATCGACAGGGTCGGGCCGCTCGTCGCGAGCGCCAGCCATCGGCATCGCTCCGGGGTCTCAGCGACGGGGTCGACGATGCGCCGGGTCCGTGTGGGCATGCCCGCCACGGTGGCAACAGGGCGCTAACCGGATGTTGTGATGTCGTTAACGACTCGTTCCGGTCGGCGGAGTCAGCCGAGGCGACCGACGACCAGGCCGAGCACGACGGCGCCCATCCCGAGCGCCACCGGGCCGAGGAGGTTCAATGCCGCCAGGCCGACGGCGCCCGTCTCGACGAGTCGCCACGACTCGAGCATGTAGGTCGAGAAGGTCGTGTACGCGCCCAGGAACCCGATGAGCACGGGCCCGCGGATGTCCGCCGGCAGGATCCCGCGCTCGGCGGTCAGCGCGACGAGCAGGCCGAGCACGAACGAACCGGTGAGGTTGACCACGAGCGTCCCGAACGGGAACGCCTGACCAGTTCGTGTGGTGATCTCGGTGTCGACAAGGTGGCGGGCGATCGCGCCGGCGAAGCCACCGACGCCGATGAGGATGAGTGTCATGTCCCTCCTGTGCTCGCCAAGCATGCCCGACGGCCGCGTCCGGCGTCTCGCCGACCGGCGCATCGGCGACTCGACCGCAGCGCGCGGTTCTGCCACCATCACGTCCCGAGGGTCATCGATCCGAAGCGAGGGAACGCACGCATGGCCGGCAAGCGAACGAACCAGGGGGCACGTATCGCGCTCGAGTCCGTCGCCGACGCGGCGAGCGGCGTGATCGCGCAGCGCGCCTCGAAGGCGTCCAAGGAGCTGCGCAAGCTGGAGAAGCAGCTGTCGGCCGCCCGCGCCAGGGAGGCCAGGCGGCTCGACCAACTGGCGAAGGCGCAGGGAAAGAACGACAGCAAGGCGATCGCGAAGCGCCGGAAGCAGGTCGCGTCGGCCGCGGACGACGTGGCGAGCCTGCTCGGGCGCCTCGGCGGCCGGGTCGAGGGTGCGGGCGGATCCGCCGCCGACGCGGCCCGCGATGTCGGTTCGGCGGCGGTCACCGCCGCGACAGCGGTGTTGCCGGCCAGGGCATCGGCCGCGAAGCCGGTGGCGGCCTCCAGGCGCGCCGCCAAGCCCGCCGCCGCGAAGCCCGCCGCCAAGCCGGCGGCGGCAGCCAGGCCCGCCACGGCGCGCAAGCCCGCCGCCGCGAAGCCCGCCGCCGCGAAGCCCGCCGCCACGAAGCCAGCCGCCGCGCAGCCCGCGGCCGCGAAGCCCGCGACGACCCGCAAGCCCGCGACGACCCGCAAGCCGGCCGCGCCCCGGGCTCCGCGGTCCACCTCGAGCGGCGCCGAGGAGACCTCGACCTGATCGCGATCCCGGCCCGCGCCCGGGCCCCTCGTACCCGCGTCGGGTGAGCGCGCGACCGAGGATCGGGGCCGCGGTCGACCTCGGCTCGAATTCCGTCCATCTCCTGGCCGCCGCCGTGTCCGGCCACCGCCTGCGACCGATCATCGATGAGTCGACCTTCCTCGGTCTCGGCGCCACCGTCGACGCGCGCGCGCACCTGGGCACCGCCGCTCGAGCCGAGTTGGTCGCCACGCTCCAGGGCTACGTCTCCACGGCCCGTCTCGTCGGCGCGACCACGATCACGCTGATGGGCACGGAACCCATCCGACGTGCGGCGGACGGAGCGGCCATCGTCGCCGCCGTCGGAACCGGCACCGGGGTCCCGCTCCACGTCCTCACCCATGAGGAAGAGGGCTTCCTGACGCTCATCGGGGTCACCGAGGGACGGCCCGTGACCCACGAGACCCTCGTCGTCGACATCGGCGGCGGCAGCTCGGAGTTCTGTGCCGTGGGCGCGCGCGGCCACGCCCGGGCGGCCGGCCTGCGCCTGGGCTCCAACCGCCTGACGACCCGCTACGTCACGCACGATCCGCCGACGCCCGATGACATCGCGGCCATGACCGCCGCCGCGGATCTCGCCCTGGCCGACGCCATCGATGTGCGACCGCGCGAGATCGTGGCGGTCGGTGGAACGGCGTCGAACCTGCTCAAGGTGGCCCCCGGTGGCGTGACCGACACGATCCTGACCCGCGATCGACTGGCGGCGGCCCTGGCCACGCTGCTCGAGCGGCCCGCGGCCGAGACCTCGGAGCGGTATCTGGTCAACCCCAAGCGGGCGCGCCTGCTCCCGGCGGGAGCGACCATCGTCGACGCCCTGCTGCGCCGCTACGGCGCCTCCCAGGTGCGCGTCTCCGACGCCGGCATGCGTGAGGGGGCGATCCTCATCGCCGATCACGTTGGCTGTGCCTGGCGCGATCGACTCGCGTCGATGGCCCACGGCTGGCGGACCTGACTCGACCCGTCCCTCGACGCCGGGTCACAGCTCGGCGACGACCCGGCCGAGGGCCCGCCGGAAGCGCAGGCCCGAAGCGGCTCGCCAGGCGGGGCCCATGGTCCGCCGCAGGCGCGCGACCTCGCGCTCGCGATCGACGAGGTAGCGCCCGATCGCCGCGCTCTCGAGTGAGCTGAGCTCGCCCGCGCTAGCGACCAGGAACGTGCGCGTCATCGATGCGGTCACGTCGGCGTCGTTCATCAGCCCCAGGTGGTCTTGCAGCGCGGTCACCCGGGCGATGAGCGTGCCAGCCTCCGGCCCGAGGGCCTCCCTCGTGAACTCGAGCGAGTAGCGCAGCCACTTGGCCGCGATCCGCAGGTCGTGCAGGGTCTCCACATCGGCCCAGCGCAGGACCGGCTCATAGCCGCGGAGCTGCTCGTAGGCGGCCCAGATCCGCGATGGGGCCGTGTCGCGGACCCGGTGCGGCTGGACGGGCCCGACCGGCAGCACGAGCGCGCCCTCGGTCCGGACGAAGTCGCGATAGTCGTCGAGCCAGCGCCGGTAGCCGTCCGAGTCGAGCTCGCGGATGAGCAGCGAGCGGGCCACGTCGCGGTGGGTCCGCCACGAGCGCAGGAGCGGCTCGAGGGCGCGCTGCTCGGCCACCGGGAGGTCGGCCCGATAGGCGTCGGCTGCCTCGAGCTGGACGTCCAGGTCGCGCACGGCCCCCAGTCGTGCGGCGATCTCGCGCAGGCCGTCGCGGTAGCGCTTGGTGCGGCGTGGCCGGAAGGCCGATCCGAAGACGCGCCACGCCGCGCGCTGCCGTCGCGTCGCGACGCGCATCTTGTGAAGGTCCTCGGCGACCTCGCCGCTGCGGGTCCCGGCCTCGTGGTCGAGCATCCGCGCCAGGTGGAAGCGCAGGACCTTGCGGCCGGCCTCGGCGACGTGGTCGTCGGCGCCGACGCCGGGACTCCGGCCGACCGACAGGGGCGGCGTCTCCGGGCTCGCGGTGGCCGCCGCGATCGCCTCGATCACCGCGGCGACGGCGACCTCGTCCATGGCGGTCGGCTCGCCGTCGGTCGGCTCGCCGTCGGTCGGCCGGTGGACGTCCAGGGCGGCCATCGCCGCATCGAGCTTGCTCGAGGTCGCCCGACGCAGCCCGGGCTCGCCGTCCAGGACGGCGGCGACGACCGCGAGCGCCGCCTCATCGCCGCCCACGAGCTCCGCTTCGAGCTCGGTGAAGCGCTCGATGACGGTGTCGCCGGCGAGGACCTCGATGTCGTCCACGCTCAGCTCGACCGTGGCGGCGTCCGAGCCGTAGAGGCGCTTGCGGCGATGCTGACGGAGGGTCACGAGCTCGACCAGCGGCTGCGTGCCGGCATGCTCGATGATGAGGGCGCGGGCATCCGAGGCGGGCCAGTCGGCCGGGGGGGCGACCGGATCGGCCGGTCCCTCGATCTCGGTCCGGCGCGTCGCGCCGCCGGCGGCCTCCTCGCGATGGAGCGACTTGACCGACACCAGGGTGCGATCGTCGAGCTCCCGGAGGCGCGCCACGAGCCCGGCCCGCGCCAGGGCTCCGTCCGCGGTGTCCACGTAGCGATCTTCCATCACCACGTCGCGCGCGGTCTCGGGCTCAGCCGAGAGCGACCCGATCCGGTCGAGCGCGACGACGGTCTCGGCGGCGGCACGGTCGTCGACCCGGAACTTGAGCTCGATCTCGACCGGCGGGACGGCCGCCAGCCTGTCCGCGCGCTTGTCCGCCTTCGTCCGCTTCACGCGCGCGGGTCCAGCGAGCCCGAGCCCGCGCCCGGTCGGCGAGGGGCGGCGGCGACCATCCCCTGGGCGAGGGTGCGCTCCTTCAGGACCTCGTGCGTGTCGATCGTCCCCTCGGTGCCGTTGAGCACCTCCGTGCGCACCCAGGTCGCCTCCGGCGTGAGCTGCCACGAGCGGCGGTCGTCGGCCAGCATCAGTTCGACGACCTCGCGCAGGCGCTCCTTCGCGTCGTGATCCTCGACCGGCACGACCGCCTCGACGCGGCGATCGAGGTTGCGGTCCATGAGATCGGCCGAACCGATGAACCACTCGGCGTCGCCGCCGTTGCGGAAGCCCCAGATCCGGGAGTGCTCGAGGAACTCGCCGATGATCGAGCGCACCCGGATGCGCTCGGAGATGCCGGGCAGGCCCGGCTGCAACGAGCACGCCCCGCGGACGATCAGCTCGATCGGCACGCCGGCGCCCGACGCGCGGTAGAGGGCCTCGATCGACGGCGTGTCGACGATCGCGTTGGTCTTGACCACGATGCCCGCCTCGCGCCCTGCGTCCGCGTGGCCGATCTCGCGCTCGACCAGGCGCAGGAAGCCCGCGCGCAGGCTGTGCGGCGCCACGAGGAGGCGGCGGAACGTGCGTTGGCGCGACAGCCCGGTCAGCACGTTGAACAGGTCGGTGACGTCGGCGCCGATCTCGGGCCGGCAGGTGAGCAGGCCGAGGTCCACGTACAGGCGGGCCGTCTTCTGGTTGTAGTTGCCGGTCCCGATGTGGACGTAGCGGCGCAGGTTCGAGCCCTCCCGGCGCACCACGAGCGAGGTCTTGGAGTGCGTCTTGAGCCCGACCAGCCCGTAGACCACGTGCGCGCCGGCGCGCTCGAGCTTGCGCGCCCAGACGATGTTCGCCTCCTCGTCGAAGCGGGCCTTGATCTCGACCAGCACGACCACCTGCTTGCCGCGCTCGGCGGCGCGGATGAGCGACTGGACGATGGGGGAGTCGCCCGACGTCCGATACAGGGTCTGCTTGATGGTCAGGACATCGGGGTCGTCGGCGGCCTGTGCGACGAACCGCTCGACGGATGCCGAGAACGATTCGTACGGGTGGTGGACGAGGATGTCGCCGGAACGGATCGCGGCGAACACGTCCGCCCGTTCATCCTCGTCGGGCGGCAGCAGCCGGGCCGGCGTGACCGGGGTCCAGGGCGGCGACTTGAGGTCGGGCCGGTCGAGCTCGGTGATGCGCCACAGCGCGGTGAGGTCGAGCAGGCCGCCGACCTCGTAGCAGTCCTCGAGCTCGAGGCCGAGCCCGCGCAGCAGGATGTCGCGCGTGGCCTCCGGCATCGACCGCTCGACCTCGAGCCGGACGGCCTCGCCGAAGCGCCGCCGCCGCAGTTCCTCCTCGATGGCCATGAGCAGGTCGTCGGCCTCGTCCTCCTCGATGGCCAGGTCGGCGTTGCGGGTGACGCGGAACATGTGGGTCTCGACGACCTCCATGCCCGTGAACAGGTCGGCCAGGTTCGCCTCGATGACCTGGTCGATGGGCACGAACCGGCCCGGTTCGATCTCGAGCAGGCGCGGCAGGATCTGCGGCACCTTGACCCGGGCGAAGACCGGCTCGCCGTCGTCCGGGTCGATGAGGCCGACCGCGATCGACAGGCTCAGGGTCGAGATGTACGGGAACGGGTGCCCCGGGTCGACGGCGAGCGGGGTCAGGACGGGGTAGATCTCGTCGAGATAGCGCTGGCGCAGCTCCGCGTGGTGCTGCGGGATGCTGGCGTAGTCCACGATCTCGATGCCTTCCGCCGCAAGCTCGCCGCGCAGCTCGAGGAAGATGGCCGAGTGCTCGGCGACGAGATCGAGGATGCGCGCCCGGGCGGCGGCCAGCTGCTCGGCCGGCGTCCGGCCGTCGGCGGCGCGGGTGACCGCCCCGGCCTCGATCTGCTGGCGCAGGCCGGCGATGCGGACCTGGAAGAACTCGTCGAGATTGCTGGCGAAGATGGCCAGGAACTTGGCGCGCTCGAGGAGCGGGTTGCGTCGGTCACGCGCCTCGAACAGCACGCGCGCGTTGAACTCGATCCACGACAGCTCGCGGTTGAGGTACGGCAGCTCGGGCGCGGGTCGCGGGGTCCGGCGCTGGCGCGGGGCAGGGGCGCGCGTCGCGAGCGGCGCGGCAGCGGCGGGATCGACGGCGGCCATCGGGTGGGATGCGACTCCTGCTGGTCCTCGCACGTCGTCCGGGTGACGGGCCAGACGACGCACGACTGGCCGGCGAGGATAGCATGCAGCGGCCGATTTCCCCGGGGTCGCGACCCGCACGGCGGTCGGGCGCCGGCGCGCCGGCGCCCGGGCCGAGCGGTGGTCGGCGTGGTTCCCGGCGGCCGGCGGACGAGTGGCGTCCGGCTCCCCCTCGCGGCGCGCCGTGCACGTCGGACAGGGACAGCGATCGCGCAGCAGCGCGAACGTGTAGTAGCCGGTCTTGTGGCCGTCCGCCCAGTGCGGCGAGACGGCGTAGTTGCCCACGAGATGGACGTCCGTGAGGCGTGTCTGCTCGGCGGTCAGGGTCGGGGCGCTGTCCAGCCAGCCGGGCATGCCGGCCTCGCCTCGGCAGTACGCGCACGGGCACAGCCAGCGCAGGGCCTCGAAGTCGTAGACGGTCTCGTGCTCGTCGGCCCAGCCGATGCGCAGGGTTCGTGCCTGGCGGTCGGCGTGGATCGTCCGGGCCGTCGTGGAGCGTGGGTCGGAGGCGGGTTGCACGGTCCGATCGTCGCACGTTCCGGCCGGTCGGACACGGAACGACCGGCCGGCGGGCGGCGCGGTCGCCGTCGAGGACGGGCCACGTGCACGGCCGTCGCATGACCTCCGGCCCGTCACGGACCGGCTACCGGGCGCGAAGATGGAGGCGATGCCAGGACCAGCTCCCCGGGCGCAGCCGAGCGCCGGACCCGCCCCCTTCAGTACCGCCGTCGAGCGCCTGGCCGACCGGCTCGGGGTCGATCCCGCGCGTGGCCTGGGCGCGGCCGACGCCCTGACCCGCGCCGCGCGCGCCGGGCCCAACGAGCTGGAGCCGGCCCGCCGGACGTCCGTCGCCCGCATGATCGCGGGGGCGGCCACCGAGCCGTTCGTGCTCCTGCTGATGGCTGCCGGG
This sequence comes from Candidatus Limnocylindria bacterium, assembly GCA_046566045.1. Lineage (GTDB taxonomy): Bacteria > Chloroflexota > Limnocylindria > Limnocylindrales > CSP1-4 > SPCO01. The sequence continues at coordinate 43,604 of JBKHXL010000003.1, forward strand.
GTCGCGGCCATCCTCCTCGGCGAGGTGCGCGACGGCCTGTTCGTGCTGATCGGCCTCATCCCGATCGTCGGCGCCGACGTCGTCACCGAATTCCGTGGGGAGCGGGCCCTCGAGGCGCTGCGCGATGCGGCGGCGCCGCGCGCGACGGTCCGGCGCGACGGCGTCGTGAGCGACCTGCCCGCGGCCGATCTCGTGCCAGGGGACATCGTCCTCCTGCGCGCCGGCGACGTCGTCCCGGCGGACCTGCGTCTGCTCATCGCCGATCGCCTGCTGATCGACCGGAGCGCCCTGACCGGTGAGTCCGTGCCGGAGGCGGGCGCGACCGCGCCGGACGCCCCCGGGACGCCGCTCGCCGAGCGCCGCTCGATGGCCTACGCCGGGAGCCCCGTCGTCGGCGGACGGGGCGAGGGCGTGGTCGTCGCGACGGGGGCCTCGACCGAGGTGGGGCGCATCGCCGGCGGGCTGGCGGCCACCGAGCGGCGACGGTCGCCGCTCCAGGCAGAACTCGACCGGTTGGTCCGCATGCTCCTGATCGTGGCCATCGTCCTCATCGCGATCGTCACGAGCCTCGGGTTCGCGCGCGGCGAGCCGGCCGGCGCCAACGTCCTGGCCGGGATCTCGGCGGCGATCGCGGCCATCCCGGAGGAGCCGCCGATCCTGCTCGCCGTGATCCTGGGCCTCGGGGCGTACCGCCTGCTCAAGCGCGGCGTGCTCGTCCGCCGGCTGAACGCCGAGGAGACGCTCGGTGCCGTGGACCTCATCGTCACCGACAAGACCGGGACGCTCACCCGCAACCGCCTCGAGGTGGCGACCGTGCGCACGCTCGATGGGTCGGTCGCCGAGGGGCCCGGACGGGTGCGCCTGCTGGCCGACGCCTATCGCGCCGAGGACGACGCCTGGTTGCGCGGCCGCGGCGCCGTCCCGGGCTCGTTCACCAGGGCCCTGGCGACCGCGCTCGAGGCGGACGGCGACGGCGCGACCGAGGTCCTGGACCTCGACCCCGCCGAGCTGACCCTGGCCGAGCCCGTCACCGGCGATCGACGCTACGCCCGGACCGAGGACCGAGCCGGTGTCGTGCGCCTGCTGGGCGCCCCGGAGGCCGTGCTGGATGCGACCGACGCGACCAGTGCGGACCGATCGGCATGGCGCGCGCTCATCGACGCCCACGCCCGGAGCGGCGAGCGGGTGGTCGGCCTGGCGGTCGGGCGGGTCGGCGCGCCGCCATCGATGGCGGCCCTCATCGGGTTCGCCGATCCACTGCGCGACGGCATCCGCGACGCCTTCGCCAGCGCGGGTCGGGCGGGGATCGCCACCATCGTCGTCACCGGCGACCATCCGGCCACGGCGTCGGCGATCGCGGAGGCGGCCGGCCTGCACGACGGCGACGCGGTGGTGGCCCTCGGCGACGACCTGGACCGGCTGACCGACGACGAGCTGACCGAGCGGATCCCCTCGCTCCACGTCATCGCCCGGTCCACACCCGAGGGCAAGGAGCGCCTGGTCCGGCTGGCGCGAGCCGCCGGCCGGACGGTGGCGGTCACGGGAGACGGCGTCAACGACGCCCCGGCGCTCAACCGGGCCGACGTGGCGGTGGCGATGGGGTCCGGCACGGCCGTGGCCAAGGGCGCGTCGGACCTCGTGCTCGGCGACGACTCGTTCGCCACCCTGCTGTTCGGCCTGTTCGAGGGACGGCGCATCGTCGACAACGTCCAGAAGGGGCTCGTCTTCCTCGTCTCGACGCACGTGGCGCTGCTCGGCTTCATCCTCATCGCCACGGTCGCGGGATCCTCCCAGCCGCTCCTCCCGCTCCAGATCCTGTGGCTGGAGCTGTTCATCGACCTGTCGACCTCGATCGCCTTCGAGCGCGAGGCGGCCGAGCCTGACCTGACCCGCCGACCGCCTCGGCGCCGGGCGATCCCCCTCCTCGACGACGGCCTGCTGGCACGGATCGTCCTCGCCGGCGGGTTCTCGGCGGTCGCCGCCCTGGGCATCATGCTCTGGGCACCGGGCACGCCGGACCACATCCGCTGGTTCGCCTACACCACGCTCGTCGTGGCCCAGGTGGTGCGCGCCTACGCGAACCGGAGCCTGGTGACGCCGATCCACCGCCTGCCGACCAACCGGCTCCTGCTCGGGGCCGTGCTGCTGGTCATCGCCATCACGGCGGCCATACCGTTCCTGCCGCCGATCGCCGAGGCGTTCCGCGCGTCGCCGCTCGACGCCGGGGAGTGGGTCGTCGTGGCGCTCATCGCGCTCGCCCCGGCCATCGCTGCCGAGGCCATCCGCAGCCGCCGCCACGCTCGCTGGGTGGCCTGACGGCGGCGCGAGGGGGTGCCGGGCCCGGGGTGACCCGACGGGACCATCGGGTCAGCGGCGAGACCGCGGGTCCGCGGCTATCCTCCTTCGGTGACGCTCGAGATCGACCACATCACGAAGCGCTTCGCTCGCACGCTCGCGCTCGACGACCTGGCCTTCGAGGTGCCCCGCGGCCGGATCTTCGGCTTCCTCGGGGCGAACGGGGCGGGCAAGACGACGACGATGCGCATCTGCCTCGGCATCCTCGAGGCGGACGAGGGCTCCGTGCGCTGGGATGGCCGCCCGTCGGCCGAGCTGCCGCGCCGTATGTGGGGCTACCTGCCCGAGGAGCGCGGCCTGTACCCCCGGATGCCCGTCGTCGAGCAGCTCGTGTACTTCGCGTCGCTGTACGGCGTCGCGCCCGCCGCGGCGCGTCGCGACGCGCTGGGCTGGCTCGAGCGCTTCCGCATCCCGGACTACGCGGGCCGGCGGGCGGGGGAGCTGTCCAAGGGCAATCAGCAGAAGGTGCAGTTCATCGCGGCGGTCCTGCACGAGCCCGATGTCCTGCTCATGGACGAGCCCTTCACCGGACTCGACCCGGTCAACCTCGCCCTCCTGCGCGAGGCGCTCGTCGAGCTGCGTGACGCGGGCCGGACGATCGTCTTCTCGACCCACCAGATGGAGGCGGCCGAGGCCCTGTGCGAGGCCGTCGCCATCGTCGACCATGGCCGGCTGGTGGCGTCCGGCACGCTTGGCGACCTCAAGCGCGCGTCGCGCGCCCGGACCGTCCGTCTCGGCGTCGAGGGCGAGACCCTGCCGGCGTGGCTGACCGGGCTGCCCGGCGTCGTGCTGGCCCGTCCCGGCGCCGGCTACGCCGAACTCGAGCTGGCGGCCGGCGTGGAGCCGACCGCCATCCTGGCCGCCGCCGTGGGGCGCGGCGCCCGGGTCAATCGCTTCGAGGTCGCGGAGCCGTCGCTCGAGGCGATCTTCATCGAGAAGGTCGGTCGCCCGGCCGATGCCGAGGACGACGCCGCGGCGGCCGATCGCGGTCGCCAGGGCGACCTGTCCGTCATCGAGGGGGCGGCCTGACCATGGCCCGCCACGATCCGCTCCTGCCCAACGCCCTGATCGTCGCCCGGCGCGAGTACCGCGATCGCACCCGCAGTCCGTTGTTCATCGCCTCGACCGTGATCATGATGCTGCTCGCCATCGGCGTGTCCCTGACCCCGATCACGATGAGCTACCTCGACCAGGGGCGGCAGACGAGGGTCACCGTCGTCGCCGCCGACGCCGACCTCCAGGCGCGGGCCGTGGGCGTGCTGGACAGCGTGCTCAACGCGCCACCGACCGACGCCCCGGCGAGCTGGCAGCCGCCGTTCGTCATCGAGGGCGCACCCGCCGACGCCGCCGCCGCGTGGCTGGAGGATGGAGCCGTGGACGGCATCCTCTTCGTCGAGCGCCTGGCCAGCGGCCAGATCGCGGCGGTCTACCGGACGCGCGGTGTCCTCGACGCGGAGCGGACCCAGCTGGTGAGCATCGCGGCGTTCGGCCTGGGCGTCCTCGACTGGAGCGCGCGCCTGCCGCCCGGGGCGTTCGCCGATCCGTTCCAGACGCCACGCTTCGACATCGAGTCGGTGAGCGCTCCGACCGACGGCGCCGGCGCGCCGATCGACGCCCGCGAGCTGGCCAGCCGCACGTTCCTCGGGACGGTGTTCATCGTGCTCATGTTCATCTCCATCCTCATCTACGGGATGTGGGTCGCGACGGGCGTGGCGACCGAGAAGAGCAGCCGCGTGATGGAGCTCATGATCAGCGCGGCGTCCCCGCGCCAGCTGGTCCTGGGCAAGGTCGCCGGCATCGGCGGGGCGGGCCTGACCCAGTACGCCGCGGTCGCGGCTCCGGCGCTCGTCGTGCTGGCGCTGCAGGACCGCCTGGCCGGCCTGATCCTGGGACCCGGCGGGGCCGGCGCGGTCCCGACCGGCGCCCTGACCCCCGGCCTGCTGCTCGCCTACGGCGTCTTCTTCGTGCTCGGATTCGCCCTGTTCGCGTTCGTCTACGCGGCGGTCGGGTCGTACGTCAGCCGGCCGGACGACCTCCAGACCCTGTCGCTCCCGCTCAGCCTCATCGCCATGGCGGGCTACCTGACCGCGCTGCCGATCCTGCTCAGCGGCGGCGGCGGGCAGCTGTCGCGCCTGGCGTCGATCATCCCGCCGTTCAGCCCGTTCGCGATGCTCGCCCGGGTGATGACGGGTTCGGTGCCCCTGGGGGAGCTCGTCCTGTCGCTCGCGCTCATGGTCGTGGTCGTGCTGATCGTCGCCGTGGCGGCCATCCGCATCTATGCAGCCGGCGTCCTGCTGTACGGCCAGCGACCGTCCCTGCGCGTGTTCCTGGCTGCGGCTCGTCGGGCGGGCTGACCGCGAGCCCGCTCAGGACCCGAGGTCGAGCGGCAGGCGGCTGAGCAGCGCGAGGACCGGCGCGGTCGCCCCGGTCCCGCTGGCGGGTCCGGCCGGCGCGGCCGCGAGGTCGGCCGCCGCGACGTCCCCGGCGCGCGCCGGGATGAACCGCCACAGCCGCGAGCGGACGCCCGGCAGGTAGGGTCCCCGGCGCTGTCGCGCCATCATCCCGGCCAGGCCCTGCGCGACGATGGCCTCGAACAGGGCCATCCCCTCGGTGGCGATGGCGGGCACGGCCACGACCTCGTCGGCGGGCCGCAGGATGCGCCGCAGGGCCTCCCGGCGGCGGACGAGGGGCTGCCCGAGCAGCGAACGCCCGTCGAGGTCGAGCAGGTCGAAGGCGAGGAAGGCCACGGGACGCCCGGGCTTGCCGGCCAGGCGGTCGCGCAGGGCGTCGGCGTCGGCGCGGCCCTCGGCGTCCACGACCACGATCTCACCGTCGAAGAGCGCGGAGCGGGCCGCCACGCGGACGCCGGTCCCCGCCAGCTCGCGCAGCGCCGCCGTGCGATCGTGGCCGTCGGCGTCGATGACCCGGACGTCGCCGCTCCCCGGCGTCTCGCCCGGCCCGACCGCGAGCAGGGCGCGTTCGCCGCCCCACCACGGCTCGAACAGGTGATCGACCGAATCGAACGGCTCCGGCAGCGGATAGGCCAGCATCGGGCGCAGCGCCGGCAGCGTCGGAAGATGGTCCGCCGCCGGATCGTGGGGGAGGGCGAGCTGATCGGCCATGGCACGCTCGATGGTACGCCGCCGGGTGGTGGTGCCCCACCGGCCGGCTCGCGGGCCCGGTGTATCCTCACCGTCCGATGACCGCCACCAAGCGCCCGGACAGCCTCGCCCGCGAGCGTGCCGACCAGCTCGTGCGCGCCTGGGACGGTCGCTCGCGCGCGGTCGGCGATCCGCTCGGCAGCCTGCTCGGACGGGTCTCGACGGTCGACCAGGTCGGGGTCGAGGAGCGCGTCGATTCGCTCAAGCGGCGGTCGATCAAGAAGGCGTCCAAGATGTGGGCGCTCGACCTCGCCATCCGGATGATGGACCTGACCACGCTGGAGGGGAAGGACACGCCGGGCAAGGTCCGCGCGTTGTGCGTCAAGGGGATGCGGCCCAGGCCGGGCGATCCGACCATCCCGTCGGTGGCGGCGATCTGCGTCTACCCGGCCATGGTGGCCGAGGCGAAGGAGGCCCTGGCGGGGAGCGGCGTGAAGGTCGCCAGCGTCGCGACCGGGTTCCCGAGCGGCCAGACGTTCCGCGACATCAAGCTGGCCGAGACGCGCGCGGCGGTCGACGCCGGGGCGGACGAGATCGACATGGTCATCGACCGCGGTGCGTTCCTGTCGGGCGACTACGCGACGGTGTTCGAGGAGATCGTCGACGTCAAGGAGGCCTGTGGCGAGGCGCATCTCAAGGTCATCCTGGAGACCGGCGAGCTGGGTACCTACGACAACGTCCGGCGTGCTTCGATCCTGGCCATGGCCGCGGGTGCCGACTTCATCAAGACCTCGACCGGCAAGGTGGTCCCGGCCGCGACCCTGCCGGTCACGCTCGTGATGCTGGAGGCGATCCGCGACTTCGAGCGCGCCACGGGACGCCAGGTCGGCATGAAGCCTGCCGGCGGGATCCGCACGGCCAAGGAGGCGATCCAGTACCTGGTCGTGCTGTACGAGACGCTCGGCCCGCGCTGGATGACGCCCGACTGGTTCCGCTTCGGGGCGAGTTCGCTGCTCAACGACGTGCTCATGCAGATCGAGTTCCAGCGGACGGGCCGCTACCAGGACCCGGACCACTTCACGCTCGACTGAGGGGCGCCCCGCGGTCGCGTGGATCGCCACCAGACCCTCACATTCACGTCAACGTCAAGGTTGGCGTATGATGGCCGGGTGAAGGAACCCCCCGCCGGTGCGCCGACCGCGCCCGATGAACCGTCCAGCCCCGCCCCCGAGCGTCTCCTGCGCATCCAGGAGGTCGCCACCGAGACCGGCCTGACGACCCGCGCCATCCGCTACTACGAGGAGATCGGGCTGCTCGAGCCGGCGGCCCGATCCGACGGCTCGTACCGCCTCTACGACGCTTCGGACCTCGAGCGCCTGCGCTTCATCCGGAGCCTGCGCGATGACGCCGGCTTCAGCCTGGCCCAGGTCGGCCAGCTGCTGGTGGACGAGGCGGCCCGGGAGCGGAACCGCGCGCGCTTCGCGGAGGCGCGCGATCCGGCCGAGCGCCGTGCGCTGGTCGAGGAGGCGCGCGACCGGGTGACCCGCCAGATCGAGCTCCTGCGCGACAAGCGCGATCGGCTCGACGCGATGCTGGCGGAGGCCGATGCGCGTCGGGTCCACCTGGAGGCCCACCTCGCCGAGCTCGACGGCGGCCCGGACCCGCACCCCGAGCGGGTGACGGCGCGCCCGTGACGCCGCCAAGGGTGGCCGTCCGGCGCAGCGTGCACGCGTTCGGCCATCGCAACTACCGCCTGTTCTTCGCCGGCCAGGCCGTGTCCCTCGTCGGGACGTGGATGCAGCAGGTGGCCCAGGGCTGGCTCGTCCTGCAGGTCAGCGGCGGCGACCCGCTCTGGCTCGGCATCGTGGCCGCCGCGCAGTTCGCGCCGGTGATGGTCCTCGGGCTGTTCGCCGGGGTCCTCGCGGACGTCCTGCCCAAGCGCCAGACGCTGCTCGCCGTGCAGGTCGTGATGATGGCCCTGGCCGCCATCCTCGCCGTCGTCACCGCGACCGGGGTGGTGACCGTGTGGATGATCGTCGTGCTGGCCGTGCTGCTCGGCATCGCCAATGCCGTGGACATGCCCGTCCGCCAGGCGTTCGCCATCGAGATGGTCGGGCCGCGCGATGTCGGCAACGCCGTGGCGATCGGCTCGGCGATGTTCAACGGGGCCCGTGTCGTGGGACCGGCGGTCGCCGGGCTGACCATCGGCGTGTTCGGGATCGCCATCGCCTTCGCCATCAACGCCGTGAGCTTCCTGGCCGTCATCGCCGGACTGCTGCTGATGCGCGACGAGGAGCTGCACCGCGCCCGGCTGCTGCCGCGACCGCGCTCGGCGCGCGACGTGGTCGACAACCTCGCCGAGGGCCTCGGCTTCGTACGGCGGACGCCGACCGTGCTGATGCCGGTGGTCGTCGTCGGGCTGGTGGCGACGTTCGGCATGAACTTCACGGTCATCATCCCGCCCCTGGCGGCCGACGTCCTGGGGAGCGATGCCACCGGGTACGGCTTCCTCATGACGGCGTCGGGTGTGGGAGCGCTCGGCGCGGCGGTGGGGCTGGTGGTGGCCGGCGTCCCGCGACCGCGCCGCATCGCGATCGGGGCGAGCGCGCTCGGCGTGGCGTCGCTCGCCCTGGCCGGATCGACCACCTTCGCCGTCTCGTTGGTGCTGATGGTCCTGGTCGGCGCGGGTGGCATCGCGATGGCCGCCACGGCCAATGCGACCATCCAGCTGCACGTTCCGGACGGCCTGCGCGGCCGGGTCATGTCGGTCTACACGACGGTGTTCGCCGCGTCGATCCCGATCGGGGGCCTGGCCACCGGCGCGCTGGCATCCGTGGTCGGGGTGCTGCCGACGATCGCGGTCGGCGGGGCGTTGTCGCTGGCGACCGGGGTCGGGGCGTTCGTCTGGTGGCGCCGGATCGAGGCGAGCGCCGGTCAGTCGTCCTCGGGCCAGGCCAGCATCGTCCTGGACAGCTCGCCGAGTCGGAGCCTCGCCGCCTCGTCGTTCGTGAACCAGCCGGCCGCGTCGGTGGACCCGTCGGTCTCGTCGCGCAGCGCGCCGCCCACGATGCGCACCCGGTAGACGATCCGGATGGCGTGCAGGGGCTCGGCCTGGCCGCTCTCGAACAGGCGGTCGGTGACGTCGAGCAGCCGCACGATCTCCCCGTGCAGCCCGGTCTCCTCTGCCAGCTCACGCAGCGCGGCGGCCGCCGGTGCCTCGCCGAACTCGATGCCGCCGCCGGGCAGCGTCCACACGTCGCCGACCCCCACCGAGGGGGCGATGTGGCAGAGCAGGATGCGGCCCGCGTCGTCGCGACACAGGGCATAGGCGGCGATCCGGGTACGGCCGTTCGATCCCACGGCGGCATCCTCGCACGGCGGCACCACCGTCGGTGTGCCCGATCCGCGCCGCCGGGTGGCCCGACCGGGCGCCTCCGCCCGAGGGTATCCTTCCGGCCAGGGCACCGCCACCACGGGCTCGCGGTGGGACAGCGGTGGGACAGGGCAGGATCCCGGGAGAACGCATGATCGTGGTCGCCGGCGAGAGCCTGGTGGACCTGCTGGTCGAACCGACCATGCGCGTCGTCGCCGCCCCGGGAGGAGGTCCGTTCAACACGGCCCGGACCATCGCCCGGCTGGGCGGCGATGTGGCCCTCCTGTCGCGCCTCTCGTCCGATCGTTTCGGGACGGAGGCTCGGCGGCGGCTCGTCGAGGACGGCGTCCGGGTCGATCTCGTCGAGGCCACGGATGACCCGACCACGCTGGCGGTCGCCGAGCTCGACGATGCCGGCCACGCCACGTACCGCTTCTACGTGGACGGCACGGCCGCGCCCGGTCTGTCCGGGGGGGCCGTGGCAGGCGCCCTGGCCGTACGTCCGCTCGCGGTCCACGTCGGCACGCTCGGGCTGGTGCTGGAGCCGATGGCCAGCGCGCTCGACGGCCTGGTCGCGGGTCTGGACCCGTCGACGCTGCTGATGATCGACGTCAATGCGCGCCCGACGGCCACGCCCGATCCGTCGGCCTACCGCGACCGGGTCACCCGGATCCTCGCGCGGGCCGACGTGGCGAAGGCGAGCGTCGACGACCTGGCCTTCCTGTACCCGGGCCTCGACGCCGACGAGGCCCTTGCCCGTATCGCCGGCGCGGGGCCGAGCGCCGTGCTCCTGACCGATGGCGGGGGACCGGTCGTGCTCGCGCTGGGAGCGGCGAGGGTCGACCTGCCGTCGCCGCGCGTGGAGGTCGTCGACACGGTCGGGGCCGGGGACGCGTTCGGCGGCGGCGTCCTGCACGCCTGGCTGCACGATGGCGGCACGCGCGATGGGCTGCGCGACATCGACGCCGTCGCTCGCGCGGTCGAGTACGGGATCCTGGTCGCGGGCATCACCGTCGGGCGAGCCGGCGCCGATCCGCCGACCGCCGCCGAGGTGGGTCCGCGTCGATGACCGTCGATGCGGGCCCCGGCCGCCCCGCCATGGCGGCCGCCGTCCTGGCCGTCATCCTGTCGCTCGTCGGAGCGGGCCTCGCCCTCGGGGCCACCGTCCCGTCGGCCTTCCCGCACCAGAGCGTCGGCAACCGGGGCGTCGACGTGAAGGCGATCCAGGGCTTCCTGCGCCACCACGGGGTCCTGGCCGATCCGGTCGACGGCATCTTCGGAGCCTCGACGGAGGCGGCGGTCAAGGCCTTCCAGTCCGCCCGCGGCCTGCCGGCGGACGGCCGGGTCGGCGAGACGACGTGGACCGCGCTGCTCGTCCGGGTGGACCGCTCGGTCAGCGGTGAGGCGGTCCGCGCCCTGCAGCGCCAGCTCAACGAGAAGCGCCTGGCCGGGCTGGCGGTGGATGGACGGTTCAACGGCGCGACGGAGAGCGCACTGAGGTCGTTCCAGCGCCACGCCGGGATCTCGCAGACCGGCATCGCCGGGCCCGTGACCTGGAGGGCCCTGATCCGCCACCTCGAGCGGCCGGCGTTCGGCGGCAAGCTGTGCGACTACCAGGTCGGCAACGGCCTGGCGGACTGGGGCACGGGCGCCGCCCAGGGCCAACTGGAGGCCGCCGCGTATCGGGTCGTCGCTCTCGGGCACGGCCGGGTCGCCGTCGGCGACATCAGCCACGAGCACGGCGGCGACATCCGTGGCCACGTCAGCCACGAGGTCGGACTGGACGTGGATGTCCGTCCGATGCGGACGGATCGAGCGCAGTGCCGCTGGGGCGTGAGCTACCGCTGGTCCACGTACGATCGGGCCGCGACGCGCGACCTGGTCAAGGCCATCCGGGCGACGGCGCCGGGGCACATCAAGCTCATCTACTTCAACGACCCGGTGCTCATCCGTGAGGGCCTCGTCCGCTGGTACGCCGGCCACGACGACCACCTGCACATCCGCTACTGCGAGCGCGTGCACGCGATGGCGGCCTATGACTGCTGACGCTCGTCGCTCGGCATCCCGGCGGGAGGGGCTGGCCGCGCGGGTCGCCCCCTTCGCGCTCATCGGTGTGGCGGCTGGCGCTCCGACCGGGCGACACGCTGGCACGCTACGGCGGCGAGGAGTTCCTCGCAGTGCTCCCGGCGTGCGACCCTGGTACGGCCGTCGTCGCCGCCGACCGGCTGCGCGAGGCGGTGCGCTCGGTCGGCGCCACCGCCTCCGCGGGGACGGCCACATGGGACGGCGTGGAATCCGCCGCGCCCTGATCGAGCGGGCCGACGCGGCGCTGTACCGGGCCAAGGCCGGGGGCCGGGACCGCACCGTGGCCGGTGCCATCGGGTCGGCGGGGCCATAATGGCCCCCATGGCCGATCGCTCCGACAGCGCCGTGACCCGCGCCGCTCCAGCCGCTCCCAACAGCTGGGGCTTCGGCGACGGGCAGGCGATCCCGTGGGACTACGCCCCCGCCCCCGAGGCGCGCGACATCGTCACGCTCAAGCCGCGCTACGGGCTGTTCATCGGTGGGCGCTCGGTCCAGGCATCCGACGGGGCCACCTTCACCTCGATCGACCCGTCGACCGAGCAGCCGCTGGCCGAGGTGGCCCGCGCGACCCCGGCCGACATCGACACGGCGGTCCGAGCCGCGCGTCGGGCGGCGCGACGATCATGGGGCCAGCTGTCGGGCACCGAGCGGGCGAAGTACCTGTTCCGGATCAGCCGCATCCTGCAGGAGCGCTCGCGCGAGTTCGCCGTGCTCGAGTCGATGGATTCCGGCAAGCCGATCAAGGAATCGCGCGACGTGGACGTGCCCCTGGCGGCCAGCCACTTCTGGTACTACGCGGGCTGGGCGGACAAGCTCGACTACGCCTTCCCGGGACGTGTGGCGCGGCCGCTCGGCGTGGCGGCGCAGATCATCCCGTGGAACTTCCCGCTCCTGATGCTGGCCTGGAAGATCGCCCCTGCCCTGGCCGCCGGCAACACGGTCGTGCTCAAGCCGGCCTCGACCACCCCGCTCAGCGCGCTGCTCTTCGCCGACGTATGCGTCCAGGCCGACCTGCCGCCGGGCACGGTCAACATCGTCCCCGGGCCCGGCGAGACCGGCATGTCGCTGGTGACCCATCCCGGCGTGGACAAGGTCGCGTTCACTGGCTCGACCGAGATCGGACGCAAGATCTACCGCGGCGTGGCCGGCACGGACAAGGCGCTGACCCTCGAGCTCGGCGGCAAGGCCGCCAACATCGTGTTCGACGACGCACCGCTCGACCAGGCCATCGAGGGCATCGTCAACGGCATCTATTTCAACCAGGGCGAGGTGTGCTGCGCCGGATCGCGCCTGCTCGTCCAGGAGTCCATCGCCGAGACGGTCATCCACAAGCTGAAGGACCGCCTGGCCACGATCCGGGTCGGCGATCCGCTCGACAAGAACACCGACGTCGGCGCCATCAACTCGAAGGCACAGCTGGAGAAGATCACGGAGCTCGTGCAGAGCGGCGTGGACGAGGGCGCCGAGCTGTACCAGCCGGCCTGCGATCTGCCCGAACGCGGCTACTTCTTCCGTCCGACCCTGTTCACCAACGTGGCCATGAGCCACCGCATCGCGGCGGAGGAGATCTTCGGGCCGGTCCTGTCGGTCCTCACCTTCCGCACGCCCGACGAGGCGGTCGAGAAGGCCAACAACACGCCCTACGGCCTGTCGGCGGGGATCTGGACCGACAAGGGCTCGCGCATCCTCGACATGGCCAGCCGGATGCGGGCCGGCGTGGTCTGGGCGAACACGTTCAACCGCTTCGACCCCACGTCCCCGTTCGGTGGCTACAAGGAATCGGGCTTCGGCCGCGAGGGCGGCCTGCACGGCCTGCACGCGTACGTGCGCCTGGAGGATCGCTGATGACACAGCGCGGATTCGTGGTGCCGCCCGGGGGCGGACGGTCGGTCTGGTCGCTCGGTGGGCGGTTCACCGAGAAGCTCGGTGGGGACCTGGTCGACGGCCGCGTCGCGATCGTCGAGGTCCTGGCGACGCGTGCGGCCGAGCCCCCACGGCACATCCACCATCGTGAGGACGAGCTGTGGTACGTGCTCGATGGCCAGATGACCTTCCAGGTCGGCGATGTGACCGCCGTGGCGTCGGCCGGCGCGTTCGCCTTTGCCCCGAAGGGTGTCGCCCATGCCTTCACGATCGACGTCGAGCCGACACGCGTGCTCGTCCTGGCGACGCCGAGCGGCTTCGAGCGCTTCGCGCTCGAGCTGGGGGTGCCTGCCGACGGTGACGAGATGCCGGCCGGGCTGGCGCTGCCCGGCCCGGAGATCCTCGGACCGGTCGCCGCCCGCTACGACATCGAGATCGTCGGGCCACCGATCCGCCTCGATGGGGGACCAGCCTCGTGACGAACGAGCGCATCGAGGTGCGCAAGACCTACAAGCTGTACATCGGCGGGGCCTTCCCGCGCTCGGAGAGCGGCCGCTCGTACCTCGTGTCCGGAGCCGATGGGGCGCCCCTCGCGAATGCCTGCCGCGCCTCGCGCAAGGACCTGCGCGATGCGGTCCGCGCGGCCCGGGCGGCGCAGGGCGCGTGGGCCCGCAAGACCGCCATGCACCGCGGCCAGATCCTGTACCGCGTGGCCGAGCTCATGGAGGGCCGGCGCGAGCAGTTCAGCGCCGAGGTCGCCGCCGCCGAGGGGCTGTCCGCCGCGCGGTCGCGGACGGCCGTCGATCGGGCCATCGACCGCTGGGTCTGGTACGCCGGCTGGGCCGACAAGATCGCCCAGGTGCTGGGCTCCAGCAACCCGGTCGCCGCCCCCTACTTCAACTTCACCGTCCCGGAGCCGACGGGCGTCGTCGGCGTCGTCGCCCCCGAGACCTCGGCGCTGCTCGGGCTCGTCAGCCGCCTCGCACCGCCGCTCGTCAGCGGCAACACCGTGGTGCTCCTGGCGTCGGAGACACGCCCGCTCCCGGCGGTGACGCTGGCCGAGGTCCTGGCCACGTCCGACGTGCCGGGCGGCGTGGTCAACATCCTGACCGGGTACCGCACGGAGCTCGTGCCGGTCCTGGCCGGCCATGTCGACGTCGATGCGCTGGACACGTGGGGGGTCCCCGACGGGATGCGGGTGGACACGGAGTCGCTCGCGGCCGACGACATCAAGCGCCTGCTGCGCCGGCCGACGACGGTGCGCGAGTCCCGCTTCGACTGGCTCGACGACCGGGCCAGCGAACGCCCCGAATGGATCGCCGCCTTCCTCGAGATGAAGACGGTCTGGCACCCCATCGGGGTCTGACGAGGTGGCCGCGCGCCCGGACCCCGAGGTCGGGTATCGGCAGCCGGGTGACCATCGCCGTGCCGGCGCGGTGGTCGAGCGCCGCGTGTTCGTCCACGCGACGCCGCGCACGGTCTGGGCGACGCTCCACGATCCTTCCGGCCTGGAGGCCATCTTCCCCGAGCTCTCGTTCGGGCCGCCGGTGCCGTCGTGGCCGGCGGCGGGGACCACCCGGACCGGCCGGGCGCGGATCGGGCTGCTGCGCGAGGAGGCCCGCGCGGAGAGCCTGGAGGCCCGGCCCGACACGGCCTTTCGGCTCCGGGTCACGGGCTCCGGCTTCCACAGCGACTGGACGTGGCGACTGGAGCCGCTCGCCGGTGGGACGCGGATCCTCCACGCTGGCCTGCTGGAGCCGGCCGACCGCTGGGCGGGGGTGCTCGTCCGGCTGGGCCGGGCGACGGTCGAGGCTCGCGTCGAGGCCCACCTCCGGGCGCTCAAGGAACGCGCCGAGGCCGCCGAGCGGGCGGCCGGCCGGTGACCGGACCGGCGGCGACCGGTCCGTCGGCCGGGGCTGTCCCGTTCGGGGGGTTGCGCCGCAACGCCCGGGCCCTGGCCGGCGGGGCCGCGCTGCTCGCGCTCGTCTTCCTGGTCGTGCCGGACATCGCGCCCGCGCCGGGTGGCGAGGTGCCGGTCACGCTCGTCCGGGGGCGGATCGTGGAGCTCCTGGATCCGGGAGACCTGGACCCGGGCGCGCCCGACGCCCGGGTCCTGGTGATCCAGGGGACGGCCGGCGGTCCGGCCGCCGGCGACGAGCTCGAGGCCTTCCTCCAGGGCCCGACCGGGCTGGAGGCTCGCCCCGACTTCGATGTCGGCGACGAGGTGATCGTCAACATCTCCACCAACCCCGACGCGCCGTTCGTGGCCATCAACGATCGCTACCGGATCCCGACCCTGGCCCTCCTGCTCGGCGTCTTCGCGGCGGCCGTCACCGTCGTCGGGGGCTGGCGCGGCGTGCGTTCGCTGCTCGCCCTGGCGCTGACCCTGGGCGTGATCATCAAGGTCGTCGTGCCGCTCATCCTGGCCGGCTGGGACCCGGCCTGGGTGGCCATCGGCGCGGCGTCGAGCGTCACCGTCGCGACCTTCCTGCTGACCGAGGGGGCGAAGCGGCAGACCGCCGCCGCTGCCGTCGGCACGTTCCTGTCACTGACCCTCGTCGCGGTGCTGGCCATCGCCTTCGACACGCTGGCCCGCTTCACGCCGCTGCGCGGCTCGGAGTCGGCAGGCTTCCTCATCTCACTGGGCGGCACGGAGCTGGACCTCGGCGGGCTCGTGCTGGCCGCCGTGATCTTCGGCGCCCTGGGCGTGCTTGACGACGTGACGATCACCCAGGCCGCGACGGTCCGGGAGCTGCACGATGCGGATCCCCGGATGGGCGGCTGGGCCCTGGCCGGACGAGCCATGAACGTGGGCCGCTCGCACATCGCCGCCACCGTCAATACCCTCGTGCTGGCCTACGTCGGCGCGTCGCTGCCGCTCATCGTGCTGTTCGCCGCCGGCCAGCAGGACCCACTGCTCATCGTGTCGGGTGAAGTGATGGCCGTGGAGGTGGTGCGCGCCCTCGTCGGCAGCATCGGGATCGTGGCAGCGGTGCCACTGACCACGGCGATCGCGGTCGCCCTGATCGGCCGCCGGCTCCCGTTCGCGGGGGAGGGCACGGCGTCGACGCGGGCGCCGGGCTGGGACTGACCGCGCGACGGTGGCCGTCGCGGTCGTCTCCCAGGGTGGGGACGTCGCCGGACCGGTCATCGGCTCGGCGATGCTGGGGTTGGCCGCGTCCGGGCTCGCCGGCCTGGGCCTCGCGGTCGGCGGCCTGGTCCGACCGACCCTCGCCGCCCCGGTCGCCGGGCTTGCCGTCATCGGCACGTTCGTCCTGGACACGCTCGGTCAGGCCCTCGACCTGCCCGAGGCCGTCCTGGACCTGTCCCTGTACCGGCACCTCGGCCAGCCGATGGCCGGTCAGTACGACGTCGTCGGGGTCATCGCCGCGGGCGTCCTCGCCATCGGCGGCCTGGCGCTCGGTGCGTGGGGCATGCAGCGGCGGGACATCGGCAGGTAACGTCTGGGGGTGGACCCCGTCATCATCGGCCTGGTGGCCCTCAGCGCCGTCCTGCACGTCGCGTGGAACGTCAGGCTCAAGACCGCCGGCGACCCCCTCCGGGCCGCCACGGTGGGCATGCTCGCGGCGACCGTCGGGATCGTCCCGATCGGCGCCGCAGCGTGGCTCCTCGCCGGCGCACCGGCGATCCCGCCGGCGGGCGTCGTGCTGGGCGTGGTGTCCGGCATCGTCGAGGCTGCCTACTTCATCCTGCTGAGCGCGGCCTATCGACGCGGCGACCTGTCGGTCGTCTACCCGATCGCGCGCGGAACGGCGCCGTTGCTGGCGGTCGCCGTGGGGGTCATCGTCCTCGGCGAGCGGCTGGGGGCGGCAGGCTCGCTGGGCGTCGGCTGCCTGCTGGCCGGGTTCCTGCTCCTCCAGCGACCGTGGCGAGCGCTCGCGGCTCGCCGCCGCGGAGCGGGGACGGGCGGCGTCATGGACCCGGCCATCGCCTTCGCCCTGGCCACCGGCGTGTCCATCGCCACCTACACCGCCCTGGACCGGGTCGGGACGCGACTCATCCAGCCGCTGCCATACGCGGCGATCCTGTGGGTGACGACGTCGGTGGTGCTCGTGACCTGGGTACGCCTCGTGGCGCGCGGCGGCGGCCTGTTCATGGGTGGAGCGGCCGAGACGCGCCGCGCCGCCGTCGGCGGCTGGCTGACCCTGGGCGCCTATGTCCTCATCCTCGTCGCCCTCAGCGTCGCGCCCCTGAGCGGGGTGGCGCCGCTGCGCGAGGGCGCGACCGTGGTCGCGGCCGCCTGGGGGTCCATCCGCCTGGGCGAGGCGGTGACGCGCCGCGAGTCGGCGCGGCGCATCGGGGCCTCCGTGCTCATCGTGGCCGGCGCCTTGCTCATGGCCGTCGGCGGCTGACCCGGGCCGGGGTGCTGGACCGGGATCAGACCGGCGTCACCTCGGCGGGCACCTCGCGCCCGAACACCCGCCGCCGACCCCAGCGGCCGTTGACCAGGGCCACACCGGCGATGACCAGGGCGGTGCCGATGAGGAGGCGAGCATCCACCGGCTCCTGCAGGAAGGCGTAGCCGAGGGCGATCCCCACGATGGGCAGGAGGTACGCGACGAGCGTGGTGCGCGTCGCGCCCCAGGCCTTGAACAGGCGGAACACGAACAGGTAGGCCAGACCCGAGCCGAGGATGCCCAGCCACAGGATGGCGAACAGCGCCTGGAGGTCGGGGCGGGCCTCCCACGGCTGCTCCAGGGCGATCGCCAGGACCGTCGTGATGACGGCCGCGAAGGTCACCTGGAAGACGGCCGGGATGATGGCCGGCAGTCCGCGCACGTTGCGCCGCGAGTAGACCGCGCCGGCCGCATAGCTGAACGTCGCGCCGAGGAGCGCCAGCTGGCCGATGAGCGGGGAGTCGTCCGTCCCGTCCAGGCCGCGACTGGTGATGATGACCACCCCCACGAACCCGATGAGCAGGCCGGCCACGCCGTTGACCCGCATCGGCTCGTCGCGCAGGAAGATCGCCGACAGGACGATGGCGAAGAGCGGCACGGGCGAGGTCAGGATGGCGGCCAGCGACGAATCGACCGTCTGCTCGGCCCAGGTGATGAGCCCGAACGGGATGACGATGTTGATGACCGCCATCACCACGAGATGGCCGTACACCAGGCGATCGCGGGGGATGGGCGTCCCCGTGATGCGCAGGGCGATCCACAGGAACAGGCCGCCGACGAGGAGCCGACCGGCGACCAGGGTGAACGTACCGAAGTCGTCCACGGCGAGCTTGATGAACAGGTAGCTCGATCCCCACATGAAGCCCAGGGCCAGGAAGATGAGCCACTCGACCCGGGTCGCTCGCTCGGTCATCGGCGGAGTGTATCGAGGGACGGCGTCGCGCGATCGGTCGGGTCGCCTCGGTCGCCGGGCGTGTCGATGGTCATGCCCCTGGAACCCGCCGGACGGGCCGTCCGTTGCGTCGACGCGGGCCGCGTCATCGCCAGCGGGTGAGGATCGCCTCCCGGTCGAACAGGCGGACCCCGATGCGCAGGCCGATGAGCGCCACCACCAGGATGATCGCCGCCAGCAGCACGTAGCCCGAGGCCCCGACGAGGACCGTGCCGGTGGCCTGGACCAGCACCACGCCGATGATCGGCACGATGATGACGCCGCCGATCTGCTGGGCCACGCGCGGGTCGTTGACCCGGGCGCTGACGATGACCCCGGCCACCACCGAGGACAGCCCGACAGCGGGCCCGAGCAGCAGGACGCCGGCCAGCCACGACTCGTCGGTCACGACGCCGAACAGGTTCGGGCCGTACACGGCTGAGGCGAGCAGGACGAACATGGCGTACGTCACCAGTCCGGCCAGGACGCCCGGGGCGAGGGCGGCGATGGCCTTGCCGGCGAGCAGCTCGATGGTCCGGATCGGCGCGGCGAGGACCGGCTCGAGCGATCGCGCCTGCTTCTCGCCGATGATGCTGAAGGTCGCGATCGACAGCGGGATGTAGGCGGGCATGAGCAGGAAGAAGACCAGGAACTGCTGGACCGCGAAGGCGCCGGCCAGCTCGCCCGGGCTGAACGCGCGCCACTCCGGTCGCTGTTCGAGGATCTGCTCCACCAGCTCCGGCGGCAGGGCCCGCTCGCCGACCATCGCGCCAAGCAGGATCGGCGCCGCCGTCAGCAGCAGCGGGGGCACCAGGATGGTCGCCACGAGCAGGCGATTGCGGACCATCTCCGCCCACTCCCGGCGGAGCAGCGTGGCCAGGATCGCGGCGCGCATCAGGTCGCCGTCCCGCCGGCGCCCGGGCGGACGCCCATGACCTCGAAGTAGATCGACTCGAGCGTGTGCTGCTCGACCCGGACCTCGACCACGTCGGCGCCGGCGCCCACCAGGGCGCGCACGACGCCGGGGGCGACCGCCGCCGGCTCGGGTGCCTCGACGGCCAGCAGGCCGTCCGTGGCGGCCACGGAGACGACACCCGGCACGGCCGACGCGACGTCGGCAAGGCCGGGCGCCACGGGAGCGGCGAGGCGGACCGTGAGGCGGCCCGGCCCGTGGGCACCGCGCAGGCGGGCCGGGGAATCGACCCGCACCAGGCCGCCGCGCACGAAGGCGATCCGGTCGCACAGCCGGTCCGCCTCGTCGAGGTTGTGCGTCGCCAGGACGATCGTCCGGCCACCCCGCCGCAGGGCCTCGATCGCCTCGCGCACGACGAACGCCGCCTCGGGGTCGAGGGCCGCCGTCGGCTCGTCGAGGAATACCACCGCGGGGTCGTGCAGGAGGGCCCGGGCGATGGCCAGCTTCTGCTTCATGCCCTTGCTGAAGGTGCCGGCCACGTCGCCCCGCCGCTCCCACAGCCCGAACAGGCGCAGGTAGCGCTCGATCCCCTCCGAGCGCACGTCGGCCGGCAGGCCGTACAGCCGGCCGAAGAAGTCGAGGTTGGCCGTCGCCGACAGCTTGTCGTACAGGCCCGGGGTTTCGGTCAGGATCCCGACCCGGGCCCGCACGTCGTCGGCGCGCGTCCGGACGTCCAGGCCGTCGATCGTCGCCGAGCCCTCGCTCGGCTCGATGAGGGCGGTCAGCAGCCGGACCGTGGTGGTCTTGCCGGCGCCGTTCGGACCGAGCAGGCCGAGCACCTCGCCGCGGTGGACCTCGAGGTCCATGTCGCGCACGGCCCAGTGCTCGCCGAATCGTCGGCCCAGCCCGACGGCGCGCAGGGCGGGTGTGGCGTCAGCGGACATGGGTCGAAGTCTGCACGACGCGGGCCGAGGCTGCGCCGCGTACCCTTGCGCCGATGGAATCCGACCTGAACGTGTCCGGCCCGATCGCCCGGCTGCGCGCCATCGACCCGACCGCCGCGGCCGATCCCGGCGCCATCCGCGTCGTCCACGCACCAGGCCGGGTCAACCTCATCGGCGAGCACACCGACTACAACGACGGCTTCGTGCTGCCGGCCGCGATCGATCTCGGCATCACCATCGCCCTCGTCCCGAGCGACGACCGGCGGGTCGAGCTGACCCTGCTCGACGGCGACGAGCGCGACGGGTTCGAGCTCGACGCCATCGGGCCGCGACGCGGGCGCTGGATCGATTACGTGGCCGGCACGGCCTGGGCGCTCGCCGAGGCCGGGATCCCGACCCGCGGGTTCAGGGGCGTGCTCGCGTCCGACCTGCCGGCGGGGGCGGGCCTGTCGTCGTCCGCCGCGCTGGAGCTGGCGTCGGCGTGGGCCCTCGCCGGTGGGACGGAGCCCGCGCTCGACACGATGGCCCTCGCCCGGACCGCCCAGCGAGCGGAGAACGCCTACGTCGGGGTGTCGTCCGGGCTGATGGACCAGTTCGCCGCGGCGTTCGGGCGGGCCGGTCACGCGCTGCTGCTCGACTGTCGGAGCCTGGAGCACCGGGCCATCGCGCTGCCCGCCGGGACGGCCCTCGTGATCAGCTACTCGGGGGCCTCGCGCGAGCTCGCCGGCTCGGCCTACAACGCCCGGCGCGCCGACTGCGACCGGGCCGTCGCCGCGCTGCGCGCGGTGGATCCGTCGATCCGCTCGCTGCGCGACGTGACGCCCGAGCTGCTCGCGGCGGGGGAGGACCGCCTGGACGAGGTGGCCCGCCGCCGGGCCGAGCACGTGGTCCACGAGAACGCCCGGGTGCTCGACGTGGTCGCGGCGCTGGCCGGCGGTGACCTGGCTGCGGTCGGCGAAGCGTTCGCCGCCAGCCATCGGTCCCTGCGCGATGGCTACGAGGTCAGCTCGCCCGCCCTCGACGCGCTGGTGGACATCGCCGCCGCGGTCCCCGGCGTCATCGGGGCGCGGCTGACCGGGGCCGGGTTCGGCGGCTGCACGGTCAACCTCGTCGAGGCCGACGCCGTGGCCCGGCTGCGCCACGCGATCGAGGCCGACTATCCGGCACGGACCGGCCTGCTGCCGCGCGTGTTCGAGGTGCGCGCCGCCGACGGCGCGCGTCGCGTCGCGTGATCGCCCTGCGCGTCCTCGTCACCGCGCTCGGCGTCGCGCTCGGCGTCCTGTACCCGTTCGTGTCGGTGATCCTGGCCGACTTCGGGTTCTCGCCCGGTGAGATCGGGCTGATCTCGTCGCTCGGGGCGGTCGGCTTCACGGTGGCCGTGCCGGCCTGGGGTCACCTGGCTGACGTCCATCTCGGGCGGCCGCGCACCCTGCAGCTGTGCGCCATCGCGGGTGGCGCCGCGATGCTGGCCCTGCTGCTGCCGCTGCCGCCGCTGCTCATCGTCACGTTGTTCCTGCTGTTCTGGATCTTCGAGTCGCCGTGGCAGCCGCTGGCCGACGCCATCACGGTCAACGCCCTGCGCGGCCGCGACTACGCCAGGGTCCGCCTGTTCACGAGCCTGGGGTTCGCCGTCGCGGCGGTCCTCGCAGGCCAGGTCTACGATCGGACCGGGTACGGCGCGGCGTTCGCCCTGTTCGCTCTCGCGGCGCTGGTGATGACCGTGGCCGCCGCCTCGCTTCCGGACGTCGCCAGGGCCGACCTCGACGCCCATCGACGGGCGACCCCGGCGCGCCGGGGTCGCACGTTCAGCTTCGGCTCGAGCGGCGTCGCCATGCGCGTCGCGCCGCGCCTCGGCATGGTCCTGCTGGCCAGTGGCTTCGTGCATGTCGGGATCATCAGCGGCTTCACCTTCCTGTCCCTGCGCATCGAGGCGCTCGGCGGGAGCCCGGGTGACATCGCCCTCGCGTCGGGGATCTCGGCCGCGACCGAGGTGCCAGCCATGCTCGTTCTCGGCGGTGTAGCCGCCCGGGTCGGGCTCCGCGCGGTGTTCTCGGCGAGTGCGCTGCTGTACGCCATCAGCCTGGCCTCGTGGATGGTCATCGACATCCCGCTCGCCATCGTCGCGACGCGGATCGTGACGGGCGTCGCGTTCTCGGGCGTGGTGGTCGGGGTCGTGATGACGATCGCGGTCCTGCTCCCGGCCGAGCTCCAGGCCACCGGCCAGGCGCTCTTCCAGACGACGGCGTTCGGCATCGCGGCGATCGTGGCCAACGTGGCTGGCGGGCTGCTGTACGAGGGCGTTGGCCACGCGGCGCTGTTCGGGGTCGGTGCCGCCATGGCGCTGGCCGCAGCGGTCGTCGGCTGGCTGGCGTTCCCGCACGCGGCCTCGCGGCGCCCATCGCCCGTGCGAGCATCGTCGGCATGACCATCGAGTGGCGGTCGGACGACCGCCAGTTCCATCTCCGGAGCGATGGCATCAGCCTCGTCCTGCGCGTGTACGAGGACGGGAGCCTGGGCCAGCTCCACGTCGGTGCGCCGTTGCCCCTGGGTCGGCCGTATCGCCATCTCGGCCCGGCGACGTTCCCCGGCTGGGACGAGCGCGTCGGTGACGCCATCCCGCTGGCCATGCCGACCGCCGGGCGGGGCGACTTTCGCGGCCCGGCGCTCGTCGTGGTGGGGCCGGATGGATCGGGGGCGGTGGACCTGCGCTACCAGGGCCACCGGATCGATCCGGGCAAGCCGGCACTCGATGGCCTGCCGTCGACGTACGTGGAGACCGACGACGAGGCGGAGACCCTGACCGTCACCCTGGCCGATCCCCACACCGGCCTGGAGGTGGACCTGCGCCTGACCGTCTTCGCCGGGCGGCCGGTCTTCGCCCGCAGTGCGACCATCCGGGCGACCGACGAGGCCCTCCTGGTGCGGACGGCCATGAGCCTGGCCCTGGACCTGCCCGACGACGACTGGATCCTTGTCACCCTGAGTGGGGCGTGGGCCCGCGAGACGTCCGTGCATGAGCGGCCGCTGGTGCCGGGCAGGACGGGCGTCCACAGCCGGCGAGGCGCGTCGGGCGCCGAGCACAATCCCGCGCTCATCCTCCGGCGCCCCACGACCGACGAGGCGTCAGGGGAGGCCCTCGGCGCCAGCCTGATCCACTCCGGGGACTTCCTCGCCGACGTCGAGGTCGACCCGTTCGGGACCGTGCGGGTCCGGCTCGGGATCGATCCGGACACCTTCGCCTGGCGTCTTGCGGCCGGCGCCTCGTTCACCACGCCGGAGGCCGTCGTGGCCTGGACCGAGGGGGGCCTGGGCGCCCTGAGCCACGCCTTCCACGACCTGTACGGGCGACGGCTGGCGAGGGGGCCCTGGCGGGATCGGCCGCGTCCGGTGGTCCTCAACAACTGGGAGGGCACCTACTTCGACTTCGACGCCGACCGGCTCGTGGAGATGGCCCGCGCCGGCCGCGACGTGGGCATCGAGCTGTTCGTCCTGGACGATGGCTGGTTCGGCCGGCGCGACGCCGACGATCGCTCGCTGGGCGACTGGGTCGTCGACCGACGCAAGCTGCCCGATGGGATCGACGGGCTGGCGGCCCGGATCACCGGGCTGGGCATGGCCTTCGGTCTGTGGTTCGAGCCCGAGATGGTCAGCCCGGACAGCGACCTCTACCGCGCGCATCCGGACTGGACGATCGGCATCCCCGGCCGGTCGCAGACCACCAGCCGGCACCAGCTGGTCCTGGACCTCGGACGGGCGGACGTGGTCGATCACCTCGAGGCGGCCCTGACCGACGTCCTCGCCAGCGCGCCGATCTCGTACGTGAAATGGGACATGAACCGGAGCATCACGGAGGCCTACGGACGGACGCTCCCACCGGAGCGCCAGGGCGAGGCGCGACACCGGCACATCCTGGGCGTGTACGACCTGTATCGACGGTTGACCACGCGCTTCCCCGACGTCCTGTTCGAGAGCTGCGCCAGCGGCGGGGGACGGTTCGATCCCGGCATGCTTGCCTGGGCGCCGCAGGCCTGGACGAGCGACGACACCGACGCGATCGAGCGCCTGGCCATCCAGTGGGGCACCTCGATGCTCTATCCGCCGAGTTCCATGGCGGCCCACGTGTCGGCCGTCCCGAATCACCAGACCGGCCGCATCACCCCGATCGACACGCGGGCGATCGTGGCCATGTTCGGGGCGTTCGGCTATGAGCTCGACCCGACCCGCATGACCGCTGCCGAGCGCGACCGGATGCGCGAGCAGATCGCGCTCTACCGGCGCTACCGAACGACGCTCCAGTACGGCCGGTTCCACCGGTTGGAGAGCCCGTTCCGGCCCGGGGCCCGCCAGGTCGCCTGGATGTCGGTCGCGGCCGACCGCTCGGTGGCGCTGGTCGCCGTCGTCGCCGGCCTGAACCGACCGACGCCGGAGCACCACCGGGTGCGCGTTCGGGGGCTGGATCCGGATCGCGTGTACACCGCGCGCACCTGGCCGGAGCTCGTCGACGACCCGCTCGCGCCCTCCCTCCAGGTGGCGCGCACGGGGGCGGACCTGCTGGCGACCGGACTGATCCTGGACCGCGATCGCACGGACGCCGCCGGCCTCGGCGACTTCTGGTCGCGCCTGGTCATCCTCGAGGCGACGTGACCGGTGTCGGTCGATCGCCCGGATCGATCCCGTCGACCGTCAGCGCCGCGTGATCGAGGGTGACGACACGTTCGCCGCGGACGTACCGCTCGACGCCGGACCGGGGAGGCATGACCGGGAGCCCGCGACCCGCCAGGACCGGTTCGAGGATGGCGGTCCACGCCTCGACCGAGCTGCAGCCGACGTAGGCGAGCCGACCGCGCCGGACGGCGGCCGGTGATCCGGCCAGGTACGTCGGCCCGCCGTACGTGGCGAGGACCTCCGTCTCCGGATCGTCGGCGTCGTCGACCTGCAGGACGTCGGTCCATGGCCCGGCGATCGCGCCGCCCGGCTCCACGGTCACGGGCAGGGTCTGGCTCAGGCCCTCGACCACGCGCGCCCCGAGCACCCTCGCCAGGCCGCCGGGCAGGGGCTCCTCCAGCCAGCAGTCGTCGAGGTCCTTGACCAGCGAGCGGGGACCCAGGATGACCAGCGAACCCGCGTCCATCGCCTCACGCAGCCGCGCGATCCGCTGCGTCGACATCAGGTGCAGGGCGGGGGCCAGGATCGTGTCGTAGTCGGTCAGGTCGTCGCGCGGGCCGACGATGTCGGCATCCAGGCCGAGGCGATGGATCGCCGCGTGGACGGGCTGGACGAGGGCGCGATGGGTCAGGCCGGCCTGGTGCGGGTCGATCTCGATGGCCCACGCATCCTCGTACGCGTGGAGGATCGCGACCCGCGCACGCGGGCGGCGCAGCAGCTCGGGCGCGGCCGCGGCCACCGCGCGCAGTTCGCGGGCCAGCCACGTGGCCTCCTCGAGTCCCCGGTCAGCCGATCCGTCGTGGCGCAGCAGGCCGCTGTGGTACTGCTCCTGCCCAGAGCGGGTCGGTCGCCACGAGAAGTACAGCGAGGCATCGATGCCGTGCAGCGCCGCCTGCCATCCCCACAGCCGGACCTGCCCCGGCGGGACCGGCGGGTTGCGGGCCGTCCAGTTGATCGGGCCGGGTTGCTGCTCCATCACCCAGGCCCGCCCCGCCGGACCGGCCGACCCGCGCGCCAGGTCGAGCAGGAAGGCGTACGCCTCGGGGCCCTCGACGCCGTGCGGGTAGGCGTCGATCGCGGCGATGCCACCGGCAGCATGGACGTCGCGAGCGTCGACGAACGTATCGTCCCAGTACAGGTTGACCAGGATGTCGCGACCGGGCGAGCCGGGCGCGACGATGGAGCGCTGCTCCTGGAGGCCGGCCACGACCTGGTGGCTGGCGAAGCGACGGTGCGCCAGGAGCAGGCTGGGCGACTGGACGGTCGACGACCGACGGGGGAGCTCGACCTCGTCCCATGACCCGTACTGGCCGGACCAGAAGGCCGTGCCCCAGGCCTCGTTGAGCGACGCCAGCGAGCCGTACCGCGCGGCCACCCAGGTCCGGAAGGCGAGCTCGCAGGCGTCGCACCAGCAGCGTGCCGAGTCGTGGTTGCCCGGCTCGTTGTCGAGCTGCCAGGCGACGATGGCCTGGTGATGCCCGAAGCGCTCGACGAGGGCGGTCACGATCCCGCGGGCCGCCGCCCGGTACACGGGCGACGTCGGACAGGTCGCCCGCCGACTCCCGGCCGCGCGCCGGGTCCCGTCGCTCTCCACCAGCTGGATCTCCGGGCGCGCCCGGACGAGCCAGCGCGGCGGGACGGCCGTCGGCGTACCGAGGACGACACGGAGGCCCGCCGCGCCGGCGGCGTCGACGGCGCGCGCGAGCCAGTCGGTGTCGACGGCCCCGGGACGACGCTCCAGCGCGCCCCACGCGAACTCGCCCAGGCGGACCAGCTCCAGCCCGGCATCGACCATCCGCCGCGTGTCGTCCGCCCAGCGCGTCTCGGGGTGTTGCTCCGGGTACCAGCACACGCCGAGTCTCACGGCTCCGCCTCCAACGACATCACGACCGCTTTCGTGCCAGCTGTCGAATTCCTCTGATTGGTTTCGGTATTGACAGTAACCGAAACGTAACGGAAACTCCACCCTCGTGAACGCTATCGAAACCGAAGGTGCCGTCCCTGCCGACATCCGACGCCTCCGGATGCTGGACGTCGTGCGCGAGCGGGACTACGTCAAGGTAGCGGACCTGGCGGACCAGTTCTCCATCTCGGAGGTGACCGTCCGCAGCGACCTCGAGGCGCTCGCCACGCGAGGCCTGATCCGGCGCATCCGCGGCGGCGCGATCGCCACCGATGTGCCCCGGCGCGAGCGCGCGTTCGAGGAGTCCGAGGCGGAGTTCGCCGCCGAGAAGATCGCCATCGGTCGGGCGGCGGCAGCCCTCGTGCGCAGCGGCGACACGGTGATCCTGGACGTGGGCACCACGACGGCGGCGGTCGGCCGGGCGATGGCCGCCGATGTCGAGCTCCGGGATGTCGTCGTGTTCACCAACAGCCTGCGCATCGCGGTCCAGCTGGAGCCCGTCATCCCGCGCTTCACGGTGGTCGTGACGGGCGGCACCCTGCGCCCGTTGCAGCACTCCCTCGTCGACCCGCTGGGCGACGGCGTGCTCGACCGGATCCGCGCCGACATGGTCTTCGTCGGATGCAACGGCGTCGACCCGGTCGCCGGGATCACCAACATCAACCTGCCCGAGGCCGAGATGAAGCGGCGCATGATGGCATCCGCCCGCCGGCGGATCGTCGTGGCCGATGGCTCCAAGGTGGGCAGGGTCGAGCTCGCTCGGCTGTGCGCCGTCTCCGAGGTGGACCTCCTGATGACGGGTAGCTCCGCCGACGAGGCCGTCCTGGCGGACCTGACCGACCGTGGCATGCGCGTCGAGGTCGTCGACGCATGACGTCGTCGCCGGCGGTCGTCCCGCGCCACGACCTGTGCCGGGCCGATGGGCGACCCCTGTACATCTACGGGGCCTTGCGTGGCGACCTGGCGGGCGATCCCCTCCAGCCGTCGCCGCTGCCGGCGCTGCAGCAACGCTATGACGCGCTCTCGGACACGTGGATCGCGATCTCGCCGGCTCGCAACCAGCGACCCAATTCGGCGCTCGAGGCGCGCAAGCGGCGGGCCGTCGCGTGTCCGCTGTGCCCCGGTGGGCCGGAGGTCCCGTTCAGCTACGAGGCCGCCGTCTTCGAGAACCGCTGGCCATCGTTCGTCGCCTCGCCGCCGCCGGTGGAGGACGGTCCGCGCTATGCGCCATCGCTCGGTCGCTGTGAGGTCGTGCTCTACACGGACGCCCACGTCGGCTCGCTGGCGACCCTGGACGGGGCGGCCCTGGCCCGGGTCATCGCCATCTGGCGAGATCGGTCGGCGGCCCTCTGGGCGGTCCCCGGCCACGCCTTCGTCATGGTCTTCGAGAATCGCGGTGAAGCCGTGGGGGCGACCATCTCGCACCCCCACGGGCAGATCTACGCCTTCGATCGACTGCCACCGTTCGTCGCCGCGCGAGCCGCCGTCCTGGGGCGGCACCGCGCCAGCGCCGACACCTGCCTGACCTGCCAGGTCATCGCCGCGGACGACGCGGCCCCCGAGCGGACGATCGCCGCCGGTCAGGCATTCATGGTCGCCGTCCCGTTCGCCGCACGCTGGCCCTTCGAGGTCCGGATCCGGGCTCGACGGCACGGCTTGCGGCGACTGGCGGACCTCGAGCCGGCCGAACAGGTCGAGCTCGCGTCGCTGTTGAGGGAGGTGGTACTGCGGTACGACGGACTCTTCGGGTTCGAGTTGCCGTACATGATGGTCGTGCACGAAGGACCCGCGGATGTGCCGGACTGGCACCTGTCCGTGGAGTTCCTGCCACCCCATCGATCCGCCGAGCTCACCAAGATCCGGGCGAGTGTCGAGACGGCCGCAGGGCTGTTCATCAACGACACCCTGCCCGAACGATCAGCGGCTCGATTGGCCGCGGTCGAGGTGCACCGTTCGCCCGAGCAGGCGGGGCCCTCGATCGTCGTCCCGTCGAGCGTCACCGCCCGCTGAAGTCGGGCAGAGGAGGAGAACATCGTGGACAAGCGATTGCGCTGGCTCGCGCTGGCGTCCGCGACGACCATCCTGGTCGCCGCATGTACGGGTGGGGGCGCCACGGATGCGCCCGCGAGCGATGCCCCGGCCACCGATCCGCCGTCGGCGGCTCCGGCGACGGATACACCGCCTGACGAGACCGTCACCATCACCTTCCGGACCCGTCCGGACAACGACGCCGAGGCCGAGGTCTACAAGGAGGTCGCGGCCAAGGTCTCCGAGATGCTCGGCGACGTCGTCGTCGAGTACCAGAAGGGCGGCACGGAGACCGCCGGTTACCAGGACACCATCAAGACCGAGGCCGCCGCGGGCACCGCCCCGGACGTCTTCTGGATCCCGGGCACGGACACCGCCGAGTTCGCGACCAAGGGTATCACCCTCGACCTTCGTCAGTACGCCGCCGCCGACAGCACGTACTCGGACGCGGACTTCTACGAGGGTCCGATGTACCACCTGACGTTCGACCCGGCCACCGGCCAGCCCGGCGGTCCCCTGTGGGGCCTGCCCCGCGACGTGTCGACGTTCGCCCTGTACCTGAACACCGACCTCATCGCCGAGGCCGGTGCCGAGGATCCACGTGAACTGGCCAGGAACGGCCAGTGGACGTGGGCCAAGTTCGAGGAGGTCGGGGCCAAGATCGCGGCCCTCGGCGATGGCGTCGCCGGCTATGGAGCGAGCTCCTGGTGGGGCCCCTACGGCGTCTGGCTCAATGGCGCCGGCGGCGGCTTCTTCAACGAGGATCGCACCGCCTGCGCCCTCGATACCCCGGAGTCGATCGCTGGGCTGACCCAGCTCAAGAAGATCTACGACATGGAGGGCTTCGCCCTCAAGTACGGCGAGGACCCTGAGCCCGTCTTCCTCGCCGGCAAGATCGGCATGTTCCAGAACGGCCGTTGGGCGACGCCCAACATCCGGACCAATGCCGGCTTCAACTGGGATGTGGTCACCCTCCCGGACGGCCCGAAGCCCGGTGGCAACTGGCTGTTCTGGGGCTCCTACGCGGCGAACGCCAAGACGGAGCACCCGGAAGCCGCGTGGCGGGTCATCCAGGCCCTCACCAGCCCGGAGATCCAGGCCATGGTGTCCGAGCTCGGCGCCAACATCCCCAGCCGTGTCGGGGACCAGGCCAAGTCCGACTTCCTGGGCTTCACCCCGCCGGCCAACAACCAGGCCTTCCTCGACGGCCTGGCCAACAACAGCGTCGCCGAGGGTCCGCTGTGGGCCGGGAGCTGGCCGAAGTTCGATACCGTCATGGGGGCCGCTGTCGCGTCCGTCGTGAACGGTGAGACGACGATCGAGCAGTTCCAGGCGACGATCTGCGCCGAAGCCAACGCCGAGGGCTTCGGCTCGTAGTCCCGCGCTGACGGAGCCGGCCCCAGCCGGCTCCGTCAGCGATCCCTGCACCTTCCCTGGCCACCCAGGGCGGGATCGCCGGAGGTCCGACTTCGATGTCCGACTCGCACGCCGACATGGACGGAGATCACGGTCAGCCCATGACATCCGCAGCGCCGGTCCGCCCGGACGCACGCATCGCCGCATGGCTCGCCGCCCTCGCGCCGGTGCTGCAGGCCGTCCTGACGATCCTTGCGGTGTCCGCCGCGTTCGCCACCGTCGTCGCGGGTCCGGTCGACCTGCCGTTGCCCCTGTTCCTGTTCATCCTCGCCGCCCCCGTCTCGTTCGCGATCGTCGCCGCGCTGTCGACGCTCGGTACGGCACGGCGGACCTCGCGGGGCCGGGTGCTGGCCATCGTCACCGGATACCTCGCGTTCCTGGGCGCCTTCCTGTTCCTGCTCCACCTGTCCGGGGTCTATGTCGGGCTGGACGACCTGGCCGACACCTTCGGCCTGGGGTTGCCCTGGCTCGGCCTGGCCCTGATCGCCTTCCTTCTGGGCTACGTCGTCGATCTCGTGCGCGACCCGGCCCGCCACCGGATCGTCGGGCTGGCGAGGTATGGCCTGGCGGCCGTGGCCGGCGTCGGGTTCCTCGTCGCGGTCGGCGCGCCCCGGGGCGTGCTGGACTTCGCCGGCGGCCTCCTGGATCCTCCGCGACTGGCCCTCGCCGTGGTGTGCGTCGTGCTGCTCGCCTTCCTGCTCGCCCTGTGGGGCCCGGCCGGCAAGGCTCGCTACGGCGCCGATCAGCGTGACGGCGACATGCTCAACGGGATGCTCCTGGTGTCCCCGAACCTGCTCGGGTTCCTGTTCTTCTTCGCCGGCCCGCTGCTGTTCAGCCTGTACGTCAGCCTGTCCGAGTGGGACGCGTTCAGCCGGCCGGCCTTCGTCGGGCTGCAGAACTACATCGACATCGTGTCCCTCCAGTTCGTCGTCCTGGACGACCCCGCGGTGGCGCTCCCACCGGGTCTGGAGCAGGGCTTCACCGAGGTCATCCGCATCGGGTCCGTCGTGGTCGCCGCCAAGGACAAGCTGTTCTGGATCTCCCTGCGCAACATCCTCGTGTTCGCCGTCATCGCCATCCCGCTGGCCGTGGCGCCCGCCCTGCTCCTGGCCAGCCTGCTCAATTCGAGGATCCGGGGCGTCCGGTTCTTCCGGGCGATCTACTTCATCCCGAGTGTCGCGGGCGTCGTCGGCATCGCGATCATCTGGAAGCAGCTGCTCGACGCGAGCATCGGCTGGGTCAACTACCTGATCACCCTGACCGTCGACTTCCTGAACGGGACGTTCGGGCTGGCCCTGGTGGACCCCAAGATCGGTTGGCTGTCGGACCCGGCGACCGCCCTGCCCGCCATCGCGATCGTGTTCGCCTGGACGTCGGTCGGGTTCAACTCGGTCCTCTTCCTGGCCGGCCTGCAGGGCATCCCGGCGGATCTCTACGAAGCCGCCTCGATCGATGGTGCCAACCGCTGGCAGCGCTTCCGGAGCATCACCCTGCCGTCCGTCGCGCCGACCACGTTCTTCGTCGTCGCGACCTCCACCATCCTCGCCCTGCAGCTGTTCACGGAGCCCTACGTCCTGACCAGTCCGAACCCGGGCGGTCCCAACAACGCCACGCTGACGCCGGTCATGTACCTCTACAACTCGGGCTTCCGCAACTTCGAGTTCGGGTACGCATCGGCCGTGGCCTGGGTGCTCTTCGCCCTCATCTTCGTCTTCACGCTCGTCCAGTACCGCCGCCAGCGCGGCGATGCGGTCGGGGAGTAGGAGGTCGCCATGAGCCTGACGTCGGCTGCCGCCACGGCCCCCGACCGAGCCCGACCACGACGACCGTCGCGACGGCGCCGGGCCCGACGAGCGGCCGGTTCGATCGGCACGTACCTGCTGCTGGTGGTCATCGGCCTGGTCTTCATCTTCCCGTTCGTGTTCATGTTCACGACCTCGCTCAAGACCAGCGAGGAGGTCTTCCGCTATCCACCGCGCCTGCTCCCGACGACGCCCACCACGGTCGTCGTCGACGGCGAGCCCGTTCCCGTGTACAGCATCCCCCTCGGGGATGCCGTGTACGAGATGATCGCGGTGGAGACGGGCGTCCCCGCCGGGGTGTTCGTCGCGCCCGGTGACCCGGCGACCACGACCGCCTGGCCCCTCGACCAGGCGACGCCGGTGACGGCGGCGGATGGCACGCCGGAGACCGTCATCGTGGACGGCATGGAGGCCCCCCTGTTCGACGTGGCCATCGCCGGTGAGACGGCGCGCCTGGCCAAGATCCGCGACACCGCCGTCGCGCAGTTCGTCGTTCCCGGCGACCCGACCGTGACCAGCTACGCGGTCCTGCGCACGGCCACGCCGGTCGAGCGGGTCACCGCCAACCCGGGGAACTTCGGCGACGTGCTGGAGCGATCGGGCTTCGACCGCAATCTCACGAATACCCTGCTGGTCACGCTGTTCATCGTCATCGGCCAGCTCTTCACCTCCATCCTGGGCGGCTATGCGTTCGCCCGCATCCGCTTCCCCGGCCGCGATGCCCTGTTCCTGGTCTACCTCGGCTCGATCATGATCCCGTTCGTCGTCCTGATCATCCCCCTCTACCAGTTCATGGTCGCCATCGGCTGGGTGGACCGCGTCCCGGCCCTCGTGCTGCCGTGGATCTTCAGCGCCTACGGCACGTTCCTGATGCGCCAGTTCTTCATCACCATCCCGCGCGAGCTGGAGGAGGCCGCGTTCGTCGATGGCGCCAGTCGCTGGACCATCCTGTGGCGCATCTTCGTGCCCCTGAGCATGCCGGCCATCGCGACCCAGGTGACGTTCTCGTTCCTGTACGCGTGGAACAGCTTCGTCTGGCCGTTCATCATCATCAGCACCGGGAACACGGATGCCCAGGTCCTGACCGTGGCCCTGCAGCAGTTCGGAGGGCGCGCAGCCGATTCGCCGCAGCTGGTGTTCGCCGGGGTGACCATCGCGGTCGCCGTGCCGGTCATCGCCTTCGCCCTGGTGCAGCGCTACTTCATGGAGAACGTCGCGACGAGCGGCATCAAGTGACCGCTCCCTCGGGCGAGCCGTGAAGATCGGGGTCGTCGGCGGGGGCGGTTCGTTCGCCAGGGAGTTCATCCCGCTCTTCGCCGCGCACCCGGACGTGGCCGAGGTCGTCCTGGCCGAGGTCGTCCCGGAGCGACGACGGGAGGTCGCCGAGCGGTTCGCGATCCGACGCACGGTCGGCTCCCTGGACGAGCTGCTGGCAACGGACGTGGACGCGGTCGCGATCTTCACCCAGCGCTGGCTGCATGCGCCCCAGGCGATCGCCGCCCTGCGGGCGGGCAGGCACGTCTACAGCGCGGTCCCGGCGGCCATCTCCATCCCGGAGCTGACCGAGCTCGTGGCCACCGTGGAGGCGACCGGCCGGACCTACATGATGGGCGAGACGAGCCACTACTACCCGGCGGCCATCTACTGCCGGCAGCGCTACCGGGCCGGCGACTTCGGGCGCGTGGTCTATGCCGAGGGCGAGTACCTCCACGACATGTCGCACGGCTTCTACGACGCCTATCGCCACTCCGGTGGCGCCGAGTGGAAGCGGACCGCCAGCTTCCCGCCGATGCTGTACGGGACGCACTCGGTGGCGATGGTCCTGTCCGTGACCGGCGGCGCGATGACCCACGTGTCGTGCCTCGGCCAGGAGGACGACGAAGACGACGGCGTGTTCGACGCCGAGGTCAGCCAGTGGGCCAACCCGTTCAGCAACCAGACGGCCCTGTTCCGGATGGCCGACGGCGGGTCCTGCCGGATCAACGAGTTCCGACGTATCGGGATCTCGGCTGGTCCGTCGGTGCGCCTGTCCATGTTCGGCACCCGGGCGAGCTTCGAGGAGCAGGCCCGCGGGCGGGTGTGGACCACCCGGGATGCGGCGGCCCCGGAGGACCTGGAGGCGGCGCTGCGCTGCGCCGGCTACCCGGACGAGGACCCGGCACGGCCGCGCATCGGCATCGACGCGA
This sequence comes from Candidatus Limnocylindria bacterium, assembly GCA_046566045.1. Taxonomy (GTDB): domain Bacteria; phylum Chloroflexota; class Limnocylindria; order Limnocylindrales; family CSP1-4; genus SPCO01. The sequence continues at coordinate 77,587 of JBKHXL010000003.1, forward strand.
GCTTCTCGGTCGGCCTGTCGCCGGTCCACGATGCGGGCCGACTGCCTGCCTCGTTCGCGGGGCTGCCCAACGGTCATTACGGCTCGCACCAGTTCCTGGCCCTGGACTTCATCGAGGCGTGCACGCTGGGACGTCGGCCCTCGACGACGGTCTGGGACGCCGCCCGCTACTGCGCGCCGGGCATCGTGGCGCACGAGTCATCGCAGCGTGGCGGAACCATGCTGGAGATCCCGCGCTTCCCGGAGCCGTCGGGGACCGCCCGGGACTGAGCGGGGCGGCGGGCGGCGGTCCGGTCCGCATACCATGTCCCGACACACACGGCGGAGGCACGATGCGGCTCTGGGGCGGGCGCTTCAGCGAGGACAACGATCAGCGGGTCGCCGACTTCACGCGCTCGGTCGAGCTCGACCGGGCGCTCGCCGCCGACGACATCGCGGGCTCCATCGCCCACGTCCGCGGCCTGGGCCGGGCGGGCCTGCTCACCGACGCCGAGGTGCGCCAGCTGGTGGATGGCCTGACCGGCCTGGCCGAGGCCGTCGCGGCCGACGAGATCGCCTGGGATCCGGCGCTCGAGGACGTCCACCTCAACCTCGAGGCCGCGCTGGCCGAGCGGATCGGTCCCGTGGCCGGCAAGCTCCACACCGGCCGTTCGCGCAACGACCAGGTCGCGACCGACCTGCGCCTGTGGCTGCGCCGGGCCATCGATGGCCTCGACGACGCGCTGGTGGACTTCGAGCGTGCGCTGGTCGAGCTGGCCGAGCGGGAGGGCGGCGCCATCCTGCCGGGCACGACCCACATCCAGCCGGCTCAGCCCGTCCTGTTCGCCCATCACCTGCTGGCCTACGTGGAGATGGCCGAGCGCGACCGGGGCCGCCTGGCCGATGCCCGGCGCCGGGCCAACCGCTCGCCGCTCGGGGCCGGGGCGCTGGCCGGCGCCGGCTACCCGCTCGACCGGGAGGCGACCGCCGCGGAACTGGGCTTCGATGGCGTGACCGCGAACTCCCTGGATGCGGTCAGCGATCGCGACTTCGTGGTCGAGGCGCTCGCGGCGATCGCCCTCGGGATGGTCCATCTCAGCCGCCTGGCCGAGGAGATCACCTGGTGGTCCAACCCGGCCTTCGGCTTCGTCCGGGCGTCCGACGCGTTCTCGACCGGCTCGTCGATCATGCCCAACAAGAAGAACCCGGACCCGGCCGAGCTCGTCCGCGGCCGTGCGGCCCGCCTGATCGGCTCGCTGGCCGCCGCCCTGACCCTGCTCAAGGGCCTGCCCCTCGCCTATCAGCGCGACCTGCAGGAGGACAAGGCGCCGCTGTTCGACGCCGTGGCCGTGTTCGAGGCGTCCCTCGGCGTGCTCGCCGGCATGCTGCGGACGATGCACGTGGACCACGCCCGGATGCGGGCGGCCACCGACCAGGGCTACACGACGGCGACCGCCGTGGCCGACGCGCTCGTCCGTCGCGGCATCCCGTTCCGGGTCGCCCACCACGTCGTGGGCTCGCTGGTCGCCCAGGCCGAGGCGGCGGGCATCGGCCTCGACGCCGTCCCGGACGCGATGATCGGGATGGCCCTGGCCGCCGCCGGGGACGAGGGGACGTCGACCCTCGCCGCGGACCCGGGGATCGGCGACCACCTGCGCGCGTCCGCGTCGGTGGACGCGGCGCTGGCCAGCTGCGACGTGATCGGTGGCACCGCACCCGCTCGGGTCGCCGCCGCCCTGGCGGCCGTCCGGGCGCGCCTCGACGAGGTCTGATCCGCGGTCGCTCCCGGCGATCCTCCCGCCGCCCGAGGGCCCGACATCGTCCGGTACCATCCCCTGATGACGCTCAGCGCCGAGACCATCGTCGCCGCCCCGAAGGCGATGCTCCACGATCACCTCGACGGCGGCCTGCGACCGGCCACCATCGTGGACCTGGCGGCCGAGTACGGGTACGGCGGGCTGCCGACGACCGACCCGGACGCCCTGGCCGCGCACATCCGGCGCGGCGCCGACCGCAAGAGCCTGGAGCTGTACCTCGAGACGTTCGCGCACACGGTCGGGGTCATGCAGGAGCGCGACGCGATCAGCCGGGTCGCCGCCGAGTGCGCCGAGGACCTCGCCGCGGACGGGGTGGTCTACGCCGAGGTGCGCATGGCGCCCGAACTATGCACGGAACGGGGCCTGACCCTCGACGAGGTGCAGGACGCCATCCTGGAGGGCTACCGGGTGGGCGAGGCCCGTGCGGCCGCCGCCGGCCACCCGATCGTCATGCGCGCGCTGGTCACGGCCATGCGCCAGGCCGCCCGCTCCGTCGAGGTCGCCGAGTGTGCCGTGCGCTTCCGCGACCAGGGCGTGGTCGGCTTCGACATCGCCGGCCCCGAGGCGGGCTATCGCCCGACGCGGCACATGGAGGCGTTCGACCTCGTCCGCCGCGAGAACTTCCACATCACCATCCACGCCGGCGAATCGTTCGGCCTGCCGAGCATCTGGGAGGCCCTCCAGTTCTGCGGCGCCGAGCGGCTCGGTCACGGCGTCCGCATCGTCGACGACATCGCCGTGCGCGACGACGGCACGGTCGAGATGGGCCGGCTGGCGACGTTCGTGCGCGATCGTCGCGTGCCGCTCGAGATGTGCCCGACCTCGAACGTCCACACCGCGGCGGCGCCGTCGATCGAGGAGCACCCGATCGACCTGCTCCGGCGCCTGCGCTTCCGGGTCACGGTCAACACCGACAACCGGCTGATGAGCGGCGTGACCCTGTCGAGCGAGTTCGCGGCGCTCGACGAGGCGTTCGGCCTGGGCCTCGGTGAGATGGAGTGGCTGACGATCAACGCGCTCAAGTCGGCGTTCGCCCCATTCGATGAGCGGTTGCGCCTCATCAACGAGCTGGTCAAGCCGGGCTACGCCCGCCTGCGGGCCGAGCAGTCGAGGGTCGTCGCCGTCTCGTGACCGCGTCGCCGACCGAGCCGCGCTGGGCGCCCGGCCCCAAGCTCACGCCCAAGGTCCTACTGGAAGGTACGCGGCTCACCCACAAGACAGACCTCGCCTTCGCCCTCAACGACCACGCGCCGTTCATCGGGCCGCGCAAGTACCGCTACCATCCGCCGCTCGTGTCGGCGGAGTGGGGCGCGTTCACGCCGTACCCCTGGGGCCGAGGCATCATCGACTACGAGGACGACCAGCACGACCTGGCCATGGAGACATACGCGACGTGGGCCCGCCTGTTCGAGCTCCATCGTTACTACTCGTGGGTCGTGGACCGCTTCCACCTGTCCACGCAGGTCTGGCAGCGCATCCACCGCGGACGCGACGAGGACTTCGGCTGGCTGGAGGATCGACTCCTGCCGCTGGGCTTCCACGTCGTCCTTTGCACGCGCCGGCCTGAGACGTTCGAGGCGGCCCGCGCCGAGCGCCTCCTCGTCAGCGGCGATCCCTCGCAGTACGACGACCTGGGCGTATTCCTGCGTGAGCAGGACGTGCTCCGCGAGCTCGCCTCGGCGTCGCGACTGCCGGTCCTGGAGTTGGACACGAGCGATGGCGATATGGACACCGCGTGTACCGCCATCACGGACTGGATGACCGCCACCGGCGGCCTCTGGGCTCCCGGGCCCGACGGCTGACGCGTCAGACGGGCGGGGCGTCGGTGCTCGTCAGTGGATGCCGGACGTGCAACCTCGTGAATCGGCTGAAGTCGCGATCGGTCGTGATGAGGGTCGCGCGCTGCTCGATGGCGAGCGCGGCGAGGTAGGCATCCGGGACCAGGTTGCCCCGCGCGTTCGCCGTTCGGCACGTCCGCTCGAAGATCGTCCAGAGCTGGCCTCCTGGAACGATGGACACGGTGGCTGGCGCTGCCCGGACCGCCGCAGCGAAGGCGAGTGCGAGGTCCAGCGAGGCGGGCCTCGCCAGGATCCGCGGATGGGTCACGATCCGAACGAACGCAGCGAGCACGGTATCGGCGATGCCGACCGGCTCGTCGCCCTCAAGGGTGTTCGTGAGCCACGCGAGATGGCGCTCGTGGTCGACAGCGGACGCATCGAAGGCGTAGACGAGCACGTTGACATCGAGCAGGAGCACGGGTCAGCGACCGTCCATCCGGTCCAGGAGGTCGGCCGAATCGTCGAGATCCACACCCGGCTGTAGGCCACCACCGGCGTGGCTTGGCAACTGGACCCGACGCGCGGCGGTCGTCTGGCGCCGCTGCAGGGCAGCGCGCAGGGCGTCATCGATCACCTCACTGATCGTCCGGCCGGAGCGGGCAGCGACGGTCTTGACCTCCATGAGGAGCTGGTCATCGATGGTGACAGTGGTGCGCATGCATCAAAGCATCAGATGAGCGCATCAAGATGTCAATCGCCTTCGGGCAAGCCTCAGCGGTCCAGCACGTCCGCTACGTCGGGGAGGACAGCGGCCATGCCGGCCACCACGACGGCGACCAATCCGACCCGGCCGACGACCAGAGCCCACGCGGGGATGGCGCGGTCGTTGATCCGCGCGAACCAGGTCACGAGCGTCGCGACCCCGACCACGACCAGCGAGATCCCGACCAGGCGGAGCCGCGGCCCGAAGTACAGCGGGATGACCGCGACCACGAACAGGAACAGCCCGATCGCCGCGAGTACCGCAAACACCGTGATGGTGCGGCGGTCGCCGCTGGCCGGCCGTGCCAGCCTGGGCTCCAGCCAGCCCTCGACGAGCACCAGGGCCGGTCCGAACAGCCCGACGAGGATCACCAGCGAGGCCACGACCAGCGGGTCGTTGCCCAGGATGGCGAAGTCGCGATTGCGCGGATCGATCAGGCCGGACGTGCCGAGCGCGAGCGCGATGGGCACGCTGACGGCGGCCCGGGCCATCGCCGAGCGGGGCAGGAAGGCGCGGATGGTGACCCACAGGGCACCGACGGCGACCCCGAAGAACAGGCCGATGAAGATGATCAGGGCGAGCGTCCCCTCCAGGGTGATGTCGCCGACGCGGTTGCCGTTCTCGGTCACGGCACCGTCAGCGCCCGGGACGAGCAGGGCGGCCAGACGCATGACGAGTCGCCCGCCGATGCCGGCCACGACGATGCCCACGATGAGCCCCGCCAGCCCACCGCGAACGATGTCGCGGAGGACATCGAGCGCCCCCGCAGTAGGGTCGTCGCGCGCTGGCTCAGGCGCGTGCGCCACGTCGGCGCTGGCCGCGATGGATGGGACATCCGCCATGGCAACGACCCCATGCGCGCGACATCGACCAAGGAATAGGAAGATATGTCGCAGGCCGATATATAGACCCGCCCGCGCCGGCTGTCAACGGTCTGGCTGCGACTACCCGGCGGGCAACCCCACCACGAAGCGGGAGCTCGCGTAGCCGTTGGGCTCGATGAAGATGCGTCCGCCCATCGCCGTCATCAGCCGCCTCGAGGCGAACAGGCCGATGCCCGAGCCGCGCGACCGGCCGCGGCCCTCGATGCGCACGAATGGCTCGAACACGCTCTCCCAGTCCTCGCGCGGGACGCCCGGTCCGTCGTCGGTGACGTAGACCTGGATCTCGTCGCCGTGGTGCCACACGCCGATACTCACGCCGTCGGCCGACGGCGCGTACTTCGACTCGTTCTCCAGGAGCTGTTCCAGCACCTGCCGGAAGCGTGCCTCGTCGCCGATCGCCGTGTACCAGCCGTCGGGCCGGGTCCAGCGGATGGGATGCGGTCGTAGCAGGAGGCGCAGCCTCTCGACCGTCTCGTCCACCACCCGGACCACATCGAAGGGCGCGCGCGACAGCCCGGTCAGCCCCTCACCGCGGACCGATGCCAGGATGGAATCCACGAGCCGGTCCAGGCGCGCCAGCTGGTCGTTGGCGGCCTCTTGCCACGCGCCGGTCGACGGTGCCGGTTCGCCGGCGGCGGCCGCCTCGGCCAGCAGGTCCACGTATACCCGGACCACGCTGAGCGGCGTGCGCAGCTCGTGGGTGACGACGCTCAGCAGCTCGGCGCGGGCGGCGTCCAGGGCGGTCAGCTGCTCCAGGCGCGCCTCCACCTCGGCCGTCAGGCGGCCCTTCTCCACGATGCCCGCCAGCAGCGCGGCGATGGTCTGCAGGAACTCGATCTCATCGAGCGTGAACTCGCGCACGTCGCGGGTCTGGACGTTGAGCACGCCGACGACCTCGCCGTGCCAGATGAGGGGCACGGACAGGAAGCCCGCCAGGGCCTCGATGTCGAAGCCGCGGACCCAGCTGAAGCGATCGTCCTTGGTCACGTCGGCGACAGCGATGGGCACCCGCGAGGCGGCGACCCGGCCGGTGATGCCTTCGCCCCAGGCCAGGCTGACCTTGCCCACCTGGGCGCGATCCAGGCCGTTGGTGGCGGCCAGGGTCAGGCGCATCCGTTCGCGGTCAGGCAGGTAGAACGAGCAGACCTCGACGCCCATGGCCACGGTCGTGCCGTCGACGATGGTCCGCATGAGTTCGTCCCAGTCGCGCGCCTGGGTCGCGACCTGGGCGATCTCGTTGAGGAACGACAACTCGCGCAGTCGATCGCCGGCCTCGTGGAGGTCCTCCACGCCACGCACCTTCACGCGCCACCGTCCGGGTGCGCGACGGCCACGACCGTGAGGCCATCGATGCCGCGGAAATCCTCGGGGGAGCAGGTGTAGAGCGGCATCTCGCGGGCGATGGCGATCGCCGCGACCATCGCGTCGTAGGCACGCGCGGTCGTGCTGCGACCTGACCGCCGCAGGGAGGCCGCGACCTGGCCGAACGCCCGGGCCGCGTCGGCATCGAAGGGCAGCGGGTCGAAGTCGGCCTCGGCCTGCTGGAGGTGGGCCAGGCGGGCGGCTCGCTCCTGGTCGTCGGTGGCGGCGAGAGGACCGACCGAGAGCTCGGCCAGGGTGATCGCCGAGATCCAGGGCACGTCGGGCAGGGCGCCAGGGTCGCGTAGCCTGGACAGCAGGATGACCGTGCTCGTATCGAGCAGGCCGGCGCCATCAGGCATCCGTCAGAGCCCGGGATCGATGACCGCGTCGAGGTCGGCGCGGAGGGCGGCGGCGTCCAGCGCCGGCAGTCGATGCCATCGTCGGAGCAGGGCGGCTGCGCCCAGCGGCGGCGAGGGCAGCGGCCGGAGTTCCGCGACGGGATGGCCGTCGCGGGTGACCGTCAGGCGCTCGCCGGCGGCCACTCGAGCGACCACGTCGCCGCCGCGATTGCGCAATTCCCGGATCGTCACGTCACCCATGGGCGGACTGTATCACAGGTGAGACAGCGACCCTGACGCCACGCCGGTAGGCCCTAGGTCGGAGCAGGCTCGCGGATGCACGACAACCACCGTTGGATCCGAGCCAGGATGCGTGAGCGACGAGCTATCCTCGACATCGGTGTCGACCCACGACCGGGCGACGGGCGGCGCGTTCTACCGGATGCGCCAGGGAACAGCCGGCTACCCGCTGCTGATTCGGCTGAAGCAGATCGGATGGTGCTGCGTGAAAGCATCGGAGCGCGTGAGGCACGTCACGGGCTTGCTTGTCGATGCACTACGCCACAGCACCGCAGGCCGATCCGCTTCCGTTCAGGTGCTCCACCAAGGATTGGACCATGTCTCGATCAGGGTCGATCGCCGTTCGGGGCGCTACCACTTGACCTGGGAGCCACGCGAGGACTACGTCGAGGTTTACCTCGGCCGGGAGGACGGGGGCTCCGGTCCGACCGTTCGGGCGGCTCTCGCCCTCAAGGGGATAGACCCACCACTTCCCGACTCGCTGCGTTGGGACGCGACCGACGATGAGGTCCGCTCGACGGTTGTCGCCGCGGTGATGGCCATCAAGATGCTCGAAGAGGCCGATGCTACCCGGCCGTGAACCGTCCTGACATCGGTGGAAACGGTGGGCGGCCTGAGCGATCTCGCGCGCAGCTGGTCCAGGCCGCCTCGAACGCCGCCGGTGCGACGTTGCCGCAGGCTTCGTGCAGGCAGCTGGCGCGCCACCAGTGGACCCAACGGGCGGACGCCAGATCCACTGCTCGACCGTCCGCCAGGGTCCCTGTCTGATGGATCCACGTCAGACCGACGCCGGCTCCGGGTCGGTGACCGTCGTCGGGAGGTCGGCCAGGAGTGGGTCCGTCCAGGTCCAGGCGGCGCCGTGGTGCTTCCCGACGGCCCCGTGGCGCGCCGCCTCCACGCGCAGGGGCAGGCCGAAGATCTCGATGAACCCGACCGCCGACGCGTGGTCGAAGGCGTCGCCCTCGTCGTACGTCGCCAGGCTCTTGTCGTACAGCGACAGCGGGGAGCGCCGGCCGGCCACCACCGCCTGACCGTGATCGAGCCGCATCCGGACATCGCCGCTGACCACGCGCTGGGATGACGCCACGTAGGCGCGCAGGTCGCGCGACAGGGCGCTGAACCACAGGCCGTCGTAGATGAGGCGGGCCAGCTCGTCGGCCACGAAGTGGTTGAAGCGGAGCGTGTCGCGCGACAGCGTCAGCCCTTCGAGGGCCTTGTGGGCCGTGTGCAGGATCGTCGCGGCCGGGGCCTCGTAGATCTCGCGGCTCTTGATGCCCACCAGGCGGTCCTCGACGTGGTCGATCCGGCCCACGCCGTGGGCGCCACCGAGCGTGTGCAGGCGCTCGACGAGGTCCACGGGCGCGAGCCGGTCGCCGTCCAGGGCCACGGGGATGCCGCCCTCGAAGGCGATCGTGACCTCCACCGGATCGGGCGCGTCGGACGGCGCGACGGTCCACTCGTAGGCGTCCGGCGGCGGGGTGACCCACGGGTCCTCCAACACGCCCGTCTCGCACGAACGGCCCCACAGGTTCACGTCGATGGAGTACGGCGACGCCTTGGTGATGGGGATCTCGATGTTGCGCTCGTTGGCGTAGTCGATCTCCTGGTCGCGGGTCAGGCCCATCCCCACGCGCATCGGGGCGACGACCTCGAGCCCCGGATCGAGAGCGTGGGTGGCGACATCGAAGCGGACCTGGTCGTTGCCCTTGCCGGTGCAGCCGTGGGCGACCGCGTCCGCGCCCTCGCGCTTGGCGACCTCGACGAGGAGCTGCGCGATGAGCGGCCGGGCGAGGGCCGTGGCCAGCGGGTAGGCACCCTGGTACATCGCGTTGGCCTGCAGATGCGGCCACACGAAGTCGGTCACGAAGCGTTCGCGCGCGTCGACCACGTAGGCGCGCGACGCGCCGGCGGTCATGGCCCGGCGCTCGACGCCCTCGCGCAGCGAGCCGCCGCCGAGATCGACGGTCAGGGTCACGACGTCGACGCCGTACTGCTCCTTGAGCCACGAGACGGCGACGGACGTATCGAGTCCGCCGGAATAGGCGAGGACGACCTTGTTCATGCGAGTGACGGGACCTCCGGGGTCGGATTGCGTGGTGGCGCGGAGTCAGTTGGCGGTGCGGGCGGCGGCGGCGACGGAGCGCTGGAGGGCGCGGAAGCGCTCGAGCCAGCGCTCGAGTCGTGCCTCGTCGGCGAACAGGACGAGCAGCGTATTGTCGCCCGCGAGCGTCCCTTCCTGCTCGCGCAGGGTCGATTCGTCGATGGCCTGGGCGACCACGCTGGCCGTGCCGGGCGTCCCGGTCAGGACCAGCGTGAGCCCGCTCCGGCCGATGCTCACCGGTACGTCGGCCAGGATCCGGCGCAGGCGCTCGTCGGACCAGGAAGGCGCCTGCGTGGCGACGACTTCCGGGGCGACGTACACGTGGCCCGCGCCGCCGGCCGCCTTGAGCAGGCCGAGTTCGGTGATGTCGCGGCTGACGGTCGCCTGGGTCACGTCGAACCCCTGCTCGACCAGGGCGTCCACCAGCTCGCGCTGGCTGGACACCGGACGGGACGTGACGAGCTGGCGGATGGCTCGCTGGCGGAGGCGCTTGAGCTCCTGGCTGGGGGTCATCACGCTGCCCCCACGCGCGAGGCCCGGGCCGCGGTGATGCGGGTGCCGAAGGTCGGATCGACGAGGGCCCGCTCCAGGGCTCGTTCGGCGGACGAGTCCGCGATGATCGCCTCGGCGCCGCCCCAGCCCAGCGCGGACAGCGCGGCCCGGATCTTGGGCACCATGCCGCCGGCGATGATCCCGGTCTCGATGAGGTGCTCGGCCTCGGCCACGGTCAGCGTGTCGAGCTTGTGCCCGTCGGCGTCGCGCACGCCGTCGACGTCGGTCAGCAGCACGAGTTGCCGGGCCCCGAGGCCGGCGGCGATGCCGGCGGCGGCATCGTCGGCGTTGACGTTGCAGACGATCCCGTCGGCGTCGCGGGCGAGTGGCGCGACGACCGGGACCTGGCCGCCGACGAGGATGGCATCGAGCAGGTCGCGGCGGAGGCCGCTCACGCTGGCGACGAACCCGAGGTGCGGGATGCGCTCGGCGATGAGCAGGCCGCCGTCGACGCCGCTCAGCCCGACCGCATCGACGCCCAGGTCCCGCAGTCCGGCAACGAGTTCGCCGTTGACGACGCCGCGCAGGACGGCCGCCGCGACCTCCAGGCTCTGCGCATCGGTCACGCGCAGACCGCCCTCGAACGTGCTGGGGACGCCGAGGCGCTCCAGCCATTCCGTGATCCGCTTGCCACCGCCGTGGACGAGCACGACCGGCCGGCGGCGGGCGACCGCGGCGACCTCCTGGAGCACCTGGCGCTGCTCGGCGATGGTCGTGCCGCCGAGCTTGACGACGAGGATCTCGCTCATGCCGTGGCCGCGCCGGCGGTGCGGGGTGGTGCGGCGGCGCGTGGTGGCGCGGCACGTTCCGGCGCGGCACGTTCCGGCGCGGGATTCCGTTCCCACCGTACATCTCCGGGGATGGCGGACCGGTAAGACGGCGCAGCGCCAGATCGGCCGGCCTCGCGAGCGTGGATCGCGGCGGATGGTGCCGTCCGGGGGCTGGCCGACGACCGCTGTCGGGCTCCGTGACCGGATTCGTACGCTGGGAGCGGAAACCGCGCCCGGAACGCCGGGCCCGACGCCGACGCCGGGGCCGGGGCCGACGCCCGGAACGCCCGGGCCGACGCCGGTGGGGCCGACGCCCGGAACGCCGGGGCCGGGGCCGACGCGAGGGCCGGTGACGCCGACGCGAGGGCCGGTGACGCCGACGCGAGGGCCCGTGGCGCCGGTGGCGCCTGGCCCGCGAGAAGGGGCGCGCTCACGTCGTGTACTCGCTGTTCTCGATGACGTAGGCCTCGGTCAGGTCGCAGCCGAAGGCCTCGCCGCGGCCGTCGCCCTGGCCGAGGTCCAGGCCGATCACCAGCTCGGGAGCGTGCATCGCGGCGCGCGCCGCGGCACGGTCGAAGGGGATGGGGCCCCCCTGGGTGCCGTCGAACACGAGGTGCCCGGCGATCGAGATGCGCAGCCGATCGGGATCGAGCGCCACGGGCCGCCCGGCACGCGCCGCGGCCTCGTCGGCTGACAGCCCGGCCGCCTCCAGCACGGCCGCGCCGGCCACGATGGCGTTGCCCGCGGCACCCGCGATGCGGCCCCAGTTCGGGTCCTTGCCGTGGGCCGCGGCCTTGACCAGCGACGACGAGATGACGGCGCGGGCCACGGCCCGGGCGTCGGCGTCATCACGGGCGCCCGTGACGCTGGCCGTGAGCAGGATCGTGGCGCCCTCGCCATCGGACGCCTGCTGTCTGGCGAGGTCGCGGCCGATCGCCTCGATGGCGGCACCGAGCGCCGCCGCGGCGTCGGAGCCGGCACCGATCGTGCCCGTCCCCGCGGCGCCGGACGCCAGCACGAACACCGTGTCGTTGGTCGAGGTGTCACCATCGACCGACAGTTGGTCCCAGGTCCGGGCCGCCGCCGGGCGCAGCAGCGACCACAGCACGGCCGGCTCGATGGCCGCATCCGTCAGCACGACCGACAGCATGGTGGCCATGTTCGGGTGGATCATCCCCACGCCCTTGGCGATGCCGCTGACGGTGACGGCCACGCCGCCGAGGTCGATGCTCGTGGTCGCGACCTTGGTGACCGAATCGGTCGTGCGCAGGGCGACCGCCGCCGCCTCGAGTCCCTCGTCGTCGTCGCGCAGGGTGGGGGACAGGGCAAGCAGCCCGGCCTCCACGCGCTCCAGCGGGAGGCGCGTGCCGATGATCCCTGTGCTCAGGTGCAGGACGTGCGCCTCGTCAGCGCCGGTCACGCTCGCGACCAGTCGCCCCACCGCGTCCTGGTCGGCGGCGCCGGCGGCACCCGTCGCGGCGTTGGCGCAGCCACTCGTCGACACGACGACGCTCGCCCAGCCGAACCCGCCGCGCGGGTCGCCGGACGTGGTGGCGAGGTTGGCCCGCGAGCGCAGCACGGGCGCGGCCGCGAACGCGTTCGGGGTGAACACGGCGGCCGCGGCGGCCGGACCCGCCGTCGCAAGGACGAGCGCAAGGTCCGGCCGTCCCGAGGCCTTGATCCCGATCGCCATGCCGCCGGCGCGGAACCCGGCCGGGAGGACGGCGCGACGCTCGACGAGTGGGAGGTCCGTCGAGGCGGCGGGGATCGTCGGATCGATCGAGGGGGCGGTCATGTGGGCGTCCCGGTCACGGCGCGAGCGGGAGCTGGTCGAGGCCCGCCGTCTCAGGCAGGCCGTGGACCACGTTGAACACCTGGATCGCCTGGCCGGCGGCGCCCTTCACCAGGTTGTCCTCGGCGCCGAGGACGAGGATCCGGCCCGTCCGCTCGTCGAGGTACGGGAAGATGAGCACGTGATTGCTGCCGGTCGTGTGCTTGGTCGCGGGCGGCCGCGGCACGACGTGCACGAACGGCTCGTCGTCGTAGGCGTCGCGATACAGGGCGGCCAGCTCGTCGGCGCCGATCGGCCGGGTCGGACGAACGTGGCAGGTCGACAGGATGCCGCGAACCATCGGCATCAGGTGCGGCACGAAGTCGACGCCGATGACCCCGGGGTTGGCGCCCGGATCCTGACCGGCCCGGTGAGCGGCCAGGGCCAGTTCCTGCTCGATCTCGGCCACGTGGCGATGGCCGCCGACGCCGTAGGCGCGGACGCTCTCGTCGACCTCGCCGAACATCATCTCCGGCTTCGGGTCGCGACCGGCACCGCTGACCCCGCTCTTCGCATCGACGACAAGATCGTCGATGAGCCCGGCGCGTGCGAGCGGCGCCAGGGCGAGGATGGTGGCGGTCGGGTAGCAGCCGGGGTTGCCGACGACGGCGACCGGGGCATCGACCAGGGCACGCAGCTCGGCCCGGTGCAGCTCGGGCAGGCCGTACACGGCGACGTCGAGCAGCTCGGGATGCGGGTGCTCGAAGCCGTACCAGCGCGGGTAGTCCGCGGCCGAGCGCAGGCGGAAGTCCGGCCCGAGGTCGATGATCGCGATGCCGCGTCGGGCCATGTCGGGGACGAGCCGGGCGGCGGCGCCATGCGGGAGGGCAAGGAACGCCGCATCGATGTCGCCGGGCAGCTCGGTCCCGACGGTCAGCCCCGTCGAGGCGAGGTGCGGATGGAACTCCCCGATCGGATCGTCGTGCCGGTCGCGGCCGGCGAGGCCGGCGATCTCCACGTTCGGGTGGCGGCTCAGCAGCCGGATCAGCTCACTGCCGACGTATCCCGTCGCGCCCACGATCCCGACCCGGATGCGGCGCGATCCGCCGTCCGATCGCTCGCCGCGGCGGGAGCGGGGGAGCAGCCCGAACGACGATCCGTCCGCCTCGATCGCGGCAGGCGATCCCAGACCCGCGCTCACGGGCGCGTCGGTGCGCCCAGGGGCGCGGGCCCGCTCACGGGCGGGTGGTCGAGGTCGCCGGTCGGGATCGGATGGACGGTCGTCATCGGGTGGATGACTATACAGGACGGCTGCATAGTCATGCAACGGCGTTGACGGCGTTGACGGTGCGGCCGGGCGGGGTGCCGGGCGGGAGCGTCGGCGCGGCGGGCGAGGGCGTGGGCGTCGGTGCCGCCGGGGGTGGCCGGGCGCGGCCGGGCGACCGATCCGACTCCAATCCCTACTTGTCAAGTCGGGATTGTATGGTATCGTGCGAGCGTCCCGTCCCCCAGACGCCAGGAGATCCCGTTCCGATGCCCAACGCCGTCCCGGCAGCCGCCGCTGCAGCCCTGCCGCCCGCTCGCATGATCGACCCGCGCGGGCATCGCTTCGGCGCCGGGGTGTCGGCCGTCATCCTGGTCCTCGCCGTCGCGATCCAGGCGCCGATCCTCGTCGTGGTCGCGCTCCTGTCGATCGGGACGTCGGCGGCGTTCGGGCTCAGCTACTCGATCTACGGCGCGATCTGGCGGCGCATCGTCACGTTCGCGCGCCTCGGCGCGACCGAGCCCGAGCACGAGTACCCGCCGCGGTTCGCCCAGGTCCTCGGCTCGATCGCCCTGACGCTGTCGCTGGTCGCCTTCATCGTGGGCGCGCCGACCCTAGGCTGGGTCTTCGTCCTGGCCGTCGCCGCGCTGCAGATCCTGCTGGCGGTCACGGGCTACTGCCTCGGCTGCCGGCTGTACTTCCTGCGCTGGTGGGTCCCGGATGTCGCGACGCGCCTGTGGACCCGGGGCCGCGTCCAGCGCGTCCCGATCGCGGTGGAGCCGATCCGCTACTCGTAGGTCCCGCGTCACGGTGACACTGCTGCCGCGGTGACACCGCCGCCGCGGAGGGCGGGCCGCGGGAGGGCGGGCCGCGTCGCGTGGCGTCGTGTCCGCGGGGCGCACATACCGACGGGGGAGGCTCGGCCGAGCGTGGGCTCCTCCGCTGTTGCGCTCGCCGGGCGGGTCAGGCGATGGGGGAACGGGTCGCTGACGGCCGATCTCGGGTGTTCCTCCGCTGGGATGTGCGCGCAGCGGACGCTCGGGCACTGGCGGGGAGCCGGCGAGGAGCGGGCCCTGCCGGGGAGCCCGCGTTGGCGAGGCGCGGCCCTGGCGGGGAGCGGGCGCCGGCGGCGAGCCCGGACCGGCCCGGCGAGCCCGGACCGGCCCGACGAGCCCGGACCGGCCCAGAAAGCCCGGACCGGCCCGGACCTACGTCGCGATGATGTCCGGCCGCTGGTACGGCCCCGTCGCCACGACCTCGCCCTCGGCCAGGACCGGGCCGTCCGCGCCGTCGTGGATCCGGTAGCGGTGGTGGATCACGGTCGCACCGGCCGACAGCATCGCGTTGACCGGGCAGTACTTCGTGGCCGACAGCTCGATCGAGCGGCGAAGGGCCGCCTCGCTCAGGCCGGCTCCCCAGAACTCGTGGATCAGCGTGATCTCGGTGAACACCTGCGGATACTCGTCGCGCTGCTCGGCATCGGCCTGGATCTCGTAGCGGGCGATCCTCTGGCGCTTCTTGGTGGCGATCGAGATGACGTCCATCGCGCTGCACGCCGCCAGCGACGACACGACGGTCTCGATGGGGCTCCCGCCCTGGTTCGATGCGCGCGTGTCGAAGTGGTATGGATGTCCCGACGACGGCTCGGCGCGGAAGTGCATCCCGCCGAGGTGGGTGAGCTGGACCGACTTGTGGGTAGGCATCGAGACCCCTGGGGCTAGGCGGACGTCTGGATGGCGCCGGCTGCGGCGGGCTCGGCGCCACGGTCGGACAGGAACTGCTCGCGGTACAGGCGGGCGTACAGCCCGCCGAGCTCGAGCAGCTCGGTGTGGGTGCCCCGCTCCACGATCCGTCCGCGGTCGTAGACGAGGATCCGGTCCGCCCGCAGGATGGTGGACAGGCGGTGGGCGATGGCGACGGTCGTGCGGCCCTCCATGAGCCGCTCGAAGGCGGCCTGGATGAGCCGCTCGGACACGGTGTCGAGGGCGGATGTCGCCTCATCGAGGATGAGGATGCGCGGGTCCTTGAGCAGCACCCTGGCGATGGCGATGCGCTGCTTCTCGCCGCCGGAGAGCTTGTAGCCGCGCTCGCCGACGATCGTGTCGTAGCCCTCGGGCAGGTCCATCACCCGCTCGTGGATCGCGGCCGCGCGGGCCGCGGCCTCCATCTCGGCGACCGTCGCCTCGGGCTTGGCGTACAGCAGGTTGTCGCGCACCGAGGCGTGGAACAGGTACGTCTCCTGGGTGACCACGCCGATGATGTCGCCGAGCGACGCGAGGGCGATCCGGCGCACGTCGATGCCGTCGATCTCGACGGCGCCGGCGTCCACGTCGTACAGCCGCGGGATGAGGTACGTGGTCGAGGTCTTGCCGCTGCCGGAAGGACCGACGAGGGCGACGAGCTCGCCCGGCTTCGCCTCGAACTCGATGTCCTGAAGCGCGAACGCCGGCGCGATCTCGATCGACGGCAGCGCGTCGAGCCCGTCGCCGCCGGCGGGCGGGCCGCCGACGAGCGCCTCGACCGCCGGTTGATCGGCCTCGGCGGCGCCGACCGCGATGTCCGTCTCCTCCCTCGAGAGGTGCTCATGGCCGTTGGCCACGGCGGCCAGCGCCCGCGACGACGGCACGACCTCGGTCGGGTACCGGAACGACACGTCGTGGAAGCGCAGGTGCCCACGGACGGATCCGTGATCCAGCGTCACCGCGTCGGGCGCGTCGACGATCTCCGGGTCCATCTCCAGGTACTCGAAGATGCGGTCGAACAGGGCCAGCGCGCCCTGGATCTCGACCTGCACGTTGAGCAGCTGCCCGAGCGGGAAGAACAGGCGCGACTGGAGCGTGGTGAAGGCCACGATGTCGCCGATGGTCGGCGCGGTCGGGTCGCCGGCGATGGCGAGGTAGCCGGCCAGCCAGTACACGAAGGCCGGCGTGATGCTGAAGATCGTGCCGATGATCATGAAGAACCAGCGCCCGACCATGGCCTGCCGGATCTGGAGCGCCGCGAGCTTCGCGTTGAGGCCGCGGAAGCGGGTGATGGAGTTGGCCTGCTGCCCGAACGTCTTGGACAGGAGCATGCCGCTGACCGACAGCGTCTCCTCGGTCAGGGCGGACATCTCGGCCAGCGACTTCTGGGTCTCCGTGCTGACCTCGCGCCGGACCTTGCCGACCCGGAAGGTCAGGTACATGAAGAACGGCAGCAGGCCCAGCGACAGGACGGTCAGTCGCCAGTCGATGAGGAACATGGCGACGACCGTGCTGAGCGCGACCGCCACGTTGCTGGTGACCGAGCTCGCGGTGTCGGTGACGACCGACTGCACCCCGCCGACATCGTTGGCCAGGCGACTCTGGATCTCGCCGGTCCGCGTCTCCGTGAAGAAGCGCAAGGGCATGCGCTGCAGGTGGGCGTACAGGGCGCCACGCAGGTCCTGCATGACGTTCTGGCCGATGAGGTTGTTGAGGTAGGCCTGGCCGACGCCGATGAGGCCCGTGACGATCGGCAGGGCGATCATCAGCCCGACGTACAGGTTGAGCAGGAACCAGTCGCGCTGCGGGATGGCCTCGTCGATGAGGAGCTTGAGCAGGTACGGGTTGGCCAGGCCGATGAGACTGGTCAGCAGGATGGCCACGAGGACGACGACGACCTGCGCCCGATACGGTCGGAAGAAGGTGACGATCCGGCGCAGGGTCTGGCCGCGACGCTCCTTCGGCACGGGGTCGAAGTCCGGCACGGGGCCGCTCCCGAACGGGCCGCCCATCCGGCCGCCGCCGCCGCTCCCGCGTCCGCCGCGGCCGGTCCCACCGGTGGCGGCCCGGGTGCCGCCCCGCGGGAAGCTCATGCGCTCACCACGCGGTGGCGGTCGCGGCCTCGGTGATGCCCTGCGCCTCCAGCCAGCGCTCCGCATCGATGGCCGCCTTGCAGCCGTCGGCGGCCGCGGTCACGGCCTGGCGGTAGCGATGGTCGTGCACGTCGCCGGCGACGAACACGCCGTCGACCCTGGAGCCGGTCTCGTCGTGGACGACGAGGTAGCCCTTCTCGTCCACCTCCAGCCAGTCGCGGAAGGCGGCGGTGTTCGGTTCGTAGCCGATCGCGATGAACAGGCCGTCGAGGTCCATCTCCGACGTCTCGTCGGTCGTCGTGTCGCGCACCCGCACGCCCTCGACCTTGCTCTGACCGAGGACCTCCTCGACGGCGGTGTTGGTGTGGACCTCGATCTTGGGGTGGGCGAGCGCCCGGTCGACCATGATCCTGCTGGCCCGGAACGAGTCGCGCCGGTGGAGCAGGTGCACCTTCGACGCGAAGCGGGTCAGGTAGGTCGCCTCCTCGAACGCGGTGTCGCCGCCGCCGACGACCGCGATCTCCTGGTCCTTGAAGAAGAACCCGTCACAGGTGGCGCACGCCGACACGCCGCGACCGCGCAGGCGCGTCTCGCTGTCGAGGCC
This sequence comes from Candidatus Limnocylindria bacterium, assembly GCA_046566045.1. Lineage (GTDB taxonomy): Bacteria > Chloroflexota > Limnocylindria > Limnocylindrales > CSP1-4 > SPCO01. The sequence goes on from JBKHXL010000003.1 coordinate 95,704, forward strand.
GAGCCACAGCGCGGATGCGCCGGTGGCCACGATGACGGCCTGGGCGCGGTATTACGTGCCGCGCGCCCAGATCCGGAACGGCCGACCGGAGAAGTCCACCCGCTCGATGTCCACGTCGATCATGCGCGATCCGAAGCGCTCGGCCTGGGCGCGCATCGCCGCCATCAGATCGGGGCCCTGGATGCCGTCGGGGAAGCCCGGGAAGTTCTCGACGTCGGAGGTGAGCATCAGCTGGCCGCCGGGTGCGGAGCCGGCCAGGACCACGGGCTCCAGGTTCGCGCGGGCCGCGTAGATCGCGGCGGTCAGGCCGGCCGGCCCGGAGCCGATGATGACGACCTTGGCGTCGACCCGGCCCTCGGCGCTGGCGATCGTGCTCGGGCCGCCGGTGGCGGTCGCCGCGGCGCCGTCGGCCGGCGCGTCGATCATGGCGATGGACAGGCCGCCGAAGGGGTTCGCGCCGTCCGAGCCCTTGTTCGTCTCGTTCATGACCTCACTCTATCACGATTCGGATACCCCTGGGGGGTATCAAGGAAGGCGGTGCAGCTCGGGCAGCACGTCGCGCCCGAGGCGCTCCAGCCGCTCCGGGTCGGCCACGTCCTGGGTGTTCACGATGACATGCTCCGCACCGGCATCGGACAGCTCGCCGAAGCGGTCGACGACCTGCGCCGCGGTCTCGCTCCCGTGCCCGCCGTCGGCCGTCACGTTCACGGATTGGAGCGTGGACCGCTCGATCTCGTCCGGGTCCCGCCCGATGGCCGCACAGTGTTCCTCGAGGACGGCGTACTTGCGCGCGATCGCCTCCGGCGACCCGAAGACGTTGCAGGCGTCCGCCCAGCGGGCGACGAGGCGCAGGGTCTTCCGTTCGCCGCCGCCGCCGACCATGATCGGGACGCGCGGGCGGGAGATCGATTGCGGCGAGTTGAGGAGGCGCGTGGCGCGGGTCCGGTGGCCGTCGAAGGCGGCCTCGCTGCCGCGCTCGCCGGCGAACATCCCGTGGGCCATCGCCAGCGTGTCGTCGAGCAGCTCGAAGCGCTCGCTGAGCGGTGGGAAGCGGAAGCCCAGGCCGCGCGACTCGTCCTCGTTCCAGGCGGCCCCGATGCCGAGCCAGGCCCGACCGCCCGACAGCACGTCGAGCGTCGTGGCGGCCTTGATCCACAGGCCGGGGGCGCGATAGTGCACCCCGCCGACCATCAGGCCCAGCCTGGCACGGGTGGAGTGGGCGGCCATGAAGCCGAGGGTCGTCCAGCCCTCGAGCATGGGCTCGTCCGGCCGGCCGACGCCGCGGATCTGGAAGAAGTGGTCCATCACCCAGATGGAGTCGAAGCCGACGTCGTCGGCCTGGCGCACGATCCGAGCGAGCGTCGGGCCGATGGCGGCCGGCCCGCCGGGCCACGTGAACGAACGGATCTGCAGGCCGACCTTCATGGGAGACGGAGCGTACGCCAACCGCCCGTCGTCGGCGCAGCGGCTAGCGGAAGAGGTCGGTCTCGGGCGGCATGAGCGTGTCGGCGATGCGGCCGGGGCCCCGCTGGAAGGCCGCGCCGCGGACCAGGCCGATGGGCCGGCCGGCGGTCTTGCCGAGGGCCAGCTCGGCGGCGCTGGCCAGCTCATCGGCGACGGCCCGGATGGTCGAGCGCATGACCCGGCCGTCGGCATCCGGCTGGCCGCGCAGGTCGTCGAGCGGAAGCAGCCCGCTCACGCCGATCGCGACGTCGGTGATGCCGTAGCGCCACGGGCGCCCGAAGCTGTCGCTGACGATGACCGGCAGGTCGACGCCGAGTCGAGCCGCGATGGCGGACCGGATCGCGTCCGCGGACCGATCCGGGTCCGCCGGGAGGAGGGTCACGATCGTGCCCGACGCAGGTCCGACGTTCGAGGCATCGATGCCGCCGTTGGCGCACACGAAGCCGTGGCGCGTCTCGGTGATGACCACGCCGTTCGCCATGCGCACGACGCGGCGCGCCTCGCGCAGCACGACCTCGACCTGGCGGGCATCGCGGTCCCAGCGCTCGGCGAACGTGACGGCCTCTGGCCGCGGCACCACCGTGGTCAGGTCGACCAGGGCACCCTCCGCCTTGCTGACGATCTTCTGGGTCACCACCAGCACGTCGTCGTCGCGCAGCGGCAGCAGGTCGCCGGCCGCCGCCAGCGCCTCGGCGATCAGCCCGGGCAGGTCGTCGCCGGGGACGATCTCGCCCAGCCCGCCGACGGCGATCGCCTCGATCCGGCCGTCAGCCACGGGTGGGGGCACGTCCAGCGCGCCCGGTCGTCTCGGCCAGGATCAGGTCGTCCGGCGTGTCGAGGTCGAGGCGGAGCGGTCCGGCGAGCTCGATGAGCAGGGCGCCCGCCTCGACGGCCGCCGCGGCGTGGGCCGCCCGGCTGTCGCCCCCGAAGCGGACGTCGATGGCGTCCGGCGGGGCGAGCAGGAGCGCGTTCGTGCCCCGGCCGTGGCGGTCGGGCACGAGCACGACGAGGGGTCGCACGCCGCGGCGCAGCTCGGCGACGACGACCTCGATCGCATCGGCGCTCACGCGCGGGAGGTCGGTCGGCAGGATGAGCATCGCGTCGGCCTCGGCCGCGAGCGCCTCGGCTCGACCCTCGCGCAGGCCGTCGTTCAGACCGGTCGTGCGCTGGAGGATGGGCCGCGCGCCGAGCGTGAGGGCCAGGTCGCGCACCTCGTCGTCGGGCGTGACGACCAGCACGTCCGCGAGCGACGGCGCGGCCACCGCCGCCGAGATCGTGCGCCGGGCCATCGACGCGGCGAGGTCGTGCCGCTCCTCGGCGTCGAGGACGGCGCCGAGGCGCGACTTGGCGCCCTCGAGCGTCCCGACCGGGATGATCGCGAAGACCCGACCGACGGCCGGGTCGGGGGCGGCGGCGTGCGCGTCCATCGGCATCGATGGTACGCGAGGTCGCCCCGACGGACGACGCGGACGTCAGGCGTCGATGCCGGCCGCCCCGAGCACCGACCGGGCGACCCTCGCGCGACCGTCCGCATCGGCCATGAGCGTGTCGATCGCGACGCCGCGCAGGCCGAGGGCCCCGACCTCCGGGAGCAGCGCCGCATCGACCGCGTCCACGACGAACGCATCGGCCAGGCCGGCGTACAGGCCGGCCACCGCGACCGCGCTCGATGCCATGCCCAGCGAGACGAGCATGCGGTCCGCCGGGCCCTTGAGCGCCCGGCCGCCGATGATCGGGCTGACCGCGACGACGGGCACCCCCCGGGCCCTGGCCGCGTCGATCGCCGCCCCCATGCCCGGCACGGCCAGGATCGGGCCGATCGACACGACCGGGTTCGACGGCCCGACGACGATCGCCTGGGCCGCCGCGATGGCCGCCAGGACGGCCTCCGTGGGCCGGGTCGCCTCGATCCCGACGATGCGCACGTCGTGCACCTCCGGGGCCTGGTGGCGGTGGACGAAGTACTCCTGGAACTCGAGCCAGCCCTCGTCGGTCCGAACCTCGGTCCGCACCCGCCCGTCGGTCATCGGCAGGATGGCCGACGGGATGCCGGCCGCCCGCTGGATGGATCGCACGGCGTCGGTGAGGGTCGCGCCGCGGCTCAGGCGGGCGTGGCGGGCGATGTGCGTGGCGAAGTCGCGGTCGCCGAGCCGGAACCAGGGCTCCTCGCCAAGGGCCACCAGGGCGTCCATGACCGTCCACGTCTCGCCCGCGACGCCCCAGCCGCGCTCGAAGTCGAACGTGCCGGCCAGCATGTACAGGCAGGCGTCGTGGTCCGGCATCACCAGCAGGCCATGCCGCTCGGTGTCGTCGCCGGTGTTGACGATCACGGTCAGGTCGCCCGGCGGCACGACCGCCTGCAGGCCGGCCGCCAGCTTGGCCCCGCCGGTCCCGCCCGCCAGCGCGACGACCGTCACGACGCGAGCCGGGCGACGACCTCGCCCATCCGGTCGATCGTCTCGTGGTCGTAGGGCGCCGGCATGCGCACGATGATCGTGGCGAAGCCGAGCGCCACGTACGGCCGCAGCGCGTCGGCGACGGCTTCCGGCGGGCCGGCCAGGTGCGGCAGGTCGCCCATCGAGTCGATCCCGTTGTGGGCCATCAGGGCGGCCATCCTGGCCTGCGCCGCCGCGGCGTCGTCGCGCAGGATGATCGGGAAGCTGATCGTGCGCTCGAGGCCCGCCAGGTCGCGCCCGACGGCCGAGGCGTGCTCGCGCAGGGCGGCCAGCGCGTCGGACGCGTCGTCGAGCTCGCCGGCGGTGTTCCAGCCGTCCGCCCGCAGCGCCACCGTCCGGAGCGTCTTGCGTCGACCCGACCCGCCGATGTGGATGGGCAGCCGGGCCTGCACCGGGCGCGGTTCGCACACGGCATCGCGCAGGGCGTAGCGCGGCCCCCGGTGCGTGACCCGCTCGCCGTCGAGGAGGCGCCGCAGCAGCATGACCGCCTCGTCGAGCCAGTCCAGTCGCTCACCGGCGCTCGCCCCGAAGTCGATGCCGAACGCGTCGTGCTCGCGCTCGAACCAGGCGCCGCCGATGCCGAGCACCGCCCGGCCGTCGGACACGTGGTCGAGGGTCGTGGCCAGCTTGGCGGTCAGGCCGGGAGCCCGGAACGTGTTGGCGCCGACGAGCAGCCCGAGGCGGACGTGGCGGGTCAGCGGGCCGAGGGCCGCCATCGACGTCCAGCCCTCGAGGATGGGCTGCTCCCACGGGCCGAAGATGGCCAGCAGGTGGTCCCACGTCCAGACCGAGTCCCAGCCGCTCGCGTCGGCGGCGAGCGCGGCGTCGCGGAAGCCCGGCCAGTCGGTGGATTGCGACCAGAGCTGGAGCCCGGTGCGGACGGACGGGGCCACCGGCGTCAGTCCAGGTGGTCGTGGACGCTGGCGACGCGGACGCGGAAGCTGATCCGCTCCATGCGCTGGAAGCGCTCGGCGATCAGCCGCTCGGCCTCGACCGGGTCATCGGCGTGGTAGCGCCTGGCCATGCCGGCGATGTCGGCCTGGGCCGCGGCCTGGTCGGTGACGGGCACGGCCGTGCCCATGACGCCGACCCAGCGCAGGCCGTCGGCGCGGTCGATGACGGCGAGGCTGACCCGTGGGTCGCGCAGCAGATTGGCCGGCCAGCGCCGTCCCACGGCCGAGTTGACGATGAGGTCGTCCCCGTCGAGGGTGAACCAGACGACGGCCTGGCGGGGCGAGCCGTCCGGGTCGACGGTGGCGATGGCCACGAAGTTCGGCTCGCCCAGGAACGCGCGGATGTGGGCGGGAAGGACGACGGCAGGCATCTGCCGATGGTACGGCAGGTCCCACCGACGGATCGTCAGTCGGCGGCGCGGACCGTCATCGGGGTCGGCGACGTGGCGGGCGTGGCCCCATCGGCGGTCAACGTCCGGGCGCGCGTCAGGCGGGCGTTGACGGCGCGTCGGACGGTGCCGCGCGCGGCGTCGAGGCGGAGCGTCTCCATCGGCCGCGCGTCGAGCGGTTCCGGAGCCGGCCGGCCGAGCAGGTAGCCCTGCCCGAGGTCCACGCCGAGGGCCGTGACCATGGCCAGGTCCGCCCGGCGTTCGATGCCTTCCGCCAGCAGCCGCGCGCCGATCCGGCGCCCGAACGAGACGAACGCCTCGACCAGCGCCTGCTTGGCGTCGTCGCGGGCGATGCCGGCGATGATCTCGCGATCGATCTTGATGACGCTCGGACGGACCGCGGCGATGAGGGCGAAGCTCGCGTACCCGGCGCCGGCGTCGTCGATGGCGAATCCGAATCCGACCCGCCGAAGCGCCTTCACCGCTCGCTTCAGCGGGACGACGTCGGCGACCGCCTGCTGCTCGGTGCACTCGAGGGTGATCTGGCTCGGCGAGAGCCCGTGCTGGGCCACGCGCTCGGCGAACGCCGTCGCCTCGAACGCCGGTGCCATGAGACTGGCCGGCGTGACGTTGATGGCCAGACGCAGCGGCCCACCGCCGCTGGCCCGTCGCTCCCGCTCGAGCGCGCCGGCACGCTCCAGCGTGATCGCGATCATGAAGGCGTCCAGCTCGATCGAGCGGTCGGTGTCGATGGCTGCCTGCACGATCGCGGAGATCGACTGCGGGAGCATCGGCATCTCGGGCCGGAACAGGCACTCGTGCTCGTACAGCCGGCCGGTCGACAGTTCGACGATCGGCTGGAAGGCGATCGCGTGGATGATGCGCAGGTTGAAGAAGTAGTCGAGGGTCTTGGTCTGGACGACCTGGGTCGACGGCGCCATGCCGATGCGGGCCGCGAGCCCGCTCTCCTGGATCGCCGCCGACAGCGCCGTCAGGTAGCGTGCGTCGGGCGGCAGGCTGGTGTCGACCGCCACCAGGCCGTACTCCGGCGTCTTCATCTCGTGGGCGACCTCGGACGTGGTCCCATCGGTCAGCAGGTGGGCCGGTCCGATGAGCACGGCGCCCGAATCGAGCTCCAGCACGCGCGTCCCTGGGATCTCGAGGGCGAGGCGCCGCACGAACCGGATGTCGCGCGCCCACAGCAGTCGCTCGGCTCGGTCGGGTCGCTGGTCCTTGAACTGATCCTTGAACAGGCGCACGGGTTCTCCGAGGGGCGGACAGGCACTGGCGCGGCCGATGGGTATCCGCGGCCGTCCACATCATCCGCGCCGCGCGCGTCGGGGTGGTGGGTCCGGGGGTCCCGGGCCGGGCCGTACTTTGGTCCACCGGACGCGGCGCGACCGGCCCGTCAGGGACCTCGCCGATAGCGCACGATCGGGCACGGGACGCCGTCGAGGACCCAGTCCTCGCCCTGCACGTCGAGCGTCCAGCCGGCCCGCTCGTAGAAGCGTCGGGCCCGCTCGTTGCGCTCGAACGCCCACAGGAGGAGTGGGTCGAACCCGTGCGCGACGAGGTCGTCCACGACGTGGTCGAGCAGCGCTCGCCCGTAGCCCTGACCGATGGCGTCGGGATGGAGGTACAGCGACTCGATCTCGGCGGCGCCGGCCGGCGGCGGCAGGAACTGGTCGGAGGCGGGTTCGGTGCTGGCGTAGCCCCGGACCGCGCCGTCCCCGTCCTCGATCACCCAGCGACGGCGACGTGCATCCGGCGGCCCGGCGGCCTCGGTCTCGAGCCGGGCCCGCACCCGCTCGACGAGCGCGTCGGCCGTCGCCCGGGCCAGGACCGAGTCGGGCAGGATGCCGCGATACGTGGCGGCGTAGGAGGCGGCCTCGATGGCGCCAAGCTGATAGGCATCGTCCGGGACCGCGAGGCGGATCCGGTGCGCCGCGCTCACGACAGGCGTTCGCCAGCGCGAACCGCGATGTCCAGGCGGTTCTCCGGGGGCGCCAGCGGACATGCCCAGCGCGGATCGAACACGCACGACGGCTGGTACGCGAAGTCGAAGTCGAGGATCAGCCTGCCTCGATCATCGGTGCCGGGATCGGCGCCCTTGGCCGCATCGATGAGGTAGCGGCCGGCCCCGTACGTGGCGGTCCCGTTCGTCGCATCGCGGAACGGCAGGAACAGCCCACCGGCGTAGCCCGCCATCCAGAACAGCGAGAGCGGGCGCTCGCCCTCCGCGAACGGGATGCGCACCGTGCCGATGCGCTCGAACGCGAGCTGCTCCGAGCCGCTGTTCGGCAGGGCCAGGGCGGCGACCCCTGGCTCGGTCGACGGCACAGGCTCCACGTTCGCGACCACGCGCAGCGCCGGGTCGTACGGGAAGTGCGCCGCCCGGAAGGAGGCCCGCTCGGCGCTCGGCACCGGCGACTGCGGATGGCTGCGGTAGAGCGTCTCGCGCACGACCCGCCAGTGGCCGTGGGCGATGATCGGGTCGGTGGCGGCCATCGCTCGGACCTCGGCGTAGAGGGCCGCGACCCGGCGACGCCAGTCCGCGAGGGCCAGGCGGTCGGTCGCCGCCTCGTCGGCGCTCACCGTCGGCGGCGGAGTTGTCCGATGAGCATCCAGCCGCCGATGACGATGAGGATGATCGGCCACGCCTGGCGCCATCGGATGTCCGGCATGTCCAGGCCGAGCGTCTCGGACGCGAAGAACCACAGGCCGATCCCGAGCAGCACGATCCCGAACAGCGCCGAGCCCCAGCGGCCGTCGTCGCGGCGGGTCGCCGGGGGCGCCCAGCCGGCCGGCGGGGATGGGGGCGGCGGCGGGGTCGCGGGAGGGGCGGTCTGGACCCGCGTCGTCGGGTCGCTGGGCAGGTCGGTCATGGGCACGATCCTCCGCTGCGCCGGCGGGTCCGTCGCCGACGACGCACCCATCCTAGTCCCGCCCCCTAGAATCCGGCGATACGGCCGGCACCCGTCCGGCCAGGGCAGCCCGACGGGCGGAGGCAGGCGTGGCGGACACGGCGGAGATCGGCGTCTTCGGAGGATCGGGCTTCTACTCGCTGCTCGACGACGTGCGCGAGATCAAGGTCGACACCCCGTACGGACCGCCGTCCGACTCGGTCGTCCTGGCCGAGGTCGCCGGCCGCCGGGTGGCGTTCCTGCCGCGCCACGGCCGCCGGCACACCATCCCGCCGCATCGGATCGAGTACCGGGCGAACGTCTGGGCGATGAAGTCGCTCGGGGTGAAGGCCGTCATCTCGCCGTGTGCCGCCGGGTCGTTGCAGCTCCACGTCAAGCCCGGCGACTTCGTGGTCAGCGACCAATTCGTCGACCGCACCAGCGGCCGCGTCGACACGTTCTACGACGGCCCCGTCGTGACCCACCTGTCGTCGGCCGACATCTACGATCCGGTCCTGCGCCAGCTGGCCATCGACACGATCCGCGACCACGGCATCGAGGTCCACGAGCGCGGCACGATCGTCGTCATCCAGGGCCCGCGCTTCTCGACCAAGGCCGAGTCGAAGTGGTTCAGCGACGCCGGCTGGGAGGTCATCAACATGACCCAGTACCC
>JBKHXL010000004.1:0-12279 GCA_046566045.1 Candidatus Limnocylindria bacterium
GCCCTGCACGCCGACCTCGTCCTCCTGCCGGCCGCGATCCCGCGATCGGCGGTCCCCTCGCGTCCGCGTGACTTCCGGCTGACGCCGGACGACGCCCGGCGCCTCGGGCGGACCGGCTGGCGACGCGTCCTTGGGCTCATCGGCACGCCGGGCGACCGCGTCACGCGCCCCCTGGCGCTCGGCATGACGACGCTCGGGCTCGCCGCGGTCATGGTCGCGTCCCTCCCGGGCGGGTTCATGGCTGGTGGCGCGGCGTCCGCGCCGGCGGCCGAGGACCATCGCCTCTCCCAGCCCGCCCCGGCGGCCGGCGGCGGCGTCCCCGAGCTCAACACGATGGCCACGGGCGCGGAGACCGCCGGTCCCGACACGGCCGGCAACCCCGACACCCCGAGCTGGCAGGAGGGCTCGCCCGACGCGGGCCGCGCGAACGATCCCGCCGCGACGGAGGAGCTGAAGGCCGCCATCCGCGACGACGCCACCGGCCTCTCGGTGCTCCTCGTCCTCGGCGGCGTCCTCGTCATCCTCGGGATGGGCCTCTTCGGGCTTCGCTGGTCCGCCCGGCGCTTCGGGGACGGCTGACCCCGGACGTCCGTCCCGGCCTCGCCGACTACACTGGCGACGTGCCGATGGAACGCCTGATGCTGCTGGACGGCTACGGGCTCGTGTACCGCGGCTACTTCGCGCTCCCGCCCCTGACGACGTCGAAGGGCGAGCTGGTGAACGGGGCGTTCGGGTTCACGAGCATCGTCCTCCGCGGCATCCAGGACCTGCAGCCGCGGTACCTCGCGGTCTCCTTCGATCTCCCCGGGCCGACCTTCCGGCACGAGCAGTACGCCGACTACAAGGCCACCCGGGTGAAGATGCCGGACGACCTGCGCGACCAGTTCCCCAAGGTCCGCGAGGTGGTCAAGGCGCTGCGCATCCCCGTCTACGAGATGCCGGGCTACGAGGCCGACGACGTCATCGGCACGATCACCGCCCAGCTCGATGGGCGCGACGACCTCGAGACGACCATCGTCACGGTCGACCTCGACATGCTCCAGCTGGTGACCCCGCGCGTCCGCCTCATGACCACCCGCTCCGGCGTGGAGAACACGGTCATGTACGACGTGGCCAGGATCGACGAGCGGTTCGGGTTGCGGCCGGACCAGATGATCGACTACAAGGCGCTCAAGGGCGACCCCAGTGACAACATCCCCGGCGTGCCCGGGGTGGGCGAGAAGACGGCGGCGAAGCTCATCCGGGAACACGGCAGTCTCGATGCCCTGTACGCCCACCTCGACGAGGTCACGCCCGAGCGACTGCGCGAGAACCTGCGCGAGCACCGCCCCCAGGTGGAGACCGGCCGGGAGCTGTCGACGATCGTGCGCGACCTGCCGATCGCGTTCGACCTGGAGGCCGCGCGGCTGGGCGACTACGACCGGGACACGGTGGTGCGGCTGTTCCGCGAGTACGAGTTCCGGACGCTCATCGAGCGCCTGCCACCGATGTCGGGCGAGAGCGCCGAGCAGCGCACCGAGCGCCTGCGCACGGTCGCCGACAGCGGCTACGTCCCGGCCGCCAGGGTCGCGGGCCGGCCCGAGGGGTGGGGCGCCGGACGCGCGGCGCCGCGCCGGCAGGCGGGCTCGGGCGAGCTCCAGCTGCGCCTCGACTTCGACGCGGTCAGCGGCGCGGCCCCGAGCGACGATGCGGCGACGGACGACGCCGCGGCGCAGCCGACCGACGGTCGCCACCCTCCGGCCCACGACCTGCCGACCGCCCTCGCCCAGGCCATCCTCGATCCCGGCCGGTTCGAGCTGCGCGATGCCGACGGCGTGCCCGAGCTCGAGGCCTGGATCGCGGCCCAGCCGGCCATCGGCGTCGCGCTGCTCCTCGACGATCCCCGGCCGCGCCGCGGGTCCCCGCTGGCGATGGCCGTCGCCGGCCCCGACGGCCGGGTCGTCGCGGTCGAGGGAGCGGCGGCCGTCGGCGACCTGCGCCGCCTCCTCGAGCGGGTGCGCGTGCCGATCGTGGGGCACGAGGTCAAGCCACTGCTCGTGGCCGGCTACGCCGAGGACCCCGGCCTGGACGCCCTGCCGATCGCCCTCGACACCCAGATCGCGGCATACATCCTGAACGCGGCGCTGCGCAGCCAGACCATCGCCGACATCGTGGCCGAGGATCTCGACCAGATCCTGCCGCCGGCCGCCGGGCTGCCCCCGACCGCGCGGGTCGGTCTCGAGGCCCTGTCGGCGGTCGCCGTGCGCGAGCCGCTGGAACGGCGCATCGCCGAGGTCGACCTGGACCGGCTGCTGCGCGAGATCGAGCTGCCGCTCATCCCGGTCCTGGCGCGCATGGAGGCGGTCGGCGTCGCGCTCGACCTCGAGGCGCTGGCCGCGCTCGATGAAGAGTTCGCGGCCGAGATCACCCGGCTCGAGCAGGCGATCTACGTCGACGTCGGGCACGAGTTCAACCTCGGCAGCCCCAAGCAGCTCGAGCAGATCCTGTTCTACGAGCTCGACCTGCCCAAGGGCAAGCGGACGAAGACCGGCTACTCGACCGACGCGTCGGTGCTCGAGGAGCTTCGCCCCGCCCACCCGATGATCGACAAGCTGCTGGAGTGGCGCGTCTACACGAAGCTGCGCTCGACCTACGTCGAGGCGCTGCCGACGCTGATGGCCGACGACGGCCGCCTGCACACGACGTTCCACCAGGCCGTGGCCGCCACCGGCCGGCTGTCCTCGTCGGACCCGAACCTCCAGAACATCCCGATCCGGACCGCGCTCGGGCGACGCATCCGGCGCGCGTTCGTGGCGGGCGATCCGTCGCTCGTCCTGCTCGCCGCGGACTACTCCCAGGTCGAGCTGCGCATCCTCGCTCACGTGTCGGGTGACGAGCACCTGCGCGACGCGTTCGCGCGCGGCGCCGACATCCACCGCGCGACCGCAGCCCGGGTGCTGCACAAGGCGCCCGAGGAGGTGGACCACGGCGAGCGCTCGATGGCCAAGATGGTCAACTTCGGGCTGGCCTACGGGATGAGCGACTTCGGCCTCGCGTCGCGGGCGAACATCCCGCGCAAGGAGGCCCAGGAGTTCATCAACAGCTACTTCGCGGCCTACTCCGGGATCAGCTACTACATGATGGCGATCAAGGAGCAGGCCAGGGCCCAGGGCTTCGTCCAGACGCTGCTCGGGCGGAAGCGACAGATCCCGGAGCTGCGCGCCAGCAACCCGGCCCTGCGCGGGGCGGGCGAGCGGATGGCCATCAACATGCCGATCCAGGGCACGGCCGCCGATCTGCAGAAGATCGCCATGATCCGCGTGGCCGAGCGGCTGGCCGCCACCGGCTCACGGGCGCGGCTGCTCCTGAGCGTCCACGACGAGCTGCTGTTCGAGGTCCCGCGCGATGAGGTCGAGCCGCTGGCCGCACTCGTCCGCGAGACGATGGAAGGGGCCATGCGGCTGTCGGTGCCGTTGGTGGTGGACGTCAAGGTCGGCGACGACTGGGAATCGATGGAGCCGCTGACCCGCGCCGACGCGATCGCCGCCGAGGCCGACGAGCTGCCGCTCGAGGCGCCCGTCGCGCCGATCGCCGGGTAGGTCGTCGCCCGATGCCGGAGCTTCCCGAGGTCGAGACGGTCGCGCGCGACCTGCGGCCGCGCCTGGTCGGCGCCTCGATCGTGGGCGCGCGCTGCCTGTGGGCGCGGACCCTGCGGACCCACGAGCCGGTCGCCTTCGCGGCGGCGGTCGCCGGCCGGACGGTCCTGTCGGTCGGTCGCCGGGCGAAACAGCTCGTGATCGAGCTGTCGGGCGAGGCCGCCCTGACCGTCCATCTCAAGATGACCGGGCAGCTGTTCGTCGTGCCGGCGGTGGCGCCGCTCGACCCGTACGTGCGCCTCGTGCTCGAGCTCGCCGACGGCCGGGAACTCCGCTTCCGCGACGTCCGCAAGTTCGGGAAGGTCGGCCTGTACGGGCGGGATCCGGTCACGGGCGAGCTGGTCACCGAGACGGGGGGCGCGTCGGTCTTCGCGGCCGTCGGCCCCGAGCCGCTCGAGGACGCCATGACGCTGCGCGCCTTCCGGGCGCGGATGCGACGCCGCTCCGGCCGGCTCAAGCCGCTCCTGCTCGACCAGTCCTTCGTGGCCGGTATCGGCAACATCTACGCCGACGAGGCGCTGTGGCGCTCGCGCCTCCACCCGCTGCGCACGGTCGGGACCCTGCGCGCCGCCGACGAGCGCCGCCTGTACGAGGCCATGCGCGCGGTCCTGACCGAGGCGGTCGAGCGGCGCGGGTCGTCGATCGACGACTACACCGCGCCCGACGGGGACGGCTCGATGCAGGAGCGGCTCGACGTCTACCAGCGGACGGGCGAGGCCTGCCGGCGCTGCGGGCGGCCGCTCAAGCGCATCGTGGTCGGTGCCCGCTCGACGCACTTCTGCTCGTGGTGCCAGCGCCTGCCCGCCGGCGACCGGACGGCGGCACGGGCCATCCTGCGCACGATCAGCGGCGGCGCGCCGCGTCGGGGTCGGCGCTGGACCGAGCTCGACGCGGGGGAGGGGAGCACCGGCCTCACCCGGGACGAGGCCGAGCGCGCCCGCGCCCGGACCGAGCGGACGAAGCGCGCGGCCGCCAGCCGGCGCGCCGCCGCCCGGGCGGCGATGGGAAGCAGCTGATGTCCGTGCTGCGCTTCAGCGACGTGACCCGCGAGGTCGGGGCCTTCGTGATCCTGGCCGGCATCGACGCGTCCATCGCCCTGGGTGATCGGATCGGCCTCGTCGGCCCGAACGGGGCGGGCAAGACGACGCTCCTGCGGCTCGCCGCCGGCCTGGACGAACCGGACGGCGGGACGGTCGCCCGCAAGCGCAACATGTCGATCGGCCTGCTGTCGCAGGAGTCGCATTTCGACGCGGCGTTCATGGCGGCGCCCGACCTGCGGACCGCCGTGCGCGCCGGGGCGGCGCATCTCGATGCGATGGCCGAGGAGCTGGCCGCCATCGAGCGGGCCGGGCGCGTGACCGACGCCCACTACGCGGACCTCCAGCATCGCTTCGAGGCGCTCGGCGGCTACACGCTCGACCTGCGCGTCGACGCGGCCCTGAGCGGCCTGGGCTTCACCCGCGACGAGTGGACCAAGGCGCCGGCCGCGATGTCGGGCGGCGAGCAGACCCGCGCCGCGCTGGCCCGCCTGGTCATCGCCGACCCGGACCTGCTGCTCCTCGACGAGCCGACGAACCACCTCGACCTCGATGCCCTCGAGTGGCTGGAGGAGCACCTCCGGCGTCGCGCCGGATCGCTGCTCGTCGCGTCCCACGATCGCGCCTTCCTCGATGCCACCGTGACCCGCGTCTGGGAGCTGCGCGACCGGCGCCTGACCGCGTTCCGCGGCGACTACACGGCCTACCAGCGTCAGCGCGAGGAGCGCGACGCCCGGGCGCTCAAGGACGCCGGCTCCCACGCCGAGCAGGTCGCTCGCGAGCGCGAGCTCATCCAGCGGTACCGCAGCCACCGCAAGTTCAGCAAGATGCACGAGCACGAGGCCCGGCTGGAGCGCCTGCTCGCCGAGCAGCAGGAGGCGCCCAGGGCCTCGCGCCGGCTGACCCTTCCCCAGGGCTCGCTGGCGGGCGCCGGCCCGACGCGCTCGGGAGAGATCGTCGTCCGGGTCGAGGGCCTGGCGGTCGGCTACCTGCCCGGCCGCGGGAACGACGCGACCACGGCGCGGACGGTGGCGACGGTCCCGCACCTCGTCGCCCAGCGCGGGGATCGCATCGGCATCGTCGGGCCGAACGGGGCCGGCAAGACCACGCTGCTGCGGACGATCGCGGGCGAGCTTCCGCCGCTCGACGGGCGCCTCACGTTCGGCCACAACGTCTCGCTCGGCTACCTCGCCCAGCTGCGCGGGGCCGCCATCGCGGGCACGACCGTGCTCGAGGCGCTGCTGGAGGCGTTCCCGGTGACGGCCGGCGAGGCCCGCTCGTACCTGGCCCGCTTCCTGTTCCGCGGCGACGACGCGCTCAAGGAGGTCCGCAAGCTGTCGGGCGGCGAGCGATCGCGCCTGGAGCTCGCCCTGCTCGGCATCCAGCCCTCGAACCTGCTGCTGCTGGACGAGCCGACCAACCACCTGGACATCCCGGCGCGCGAGGCGATCGAGGCGTTCATGCGCGATTCGGCGGCCACGCTCATCGTCGTCAGCCACGACCGGCGCCTGCTCGAGACCGTGTGCGACCGGCTGTGGGTCGTGGGTGACGGCGCCGCGGTCGCCTTCGATGGCGGCTACCGCGCCTGGCGGGCGGCGGTCGCGGACGGCTGGACCGTGGCCTCGGCGCTCGAGATCGAGGCCCGCCGCGGTCACGCTCGGGGGAGCGCTGACGGCGCCGCCGCCACGGACCGCCGCACGCCGGCCGCGACGGCCGCCGTGGCCCGCGGCGGCCCCGTGGCGACCGCTCCGGCCCGCACCCCGGCGCGGGCGCGCCGCCGGGTCGAAAAGCTGTCCAAGGATGCGTACCGGCGCCAGAAGGCCGCGCTCGACGCCGAGCTGACCCGTCTCGGCCTGCGCAGGAACCACCTCGAGCTCGCCCTGGCCGATCCCGGGGTGGGGGCCAATTTCGTGGAGCTGCGCCGCGTGACCAGCGAGCTGGCCGACGTCGACGCCGCACTGGTCGCCGCCGAGGACGCCTGGCTCGAGCTCGAGGAACGGGCCCCGTGAGCGCCGTCCGGATCGGCATCACCGGACCGATCGGGTGCGGCAAGTCCACGGCCGCGGGTTGGCTCGGGGAGCGCCCCGGGGTCGTCGTGGTGGACGCGGACGTGGTCGCGCGCGACGTGCTCGCGCGCGGGACCGCCGAGCTCGACGCCGTCTACGCGCGGTTCGGTCGGTCGCTGGCCCGGCCGGACGGGTCGCTCGACCGGGCGGCGCTCGGCCGGATCGTGTTCGCCGACCCCGTCGCCCTGCGCGAGCTGGAGGCGATCGTCCACCCGGCGGTCCGGCCACGGATCGCGGCCCGCCTCGAGGCCGCCGACGCGGCCGGCGCCCCGGCGGTCGTCATCGAGGCGATCAAGCTGGTCGAGGGCGGCCTGGCCGAGCTGTGCGACGAGGTCTGGCTGGTGACCTGCGCCGCGGAGGCGCAGCTCGAGCGCCTGGTGGCCCGCGGCAGCGACCCCGGCGACGCGGCCGCTCGGATCGCCGCCCAGGGGGACCTCGCCCGGCGCCTGGCGCCGCATGCGGCCCGGGTGCTCGACACGAGCGGGGACCGGATCGCGGCACGGGCCGCCGTCGAGGCCGCGCTGGACGCGGCGCTCGAGGCGGCGCGAGGACGGGCCGGCTGAGGGTTACGGGGTGGGCGAGGGCGCCGGAGGCGCCGTCGGGACGGGCGTGGCGGCCGGCGTCGGCGCCGGCGTCGGGACCGGGCCCTCGACCGGCGGGAAGACGACCGGGATGGGCAGGCCGTAGCGGATGATGACCCGGTTGGTCGTCGTGCCGAGGGCCGAGGCATCGACCTGCCGGCCATCGACCTCGGGTCGCAGCACGAGGCTGAACGAGGCGGTCCCGCTGGCCTGCAGGTGCGAGATCTCCTCGGCCACGTCGATCGGCGCGCGCAGCACGTAGAACGTGCCGGCCTTGGCCAGGATGACCATGTTCTGGTAGCTGATCTTGGTCGACTTGTCCGAGTACCAGCCGTCCTCGTTGATGGGCTGCTCCGGGTCGGCCAGGACGTTCACCGACGCGGTCACGAACACGTCCACCGTCTGGTTCGGCTGGAGCAGGCCGCCGACGGCCCGGTCGTCCGGAACGGTCATCGACACGGCTCGCCAGTCGGGCGAGTCGGGGCCGATCGTCTCGTCGGGCTGGAGGACGGAGAACTGCCCGCCCTCGGCGCTCGATGCGAGGAGGTTGGTGGTGACCATCTGGCCGGCCAGGACCGTCACCGCCGGGATGCGCCCGATGACCTTGTCCGGGGTCGACACGATGCCCTGCGCGTTCGTGGGGTCGAGCGGGATCTCGCGCACCTCCACGTCGGCGGCCTCGATGACCTTGCGCGCCGGGATGGTCTGGACCGCCACGACCACGGCCACCTTCTGGAGCCCGCCCTGGCCCGCCTGCTGCTGGGCCTGGGTGATGAGGTAGAACGCCGCCCCGCCGGCGACGAGGGCGAGCAGGACGCCGATGATCACGATGTAGCGACCGCGACGGCCGGGGTCCCGGTATTCCATCTCCACGAGTGGCTTCTCCGATGCAGGGTGGTCGACGGCGGACCGTCGAGGGGTGGTGGCTGCGCTGCCCCGCGCCTAGGTCCAGGGCACCAGGCGGGCGACCTGGCCGCGCCGGAGCGCGGGGTCGTTCTGGTCGGCGTACACGCCGCTGATGGCGTAGCCGTCGATGCTGTTGCTGGTCACGGCCGCGATGCGGAACACCGTGAAGCCGAGGATGTCGACATACTCGGTGCTCGTCCCCGCGGTCGCGACGTCGAACACGAACGGGATCAGGCGGGTCACCGGCTGGCCGCTGGAGTTCGTGCCGGTGGCGCGGACCGTGAGCGGGTACTCGCCGGGTCCGAGGGTGCCGCCGTTGACCGAGATGGTCACGGTCTGGCTGTCGTTCCTGTCGAGGGTGAAGCTGCTGGGCGTGACGGAGATCGGACCGATGCCGGCCGGTAGCGCGCCGTTGGCGGCGGGCCCGCCCTCGACGGTCAGGTCGACCGTGCCGCCGAAGTAGGTCGAGTTGTTGTTCGGGGTGCTGAACGCCATCGTCCCGGTCCCGGTCGAGCCGGTCGCCGCGGTCGAGATGACGAGCCCGGACCCGGAGCTCGAGAAGTCGCGGTCGACGCTCCCGATCTTGACCGCGACCGGGTAGTAGTGGTCGGTCAGGTACGGGCTGGACGAGTGGCCCTGGATCCAGATCGTGTACACCCCGACCGGGGCACCGGACGTCTGGAAGGTCGTCCAGGTGATGGTCGTGTTCGGCGTCGCCGGGTTCGGGCTGAAGGTCAGCGGGGCGAGGGTCGTCCCGTACGGGTTGGCCGGGTCACCCCAGTCGGTGAAGGCGCTGGTCGTGACCACGCCGGAGAACGCGGCGTTCTTGGTGACCGACATGGTGACCGCGCCGTCGCGGTCCTGGTCCTGACCGATGGTCACCGTGTTGGCGACCGTGAAGGTGAAGTCCGGGATGGTCATCACGGTGCCGGAGTAGACGGCGGCCAGGATCTCGTCGCCCGGGTCGTACCGGGCGTTGATGGCGTCGACGACGATCCCCGACGAGTTGCCGTCGATGATCCCGATCTGGTCGTTCGGATCGGCCGGCGTGGTGACCGGCGGGAAGGCCGGCCCCGGGTAGCCCGTGGCGACCCAGCCGGCCTCCAGCGCCTTGAGCGTGTTGGCGTTGGTCCCGGCGGTGACCCCGTTGTAGAAGACGTTGGAGGTGGCCGAGGCGAAGTTGCGGATGTCCAGCGCGACGAACCCGCGAAAGCTGGCGCTGTTCGACGGCTGGGCGCCCTGGCCCACGAGGGCGATGATCGGCCCGTGGTTGACCGGGTCGTCGCCCGGGTCGGAGGGATTGAACGGCAGGCCGGGGTTCGGTTCCGAGCGTAGCGAGCCGTCGGTCTCCGATCCGAGGCACGCCGTGTTCGCCGTCGCGATCAGGTCCTGGAACTCGTTGGTGTTCCCGTCGCACGGCGCGGTCGCCCCGACCGTCGGACCCGGTGCGTTGATGAAGTGGCGGACGGCGATGGGCAGCAGGTCGCCGGCGGTCCTGACCCGCGCCTGGGCCACGATCCGGTTGTCGCCGAACCCGATGGCCCGACCGAACGTGTAGGTCACGTCACTGCGCACGGCGACGCGGACCTCCGAGCCGCTGATGAGGATGCCGCTGATGAGACGGGTGGGATCGCCCGGATAGCCCACCTCGTACTCCGGGACGGTGGCGACGACGGCCGTGCTGCCCGACGGGCTGCCGAGCAGGTTGCGGGTCAGGATGTCCCGGCCCTCCGCCTCGGCGTCGGTCGCCGACTCGCCGCGGATGAGCGCGTTGGCGACCGCCAGGGCGCCGGCGTCGGCCGCGTTCTGGAGGTAGCGGCGCTCGCTGTAGAACCGCCCCACGTCGAAGGCCAGGCCGGCCGCGGCCATCAGGCCGACCATGCCCAGGACGACGATGACGATGACCTGACCGCGGGACCGTTCCCGCCGGGCCGCCATCAGTTGATGACCATCGTGACTTCGGAGGTCAGCCCCAGCCGGCCGTTGGCGTCGCGCGGCAGCAGCTGGGCGATGAGCGGGATGATCAGGTCCTGGTGGTAGGTCGAGCGCACCGTGAGTTGCTGGCCGACGCGCGAATCGGTGTCGGTCACGCCGCTCGGCACGACGTAGGTCACCACCAGGTCGCCGTTGGAGAAGACGAGGCCGCTCTGCGTCCAGGTCGGCGACGTCGAGAAGTTGGGCGAGGTCTTGGACAGCAGGTTCATCGAGTTCATGAGCGCCGTCTTGATGGCGTCGTTGCGGGCCGTGTCGTTCTGGGCCTTCGACATGGAGGCGTCGTACACGTAGACGGTGCCGATCCGCGCGCCCTCGCGCGCCGCATTCGTGATCGTCACGTACGAGTTGAAGACGAACCCGAACTGGATGATGCCGAGCAGGATCAGGAACAGGGGCATCAGGACGAGGGCGAACTCGACCAGGCTCTGGCCACGCTCGGTGGCGGCCTCGGAGTCGATCGGCTGGGCTGTCCTGCTCAGGCGCATGCGGGAACGGCGGACCTCCTGCGATGGTTCCCTGCGAGTGTCCCGCCGGCGCGCGCCGACGGGTATGACCCCTTGGTCCCACCGGGCTCGCCCCCGTGGGTACGTCCCCGGGCCGGTCGGGGGGTGGCGGACCCAGCGCACGGCCTGGAACACCTGTTCGAAATGCGTTGCGCACGGTAGAATCGCGCCGTGCCAGACTTCGACCTCGTCGCCCCGTTCCAGCCGACCGGCGACCAGCCCGCCGCGATCGAGCGCCTGACGGCGGGACTGGCCGCCGGGGTCCGTCATCAGACCCTGCTCGGGGCGACCGGCACGGGCAAGACGGCGACCCTCGCCTGGACCATCGAGGCCCACCAGAAGCCGACCCTGGTGCTGGCCCACAACAAGACCCTGGCCGCCCAGCTGTACGCCGAGTTCCGGGAGTTCTTCCCGAACAACGCGGTCGAGTACTTCGTCAGCTACTTCGACTACTACCAGCCCGAGGCGTACCTGCCCCGCAGCGACACGTACATCGAGAAAGACAGCTCGCGCAACGACGAGATCGACCGGCTGCGCCACGCCGCGACCCACGCCCTGTTCGAGCGTCGCGACGTGATCATCGTGGCCAGCGTGTCGTGCATCTATGGCCTGGGCGCGCCGGTCGACTACGGCGCGACCGTGCTCAAGCTGCGGACCGGGGGCAAGTACCGCCGCGACGCCGTGCTGCGCCACCTCGTGGATCTCCAGTACCAGCGCAACGACCAGGCGCTCGGGCGTGCCCGGTTCCGCGTCCGGGGCGACACCCTGGAGCTGCAGCCGGCGAGCGAGGAGACCGTCGTCCGGGTCGAGTTCTTCGGCGACGAGGTCGAGCGCATCACCGAGATCGACCCGCTGACCGGCGAACTCATCGCGGAGCGGCGCGAGACGAACGTGTACCCGGCGACCCACTTCGTGACACCGGCCGACAAGCTCAGGGAAGCGATCGTCGACATCGAGGCCGAGATGGAGGTCCGCGTCGGCGAGCTCGAGGCGGAGGGCCGGGCACTCGAGGCTGCGCGCCTGCGCCAGCGCACGACGTTCGACCTGGAGATGCTGCGCGAGCTCGGCTACTGCACCGGGGTGGAGAACTACTCGCGCCACCTCGCCCGTCGCGAGGCCGGCTCGCGGCCGTGGACGTTGCTCGACTACTTCCCGCCAGACTGGCTCCTGGTGGTGGACGAATCGCACATGACGATCCCGCAGGTCGTCGGCATGTACAAGAACGACCGCACGCGCAAGGAGATCCTCGTCGACTTCGGGTTCCGCCTGCCGTCCGCGCTGGACAACCGGCCGCTGACGTTCGAGGAGTTCGAGGCCACGGTCAACCAGGCCGTCTACATGTCCGCGACCCCGAGCGGGTACGAGCTGGAGAAGAGCGGCAAGCACGTCGTCCAGCAGCTCATCCGCCCGACCGGCATCGTCGACCCGCCGATCACCGTGCGCCCGACCGAGGGCCAGATCGACGACCTGCTCGAGCAGGTGCGCGTGCGGGTCGAGCGCGGCGAGCGGGCCCTGGTGACGACCCTGACCAAGAAGATGGCCGAGGACCTGACCGA
>JBKHXL010000005.1:0-5613 GCA_046566045.1 Candidatus Limnocylindria bacterium
TACAAGGGCGCCTGAGCGTGACGATCAAGTGGGTCCAGCAGGACCCGCTCGTCCTCAACGGCGAGCCGTTCTGCTACGGATCGCGGCTGACCGTGCGGCAGCTGCTCGAGCTGCGCTCGAACGGCTACGACCTGACCCGCATCCTCAAGGACCACCCGGAACTGCGCGTCCTCGGCGTCGCGGCCGCGTTCGCCTATGCCGCCGATCACCGCGAGCGGTACGCCGACTTCTTCGAGGCGGACGGGTCGCTCATCGGACCGGGCTACTCGGAGGCGGAGGCCGCGGGCCTGCCGGTCCAGTACCGCGTACCGGGCGTCGTGATCACGTCCGCCGAGGGCATGCCGGTCGCCCGATGAGCCGCTGCGCGGCCTGATGGTACGCTCTGCACCAGCCGCTCCTGGAGACCGACACCGCGATGACCGATACGACCACCCCCGAGACCGCCGCCGCACTGGCCGAGGCACCCGCCTTCGACCCTGAGCGGCGCGCCACCGAACTCGCCATCCTCGACGCCCTGCGTGCGGTCGTGGACCCCGAGATCGGCATGAACGTGGTCGAGCTGGCGCTCATCAAGCAGATCCTGCTGGGCCCCGACTCGACCGAGATCAAGATGATCCTGACCACGCCGTTCTGCCCCTACGCCGGGTCGATGATCGCCCAGGTGAAGGAGCAGGCCGAGTCGGTCGTCGACCACGACGTCAAGGTGACGTTGCTGGCTGAGCGCTGGGACCCGCGTGACGCGGGCCTCATGTGGTAGAGGAGAGCACGCACGATGACTGATCCACGCAGCAATCCGTACGCGACGCCGATCCCCGGCGCGCGCGACGCCGATGGTGGCGGAGCCAGCCGTCCCGGCCTGCCCTCGGAGCTCGGGGTCAAGCCGGACGCCCGACTGTCCACGGCCTTCCTGACCCAGTCGTTCACGTGGATGTTCCTCGGCCTGCTGGTCACGGCCGGCATCGCCTTCATCGTCCAGGGCAGCGAGTCGCTGATCGCGTTCGCCGCCGACATCTGGCTGTTCCTGATCATCGGCCAGCTGGCCCTCGCTCTCGGCATCGGGTTCGGCATCCGCCGCATGAGCGCCACGCTGGCGCTCGGCCTGTTCTTCGTCTACGCCGCCTCGCTCGGCCTGACCATCGGGCTCATCGTGTCGCTGTACACGGGCGCCTCGGTCGTGACCGCGTTCCTGTCGGCCTCGGCGATGTTCGGGGCGGCGGCCATCTACGGCCACACCACCAAGCGCAGCCTGGCCGGCCTCGGCGGGATCCTGTTCATGGGCGTCATCGGCCTCGTGGTCGCGAGTGTCCTGAACATCTTCTTCGCCAGCTCGGTGCTGACCTTCATCATCTCGATCGTCGGCGTGGTGATCTTCACCGCCCTGACCGCCTACGACGTCCAGCGGATCCAGAACGGCGACCTCGCCGTGTTCACGGGGTCGATGGAAAAGGCGGCGGTGCTCGGTGCGCTGCACCTGTACCTCGACTTCATCAACATCTTCCTGTTCATGCTGCGGCTGTTCGGCAGCCGCGACTGATCAGGCGCCCGGCCGCGCCGGACGCGGGGCGGGATCGAGCGCGTCGATCGAGTCGACGATGACGTCGGCGTCGGCCAGGTCCTGCGGCCCGCCGACGCCGGTCAGCACGCCCACGACCAGCCCCGCCCCGGCGGCCCGGCCCATGGCCATGTCGGTCGGGGTGTCGCCGACGACGGCGCAGCGCGCCGGCTCGGAGCGGAACGCCTGACAGACCGCGAAGACCGCGTCGGGCTGCGGTTTCAGGGCGAAACCGTCGTCGCCGCAGACCATCGCCTCGACCGCACCCCGGATGCCGAACGCGCGCAGCGTGGCCTCGGTCGGCTCGCGGTCGTCGGTGGTCGCGACCGCGATCCGTATGCCGGCTTCCCGGAGTCGCGCGACCACGGCGCGCACGTCGCCGGCCGGGGTCGCCGCGGTCGGGTCGGGGACGAACCAGGCTGTCTCGGTCGCACGGCGGGCGGCGGCCACGCTCGGACACCAGCGGCGCAGGACCGTCTCCACGATGGATCGGATCTGCGCCATCGTCGCCCCGGCCAGGGGGCCGCCGGGCGCGACCTGCCCGCTCGCCGGGTCGAACCCGATCGTCGCGAACACATCGGGCGCGACCGGCCGCCGGGCCGCCGCCTCCAGGCGATCGCCGAGCTGGCGCGCCCAGCCGCCCCACAGCGCGTCGAAGTCGAGGAGCGTGCCGTCCTTGTCGAGGATGACGACGTCGATGCCGGCCAGGTCGACCCGGCCGGCGGTGGGCGCGCCTACAGCATCGCCTCCGCGGCGGCCAGCGCATCGCCACCGCGCCGCCGCACGGCATCTGGCGCCAGCACCAGGCAGGCGGCCGGCGGGAACGAGATCATCACCGGTGAGCCGGCGGGCGGGACCGCGAGGTTCGGGTTGTTGAAGGTGTCCACCTCCACCTCGGTCTGCTCGTCGACCTTCGCCGTGACCCGGACGACGGCACCAAGGAAGGCCACGTCGCTGACGGTCGCCCGGATCCGGTTGGCGCCGTCGGTGGGCGTGCCGTCGATGTCGTCGAGGGTGATCATCTCAGGGCGGAGCGCCACCATGACCTGGTCGCCGACCGCGCCGGTCAGCGTGGACGCCGTGCGGATCGGCTGTCCGCCCAGGGTCAGTCCGCCGCTGGCTGGCTCGGCGATGGTCGCCTCCATCGCGTTGAGCGTGCCGACGAACGAGGCCACGAAGGCGGTCGTCGGGAAGTTGTAGATCTCGAACGGCGTGCCGACCTGCTCGATGCGGCCCTCGCTCATGACCACCACCCGGTCGGACAGCTCGAGCGCCTCCTCCTGGTCGTGGGTCACGTAGACCGTGGTGATGCCCAGGTCGCGCTGGATCTGGCGGATCTCGTGGCGCAGCGCGACGCGGATCTTGGCGTCGAGCGCGGACAGCGGCTCATCGAGCAGGAGCACCTGCGGCCTGATGGCCAGAGCCCGGGCGAGGGCGACGCGCTGTTGCTGGCCGCCCGACAGCTGGAACGGGTAGCGGTGGCCGCGGCCCTCGAGGTGGATGAGGCTGAGCAGCTCGTCGACCCGGCTGCGGATCTCGGTCTTCGACTGCCGACGGATGCGCAGTCCGAAGCCGATGTTGTCGGCCACGGTCATGTTCGGAAACAGCGCGTACGACTGGAAGACCATCCCGACATTGCGCTGGTTGGGCGGCCGGTGGGTGATGTCCTCGCCGTCCACCACGATCGTCCCCGCCGTCGGCTGCTCCAAGCCGGCGATCATCCGCAGGGTCGTGGTCTTGCCGCAGCCGCTCGGTCCCAGGAACGAGACGAACTCGCCGCGTTCCGCCGCGAGGTCGAAGCCCTCGACCGCGACCACCGGGCCGAAGTGCTTCTGGATGCCGGACAGCTGCAGGAACGTCATGGTCTCCCTCGATCTTCCGCTAGCGTGCGCCGGCGAGCTGGATGCGGCTGCGCGTGTTGCGCCCGAGCAGGGCGAGCATGGCCATCGCCGCCCAGGTGATGCCGAAGCTGATGAGCGACACGGCGGCCGGTTCGTAGGCCTTGTTCTGGCCGAGCAGCGACAGGTACGGGCCGAATGCGGGCCTGGCCAGGAAGTTGGCGATGGTGTACTCGCCGATGACGATGGCGAGGGTCAGGAAGGCGCCGCTCAGCAGCGCGGCCCGCAGGTTGGGGAAGATGACCTGCCACAGGATCCGCGGCCAGCTGGCGCCCATGCTCTGGGCGGCCTCGGTCAGCGTGCGCACGTCGATCGCGGCGAGGCCGGTGTCCACCGCTCGGTACATGTACGGGAACGACAGCACGACGTACGCCCCCACGAGCAGGATGTCACCGCCGAACTCGGTGTTGGTCAGGGCGAGCGGGCCACCGCCGTAGATGCGGATGAGCCCGAAGACCAGGATGACCGGCGGGATGACGAACGGCATCAGGGTCACGAACTCGACGTACGGGCGCAGGCGCTGCAGCCGCAGGCGGACCCAGTAGGCGGTCGGCACGATGAGCAGCAGGCTGACCGCGATGGTGACCAGGCCGATGACCAGGGAGTATCCCAGCGTCGCACCGAACTTGGCGTCCCCGAAGGTCAGCTCGTAGGCCCGCAGCGACGGCCGGATCTGCTCCCCGGTGACCGGGTCGATGGCCGCGGCCCGGAGCGAGAACTCGAACGTGGCGAACAGGGGCACGAAGAAATACAGGACGGCGATCAGCAGCACGATCCAGGCCCACAGCGAGCCGAGCCGGCGGCGAGGGGTGTCGGGACCGCGGCGGAGCCGCAGCCGCGAGCGCACCACGCCGAGCGGGCCGGACGGCGATCCGCCGCCGGATCCACCGGTCATGACCGCAGCCACCGTTCCGAGCGGCGCTGGAGCCAGGTGTAGATGGTGATGGAGATGCCCATGATCACGACCATGCCCATGGCCATGGCGTAGCCGAGGCCCGGGTTGCGCAGGACGTCGCCGCGGATCTGGGCGCCGATCACGACCGGGGCGATCGGGATCGTGCCGCCGGTCAGCTGGAAGGCCGTCGCCTGGGCGCCGAAGGCGTTGCCGAACAGCAGGATCGTCGTGCCCATGATCGAGGGCAGCAGGATCGGCAGGGCCACGTAGCGCCAGTACTGGCGCGAGTTCGCGCCCATGTTCTCGGCGGCCTCCCGCCAGTCCTTGCGCAGCCCGTCGATGGCCGGCGCGATGATCAGGACCATGAGCGGGAACTGGAAGTACATGTACACGATGGCCAGGCCGAGCTTCGAGTAGATGGTGAAGCCGGCTTGGGCCAGGTTGATCCCGAAGGCGTTCATCAGCAGACCCGTGACCAGCCCGGCATTGCCGAGGGTGAACACGAAGGCGAGCGCGAGCGGCACACCGGCGAAGTTGCTGGCCACGCCGCTGAACGTCATGAGCGCCGTCCGGATGAAGCCGGGCAGGCCGCCGTTGATGACCGCGTAGGCGAGCAGGAACCCGAAGAACGCCCCGCCGACGGCGGTCAACGCGCTGATCTCGAGGCTGTTGCCGTAGGCGACCGCCACGCGCGGGTCGGTCAGATCGGCGTAGTTCTGGAGGGTGACGGCGCCATCCAGGGTCTGGAAGCTGCCGAGGACGAGGAACGAGATGGGCAGGAACAGGAACGCGATGGCGACGAGGAAGAACGGGACGACGCCGAGCCACGCGAACGCGGGACGGCGGACCGACGAGCCAGGGCCCGTCGATCCGCCGTCGATCCTTGCGGTCACGATGCGGTCGTCACCGTGCGGTGTGTGGGTCGTCTACTCGACGACGTCGACGCCGACGACGGCGTCCCACTGCGTGGTGATCAGCTCCTTGGCGGCGTTGAGCTGGTCGAGGGACGGGAAGACGGCGCCGGCGACGTCCGGCAGCTTGGCCGCGAGGTCGGCCGGGATCTTGCCCTCCGCCTTGAGGTTCTCATAGCGGATGGGGTAGCAGTAGCCCTTCATCCAGATGAGCTGTCCCTCGTCGGAGTACAGGAACTCCTGCCACAGCTTGGCGGCGTTCGGGTGCGGCGCGTAGGCGCTGATGCCCTGCACGTAGACGCCGGCGAAGCGGCCCTGGGTCGGGACGACGACGTCGATGTCCGGGTTGCCGGCCAG
>JBKHXL010000006.1:0-24203 GCA_046566045.1 Candidatus Limnocylindria bacterium
ACCTGGATGCTCTCGGCCGTGTAGTCGGAGCCGGCCCCGCGGGCGCGCCTGGTCCGGCCGTTCGTCGCGGCCGTCGTGCTGCGGGTGGCTTCCTCGGTCACGCGTTCCCTCCGGTCAGGCGCTCGTACAGGCGCCCCAGCTCTTCGTCGCTGTAGTACTCGATGACGATGCGGCCGCCGCGGCGACTGCGGGCCAGGCTCACCTTCGTGCCGAGCGCTCGGCGCAGGTCCTCCTCGACGCGGTCCATGTCCGGATCCGCCGGCCGGGCCGTGGTGCGCACGACGGGCTCGGGCTTCGGGGTCCGCAGGCGGCGGACGAGCTCCTCGGTCTGACGCACGGACAGGCCCTGGCCGATCACGGAGTCGAGCACGAGCGCCTGGTGCTCGGCGGTGAGGCCGCCCAACGCCCGCGCGTGGCCCTCGGTCAGGCGTCCGTCGGCCACGGCAGCCTGGACGGTCGGGGCAAGGTCGAGCAGGCGGAGCGTGTTCGCCACCGTCGAGCGAGCCCGGCCGACGCGCTCGGCGATGCGCTCGTGGGTGAACCCGAACTCGTCGATCAGCCGTCGGAAGCCGAGTGCGGCCTCGATCGGATCGAGGTCCTCGCGCTGGAGGTTCTCGATGAGCGCCACCTCCAGCTGGGCCGCCGCGTCGAGGTCGCGGATGACCACCGGGATGCGCTCGAGGCCCGCGGCGGCGGCGGCCCGCAGCCGACGCTCGCCGGCGACGAGCTGGTAGCCGTCGAGGACCTCGATGACGAGGACCGGCTGGAGCACGCCATGAGCGCGGATGCTCGCCTCGAGCGTGGCCAGCTCGTCCGCGTCGAAATGGCGACGCGGCTGCTGCGGGTTCGGCCGGATGCTGGCGATCGGGACATCGACGGGCGCCGGCTGCCCGGCCTGGCGCTGCGGGATGAGGGCGGCGAGTCCGCGACCCAGTCCCTGGTGGCGCTCGGGGCGGACCGTCATCAGGCCACCGCCCCCTGGGCCACGGACCCGAGGTGGTTGCGCGCCATGAACTCGGTCGCGAGCGCCTCGTAGGCCTCCGCGCCGCGCGAGGTCGGCGCATAGGCGGTGATCGGGCGGCCGTGGCTCGGCGCCTCGGACAGCCGGACCGAGCGCGGGATCACGGACTCGTAGACGAGCGCGCCGAGGTGCCGCCGGGCCTCGGCCTCGACGTCGGCCGACAGGCGCGTCCTGGCGTCGTACATGGTCAGGACGACGCCGTCGAGCTTGAGCATTGGGTGCAGGTGATCGCGCACGAGGTCGATGGTGGCCAGCAACTGGGTGGATCCTTCCAGGGCGTAGTACTCACATTGGAGCGGGACGAGCACGGCATCGGCGGCCGTGAGGGCATTGACGGTCAGGAGCCCGAGTGATGGCGGGCAGTCGATGAAGATGATGTCGTACCGATCGCGGATCGGGGCGAGCAGCCGCTGCAGGCGCCGTTCGCGCGCCTCGAGGGTCGCCAGCTCCACTTCGGCCCCGGCGAGGGCGATGGCCGCCGGGATGACGGACACCCGTGCGGATGGCTCCATCACGATCATCGAGTCGATCGGCTCGTCGCCGACGATCGCATCGTAGATGGACCCGCTCGCGGCGTCCCGGTCGATCCCGAAGCCGCTCGTCGCGTTGCCCTGGGGGTCAAGGTCGACGACCAGCGTGCGGATGCCACGAAGCGCGAGGACGCTCGCCAGGTTCACCACGGTCGTCGTCTTACCGACGCCGCCTTTCTGGTTCGCACAGGCGATCGCTCGGCCCACTCAGTGACCTGCTCGGAGGACGCTCACGGGACGAGATTCTAGCATCGATGCCTCGTGGACCGGGGACGGCGGAGGCTCCGCCGACCGTTCGCGCAAGGGTGACAGACGGCGCTCATCCACGCCTTCCCTGTGGGACAGGGGTGTCTCGGCCGCCGCCGCCTGTTTCACGTGAAACACGCTGGCCCGATGGGGTCATTGCCCGGATATCGAGGCCGTGGGATACTCTGGTCCGACGTCACGACCGCCTTCGACACACGGAAGGTGAGCCGGGTCCACGGGCACGTGCCACGGGCCCATCGCCAGGGGACCTGCTTCCGATGACCCTGCTCCTTGCCGCGGTCGGTGCGGTGTTGACGGCACTCGCGGAACTCACCGTGGGGCCGTATCTCCGCATCGGCGATGCGACCCTCCATCCAGTCCTCGTCCTCGGGGTGGTCCTGACCATCGCGATCGGCCTGGAGGCCGGTCTGGTCTGGGCCTTCATCGGGGGAATCGCACTCGATGTCCTGGCACAACGACCGATCGGCTCGACGTCCTTCGCGCTGCTGCTCTGCGTCGGCGGGGCGTCGGTCCTCGCCCGCTCCTTCGCACGCCTGCGACCGGTCGTCCCCATCGTGGCCGTGTTCATGCTCAGTCTCGGGTACTCGATGATCCTGTTCGTCACGCTCGGCGCCTTCGGGACGCCGCCGCCCGTCGCCGATCCGCTGCAGGTCGTGTTCCCTGGCGCGGTGTACGACGCCGTCGTCGGCGCCGTCGTCGGCCCGCTCGCGGTCGCCGTGCACGATCGTCGCGTGGCCGAGGAGCGGGTGGATTGGTGATCGACCAGCACCTCGACCACCGCCCGACCGCCGAGCGCCGGCTGGCGAGGTTCATCGTGTTCGGCCTGATCATCGTCCTCGCCGTGGGGACGCTGACGGCACGGCTGTTCTACCTGCAGATCGTCAACGGGCGCGACCTGGCGGCTGCGGCGACGCGGAATCGGACGGTGCTGGAGCCGCTCGTGGCCCCGCGCGGCCTCATCTACGACCGGGCGGGACGGCTGCTCGTGTCGAACGTCCCGACGTACGCCGTCAAGGTCCGCCCGGCCGAACTGCCCAACGAACGTCGGGACGAGGTGGTCGCCCGGCTGGCCGCCCTGATCGGGATGGATCCGGCCGACATCAACCGCGCCATCGACGCCAATCCGGGTTCGGCCTTCGACCTGGTCCGCGTCGCCGCCGACGTGGACGAGGACACCGCGAACCTCATCGCGGAATCACGGTTCGACCTCCCGGGCGTCGAGGTCGCGGTCGAGGCGCGCCGCCAATACACGAACGGACCGCTCTTCTCGCAGCTGCTCGGCTACACCGGCCCGATCTCCCCCGAAGGGCTCGCCAGGCTGCGATCGGAGGGGTATCTGCCCGACGACCTGATCGGCAAGGCGGGCATCGAGGCGACCTACGAGACCCAGCTGCGCGGCACGTACGGGTCGGAGCGCGTCGAGCGTGATGCCACGGGCCGCAAGACACAGGTCCTGCAGACCGTCGCCGAGGCGGTGCCCGGTGCCTCGCTGTCGCTGACCATCGACACGAAGACCCAGCGCAACGCGGAGAAGGCCCTCACGTGGGCGATGGACCTCGTGGGGCTCAAGCGTGGCGTGGTCATCGCGATGAACCCGCAGACTGGCGAGATCCTCGCGCTCGTCAGCCTGCCCACCTACGACAACAACCTGTTCGCGCGCGGGATCAGCGGGCAGGATTTCCAGGCGCTCATCGAGGACCCCGACCAGCCGCTGCTCAACCACGCCGTCCAGGCCCATTACCCGCCCGGTTCGACCTACAAGCTCGTGACCGGGACCGGCGGCCTGGCGGACAGGAAGATCCGCCCGACGACGCAGCTCGCCACGAAGGCGTACCTGACCCTCGGATCGACGAGGTTCTATGAGTGGAACCGCCGCGGCTGGGGTCCGTGCGACATCTACTGCGGCTTCGGGCACTCGAGCGACACGTACTTCTACCAGGTGGCCGGCATGCTCGGGATCGATCGGCTGGCCTACTGGGCGAACCAGTACGGTTTCGGCGAGAAGACTGGGATCGACCTGCCGGGCGAGGCCACCGGGCTGGTCCCCACGAACGCGTGGAAGCAGCAGGCACTGGGCGAAGACATCTTCCCCGGCGAGACGTACCAGGCCGGCATCGGCCAGGGCTACGACGTGGTCACGCCGATCCAGCTGGTCAACGCCTTCTCGGCGCTGGCCAACGGCGGCACGCTGTACGAACCGCAGATCGTGCGCGAGGTCGTCGCCGCCGACGGGACCGTGATCCAGCCGTTCGAGCCGAAGGTGCTGCGCGAGCTCGACGTGCCCGCGAGCGTGCTCAAGGTCATGCGCAACGCCGCACGCGAGACCGTCACCCTGCGCCACACGTACAACCTCGTCGACCTGCCGATCAAGGTCGCCGGCAAGTCGGGCACGGCCGAGTTCGGGACCCGGGACAGCAAGGGCCGCCTCCCCTTCCACTCGTGGTTCGTCGGGTTCGTGCCGAAGGACCCGGCCAAGGGGTCGTTCAACGCGGCGGACTCGGAACTGGTCGTCCTGGCCTTCGCCTACGACTCGCGGACGAAGGGCAACGCCGCGACCGAGATCGTCAAGTAATTCCTCCAGCTCCACTACGGGATCAAGCAGGACTACCGCAACTTCGACCTGCTCGAGCGCGGCAACTTCTACCAGAGCAACTGATGTCCATCACCGTGACCCGATCCGAGCGCCGCCCATGGGCGTGATTCGCGCCGAGCCGTTGCGCGCGTCAGACTGGGCCGCCCGGGCCGCCGGCGCGGTCTGGCGCGCGTTCGACCTGCAGCTGGCGACGTACGCGCTGCTGCTCACCGCGGTCGGGCTGGTCATGGCCTACACCAACAGCGTCGAGGCCGGTCGCTCCCCGCTCGAGCCCGGCACGACGTTCACGCGCGGACTGATGTGGGCCGGGATCGCCATCGTCGCCTCGCTCCTCGCCACCGCCTTCGACTACCGCTGGCTCAAGACGCTGGCCTGGCCCGTCTACGGACTGCAGCTCGGCCTGCTGGTCCTGACCCTGGCCATCGGCGACGGGGTCGGCGGGAGCGCGCGCTGGGTGTCGTTCGGGCCCTTCACGTTCCAGTTCAGCGAGCTCGCAAAGGTGCTGATGATCGTCGTGCTCGCGCACTACCTGGCCGGGCGCGAGCGGCGCCTGGATTCGCTGCCGTCGATCCTCGGCGCGTGCCTGCTCGTGGGGCCGCCGTGGGTGCTCGTGATGCTCCAGCCGGACCTCGGGACCTCGCTGAGCTTCGCGGCGATCCTCGCCGGCATGCTCTGGATGTCCGGGGCGAGCCTGCGCTGGCTCGGGGCGCTGGCAGGGATCGCGGTCGCGCTGGTCCCGGTCGCGTGGACGTACGTCCTGCGGGACTACCAGAAGGAACGCCTGACGTCGTTCCTCAACCCGACGCCCGACATCACCGGCGCCGGCTACCAGCTCTACCAGTCGCAGATCGCGGTCGGCTCGGGCGGCCTGGTCGGCAAGGGCCTGACCAACGGCACCCAGGCGCAGGGTGACTTCCTGCCGGTCCAGACCACGGACTTCGTGTTCTCGGTGCTGGCCGAGGAGCTCGGGTTCGTGGGCGGCCTGGTGATGTTCACCCTCTTCGTCCTGGTCCTGTGGCGGATCCTCGTGGCGGGCTGGCGATCGGGCGACCCGTTCGGGATGCTGTTCGCCTCGGGCCTCGCCTCCGTCCTGGTCTTCCAGCTGTTCGTCAACGTGGGGATGGTCATCGGGATCATGCCCGTCACCGGCATCCCGCTGCCGTTCGTGACCCACGGTGGGGCGTCACTCGTGAGCATCGCCATCGGGCTGGGCATCCTGCAGAGCGTCAACATCCGTCAGAAGACCCGCGCCGAGTGGTGACGGCCGCCCCAGCGAACGATGCGCCCGGGGTCGTGGACGCTGGGGAAACGGTGGCCAGGACGCGACCCATGAGTCGCGGACAGGGGTAGTTCGGTACCCTGTAGGCCCCGCCGCGTCCGACGCTCGGTCGCCCAAGTCGAGGTCCAGCCCGGTGATCCCATCCATCGCCATCCCGCCCGAGCCGCTCGAGCGCATCGCCACCGCCCCCGAGGCCCCGCTCGAGGTGATGGTCACGCTGTTCCTCCTGTTCGTCGCGGCCAAGGCCGGTGAGGAACTCGCCCGTCGACTCGGCCAGCCGGCTGTGGTCGGCGAGCTGCTCGGCGGGTTCATCGTCGGGCCCGGCGTACTGGCCCTGGCCATCCCCGGCGAGACGTCGTTCGTCCTGGCCGAGATCGGCGTCGTCATCCTGCTGTTCTCGGTCGGCCTCGAGGTCCGCCTCGACGACCTCCTGGCGGTCGGGCGCCCGGCGGTGCTGACCGCCCTGATCGCGATGGTCCTGCCCATCGGGGCGGGCATCGGGATCGGGCTGCTCCTGGGCGAGGAGCTCGGTCCGGCGGCGTTCATCGGCCTCGCCCTGGCCGCGACCAGCATCGGCATCACCAGCCGCGTGCTGGCCGACATGGGCGTCCTCTCGCGCACCTTCTCGCGCGTCGTGCTGGGCGCCGCGGTGATCGACGACGTCCTCGCCCTGATCCTGATCGGCGTCGTGGCCGGGGCCGCGACGGGCGACGTGTCCGGCTCGACCTTCCTCATCGTGGTCGCCGCCGTGGGCCTGGTCGGACTCGGGTTCGCGGCCGCCCGACGGGCGCGCGGGCTCAAGCGCGAGGTGTTCACCTTCCCGCTGTTCGCGGACACGCCGCTGGTGCCCGCGTTCATCCTCATGTTCGGCGTCGCCCTGGTGTCGGCGGCCATCGGGCTGGCGGCCATCATCGGGGCCTTCGTGGCCGGCCTGATCGTGGCCGAGACCGAGGCGCAGGACGAACTCGAGCACGAGATCAAGCCGCTCAGCCAGATCTTCACCCCGTTCTTCTTCGCGGTCACCGGCGCCCAGCTCGACCTGTCGTCGCTGCTCGATCCGGCGATCGCCGCACTGGCCGTCGGGCTGACCGTCGCCGGCGTCATCACCAAGGCGGTCGGCGGCTACGTCGGCGCCCGGTCGATCGGCCGCTGGGGGGCGGCGACCGTGGGCTTCGGCATGGTCCCGCGCGGCGAGGTCGGCATCGTCGTGGTCAACCTCGGCCTGGCCGCCGGCCTGCTGTCGGCCGGCCTGTTCAGCGCCGTGCTCATCGCGGTCGTGCTGACCACGGTCGTCGCCCCGTACCTCCTGGCCTGGTCGATCCCGAAGGCGATCCGCGAGGTCGAGCACAGCGGCGGCGCCGGCGGCCAGGACGCGCCCGACACGGCGGACGCCCCGGCCGGCTGACCGTCAGCGGCGGCGGAACAGGCCGCGCCGGTCGGACGCCTCGGATGCCGCGCTGCGGCGCCGACCGGTCCTGCGCAGGATGCCGTCGATCTCGTCGCGGTACGGCCGGCCGATCGGCGTCCGGTCGAGCCACTCGATGTACTCGAGGTCGTGCCGGGCGATCTCCCCGAGCGACCAGCCCGCGTACCGACCGAAGGTGAGGACGCTGCCCGACGGCTGACCCGGCGGTGGTCCGGCGGCGCCCGTGCCGTCGGCCGTCCGCATCGAGGCGTCGTAGCCGCCGCCGACCGACGACCGGCCGCTGGTCCAGTCGCCCGACACGGTCTCGGGCTCGGGCCCGTGCCCGGGCTCGGCCTTGGGCTCGGGCTCGGGCTCGGGGGCGCGCTGCGCGGCGACCGGTGACTGACCGCTGGGCGCACGGGTGGCCGCGGCCGGTGCCGCCGACGCGCGACGGCCGGCCGCCTCGAGCAGCGCGCGGTCGCGGTCGAAGGCCGCGCGGCGGTCCGGATCCCCGACGAGCTCGAACGCGGCGTTGATGGCGGTCATCCGGGCCGCCGACGTCTCGTCCGGGGCCACGTCGGGGTGATATTTCTGGGCGAGCCGTCGATACGCGGCAGCGATGATCTCGTCCTCGGCCTCGGGGTCGACCTGGAGCGTCTTGTACGGATCGATGCCGGTCACGGCCGGGGGTCCGGATCGGCGGACGGGCGAGCGGCGCTCGACGCGGGGTCGCGCGCCGGCATGGCGTCGGCGGCTGGCTCCGGCTCGGCGGATCCCGGCTCCGGCATGGCGGCGGCCGCCTCCTCCGCGGCCTGGGACGCGGTCACGACCGAGTGCCCCAGCCGCCCGTCGAGGCGCAGTCCCGCGACGGCGGAGGCGACCACCTCGCCGGATTCCGGGCTGAGCCGGCGGAACAGGAAGCGCACGACGTCGCGGATCGCAGCCGCGATGGGCAGGGCCAGGATCGCCCCGAGCAGCCCGGCGATCGCGCCGCCCACGACGATCGCCGCGATGACCGCGGCCGGATGCAGTTGGACCGCATCGCCCTGGATCTTGGGCACGAGCACGTTGTTCTCGACCTGCTGGACCACGGTGTACAGGACGAGCGCCGCCACGACGCCCTCGATGCCGGCGGTCGCCGCCAGGAGCACCGCCGGGACGGCCGCGATGATCGGACCGATGATCGGCAGCAGCTCCAGGATGCCGGCGGTGACCGACAGGAGCACCGCGTAGCGCCCGAACACCGGATCGATGGTCGCGCTCAGGATCATCAGGCCGATGAACGTGAACACGCCGACCGTCACGCCCAGGATCAGCTGGGCCCGGACCCACTGGCCGAAGACCCGCTCCGCCAGCCGGATCACGGCCCATACATCGAAGCGCCACGTCGCCGGCAGCGCAGCGTCGAAGCGGTCGGTCAGCGCCACCCGGTCCTTGAGCAGGTAGAACACCCAGACCGGCAGCAGCACGTACCCGAACAGCCCGCCGATGATCCCGCCCGCCCCGGTCAGCAGCGGCAGCAGGAACGACAGGTCGACGGCCGGACCCCCGTCGTCGCCCGCGACCAGGCCGAGCAGTGCGGCGTCGATCCACTCGCGGACCTCGGGCGGCAGCTGGATCCGGGCATAGACCTCCCCCAGGCGCTCGAGCTGGCCCTGGAGCTGCTCGAGCAGGCCGGGCAGGTCGCGGGTGAAGCGCAGGACCTCCTGGACCAGCGGCGCCAGGGTCAGGTTGAGGAACTCGACGAACAGCAGCAGCGAGACGACGTAGACGGCGATGATGGCCAGGACGCGGCGCACCCCGCGGCGCACCAGCCAGCGCACCGGCGGGTCGAGCAGGTAGACGAACAGCAGTCCGACGACGAACGGGCGGATCGCGTCCCGGGCCATCCACAGCAGGATCCCGATCAGGACGGCCGACACCAGCAGGACGGCCACGCGGGGCGACAGGGGAGCGACCCGCGGCGAGTCCGGCGGCGAGGCCGGATCGACGAACGGGGGCGGAGGCAGCGTCACGCTCGTGGCGGCGGCTCCATCACGCTCCTGCATCGTCCGGCAGACTACCAGACGTGGATGCCACCACCGGGACGACGGACCCGGAGCCGAACCAGCCAGCGACGCCCCCGGTGGACCCGGCGCGCCAGCGCTGGCGGCTGGTCGTGGCGCGGGCCGCTGACGCACGCCGACTCGCCCAGCGTGAGACCGTCGACGCGTGGCTGGCCGCCATCGCGGCCGCCGGTCTTCCGCTCGCCAAGACCGCAGGCGCGAGCCCGCGCCCACGGCTGTCGCTCGGGGCTCCGCTGCCGATGGACATGCCGGCCGAGGCGGAGCTCATCGACATCGTGCTCACCGAGCGCTGGCCCGCCTGGCGGGTCCGCGAGGCCCTCGAGCCGGTCGTGCCCGAGGGCTGGCAGCTGGTCCGCCTGGAGGACGTGTGGCTGGGCGGGCCGCCCCTGGCCGGCCGCGTCGCGGCGGCCGACTACCGGATCGCCCTGGCTCCGGTCGACGGGACGCCGGTTGCGGTCGACGCCGTGCGCGACGCGTGCACGCAGCTGTTGCAGGCTTCGACGCTCCCGCGTGCGCGCGCCAAGGGCGACCGCCAGGTCTCGTACGACCTGCGCCCGCTGCTCATCGACGTTCGCGTCGTCGGCGACGGCCCGCCACCCGTCATCGTGGCGCGGACGCGGTTCCACCCGGAGCTCGGCAACGGGCGGCCGGAGGAGGTCGTGGCGGCGCTCGGTGACGCGCTGGGCGTCACCCTGGAGATGGACGCAGTCGTGCGGGCGCGCCTGCTCCTCGTCGACGACCTCCACGAGCCGGGTCCGGGATAGGGCGTGGGCGGCCCGCGCGGTCCGGCCATCGCCAGGCCCTCCACGACGACGAGCGTTTCCCGGATGCCACCCGGAGTGGCCGAAGACAGCGATCTGCGGACGCCGGCCCAACCGCCCTGTGTGCCCGACGGCGCGAATCCTCCCTACGGTCATCACGGGTGGCAGACGGGGACGATCCGCGCGCTACGGCCACCGACCGTGGCATCTGGGAGGATCCCGCCGAGCCGCGGAAGGTGGCCGCGGTGACGATCCCGGTGGCATCGTCGATGGCCCCGACGAGAGTCAGCATCGGGCCCCGGCCCTCCAGCCAGTCGTGGCGACTGCCGTCGACCTGGAGGAGCATCCCGGCGCGCGGCATCCGCTCCCGGCGACTCCGGTGACGTGGCGGTCGCCGGGTCCGCGGCAGCGCCTTGCCGGCAGCGGCCATGATCCGCCGGATGGTCCGCGCGGAGACGGCCAGATCGGCGTGGCCCTCCTCGGCCAGGATCTCGGCCAGATGGACCGGGTTGAACCCGGCGAACTCGGTCGTGGCCAGTTCGACCAGGCGCGCCCGGATGGCTGGATCGGTCCGGTTGACCGGGACCCGGCCGCGGTTGCCGTGGACGAGCGTCGCCACGCCGTCGGCCCGATACCGGTCGACCAGGCGGCGGACCTGACGGACCGAGAGCTGCAGGACCCGACTCGCCTCCTCGGTCGTCAGCTCCCCGGCGAGCACATGGTTCAGGACATACAGGCGCTGCTGGGCTCGGCTGTCCAAGCTGATCGTCTCCCTCGTCTTCTCCATGAGATCGAGGGTGACAAAGTCGCTGTCCCCTTAGCTCGGACAGAATCCCTGTCCCCCGACAGGACGAGTACATGCGATTGACTGGATCGGTCCTCCGGCCGTACACTCCGACGTCCGCGCCTCGGCCGATGCCGGGCGCCATCCCATGTCCGACAGCCCGATCGCCACGCGCCGCCGAGCCGTCGTCACGCAGAAGCCCTGAGGATCCATGTACGCAGTCATCGAGACCGGCGGGAAGCAGTACCGCGTCGAGGTCGGCACGGAACTCGAGGTCGAGCTCCTCGACGTCGAGCCTGGCAGGACGATCACGCTGGATCGCGTCCTGCTCGTCGCCGATGGCGACGAGTCGACCATCGGGCGCCCACTGGTGGACGGTGCCGCGGTCAGCGCCGAGGTCCTGCGTCAGGCCCGCGGCGACAAGGTCCTCTCCTTCAAGTACCGCCCCAAGGCCCGCAGCCGGGTCAAGAAGGGCCACCGCCAGGACCTCCTGATCCTGCGCATCAGCGACATCGTGCACGGTGGCAAGAGCGCGGCCAAGGCAGCAGCCAAGGCCGACTCCGACGCCAGGACCGAGCGCCAGCGCCTCGAGGAAGCCGCCGCGGCCCAGGCCGCGCGCGATGCCGAGCTGGCCGCCAGGCTCGCCGCCGGCAGCAAGCCGGCCAAGACCGACACCAAGACCGACACCAAGACCGACGCCAAGACCGACGCCAAGACCGACGCGAAGGCCGACGCGAAGGCCGACGCCAAGGCCAAGGCGGACACCGCCGACGCCGCGCCCAGGCAGGCCGCCAAGCCGCGCGCCGCGAAGGCCGGCGCTGACGCAGCGGCGCCCGCCACGACCCCCCGCGCCAAGGCCAGGGCCGACAAGGCCGGGGCCGACACCGCCGACGCCGACGCGGCGCCCAGGAAGGCCGCCAAGCCGCGCGCCACCAGGAAGGACGAGTAAGCGATGGCTCACAAGAAGGCAGGCGGCAGCGTCAAGAACGGCCGCGACAGCGCCGGCCAGCGCCTGGGCGTGAAGGCCGGCGACGGCCAGCTCGTGCCGGCCGGCTCGATCATCGTGCGCCAGCGCGGGATGACCTTCCTGGCCGGACCCGGTACGGGTCTCGGCAGGGACTACACCGTGTTCGCGACGGTCACCGGCCGGGTGAGGTTCGAGCACGCCACCAAGAGCAAGAAGCGCATCCGGGTCGTGGCGGACGAGACCGTCGCGGCGTCGGCCTGACGGCCGCACCCCACCGGACATAGCCGGCGACCACCGGCGGGGCGAGGGCCCTGCGCGGACGGCGCCGGAGGAGACGACCGCCGTGAAGGCCGATATCCATCCCAAGTACTTCGAGGCCAAGGTGCACTGCGGCTCGTGCGGCACCGAATGGACCGTGGGGTCCACGCGCCCCGAGCTCCGCGTCGACGTGTGCGGCAACTGCCATCCGTTCTTCACGGGCAAGCAGACCATCATCGACACCGCCGGCCAGGTCGAGCGCTTCCAGAAGCGCCTCGAGCGATCCGCCCGGGGCTGACCCCGGCTCCACCGAGCGACGTCCGGCTCGGCCGACCCACCACGGGTCGGCCGTCCTGATTCCGGCGGCGAGCGGGACCGGGCAGGGCGGGTAGACTTCCACGATGCCCAGCTACGCATACGGCGGCCAGGCCCTCATGGAGGGCGTCCTCATGCGCGGTCGCGACGCGATCGCCGTCGCCCTGCGCCACCCGGACGGCCGCATCGTGACCGCCACGGAGCGGCTCGAGTCGGGCATCCACGGCAAGCCCTACGCCAAGTGGCCGCTGGTGCGCGGCCTGGTCGTCCTGTACGAGACCCTCGTGGTCGGGACGCGCTGGCTCGTCCGCAGCGCGAACGTCCAGGCGGAGGAGGACGACGCCGAGCTCGGCAGGGGCTCGATCGCGGTCATGCTGCTGGTCACGTTCGCGGTCGCCATCGCCATCTTCAGCATGCTGCCGCTGTTCCTCTCGAGCGTCGCCACCCAGGGCATCGAGCAGGGGTGGGCGCAGCCGGCGCTCGAGGGCGTCATCCAGGTGTCCATCTTCCTGGCCTACCTGACGCTCGTGTCGCGGACACCGGACATCCATCGGGTGTTCCAGTACCACGGCGCCGAGCACATGACCATCCACGCCCTCGAGGCCGGTGACCCGCTGACCGTCGACGAGGTGCGCAAGTACCCGACCGCCCACCACCGCTGCGGGACGGAGTTCCTGGTGGTGCTCGTGATGCTCTCGATCTTCACCTTCTCGCTGGTCGGCCGGCAGGAGCCGCTGGTGATGATCCTCAGCCGGCTGCTGGGCATCCCGCTGCTCGCCGCCGTCGGGTACGAGGTGCTGCGCCTGGGCGCGAGATTCCGCCACAACCCGATCATCCGGGTGATCATGTTCCCGGGCATCCTGGTCCAGAGGATCACCACCAAGCGCCCGACCGACGACATGATCGAGGTCGCCATCACGAGCATGCAGGAGGCGCTCGTCGCCGACGGCAACACCGTGCCCGAGGGCTCCGACGTGTTCCCCCGCGAGCCGATGCGCCTGGGTCCGCGCACGGCCGGCCCGGACGGGGCCGTGACCAGCGCACCCGAGGCGTCCGCCAGCACGAGCGAGCCGCCCGTCGAGCCATGAGCGAGCTCGATGCGAAGCTCGCCGAGATCGCGCAGCAGTACGACGAGGTGCAGGTCGCGCTCGGCCGGCCGGAGGTCACCTCCGATCCCGACGAGATCCGCCGGCTCGGGCGTGAGCTGGCCCGCCTCGAGCCCGTGGTCGAGGCCTATCGCCGGCTGCAGGCGACCCGCGAGGAGCTCGCCGGCGCGCGCGAGCTGCGCGACACCGCCGAGGGCGACGACGAGATGAAGGCGATGGCGCGCGACGAGATCGACCGGCTCGAGGCCGACGAGACGCGCCTCGTCGATGAGCTCAAGGTCCTGCTCCTGCCGCGCGACCCGAACGACGGCCGCGACGTGATCCTCGAGATCCGGGCCGGTGCCGGCGGCGACGAGGCGGCGCTGTTCGCCGCCGAGCTCCTGCGCATGTACACCCGCTACGCACAGCGCCACCGCTACACGCCCGAGATCCTGAGCATCAGCGAGACCGGCATCGACGGGATCAAGGAGGCGATCGTCCAGCTCCGTGGCGACGGCGCCTACAGCCGCCTCAAGTTCGAGGGCGGCGTGCATCGCGTCCAGCGCATCCCGGCGACCGAGTCGAGCGGGCGCATCCACACCAGCACGGCCACGGTCGTGGTCATGCCCGAGGCCGACGAGGTCGAGGTCGAGATCGACGAGGACCGAGACCTGCGCATCGAGGTCAAGCGCTCGTCGGGGCCGGGCGGCCAGTCGGTCAACACGACCGACTCGGCGGTGCGCATCACCCACCTGCCATCGGGGCTGGTGGTCGAGATCCAGGACGAGAAAAGCCAGCACAAGAACAAGGCCAAGGCGATGGCGGTGCTGCGCTCGCGACTGCTCGACCTGGAGATCCAGAAGCAGCGCGCGGCCGACTCGGCGGCGCGTCGGTCGATGGTCGGCGGCGGGGACCGGAGCGAGAAGGTCCGGACCTACAACTTCCCGCAGGACCGGGTGACGGACCACCGCATCGGCCGGACCGTGCACAACCTCCCGAGCATCATGGCCGGCGAGATCGACGACCTGATCGACGCGCTGATCATGGCCGACCAGGCCGACCGGCTGGCGTCCGTGACGGGCGGTGACGACGATGGCTGACCGGACCGCGACCCGCTTCCTGCCGCCCGCCGATGCGGACATCGTCCGGGCGACCGACCTCGGATCCGTCCAGACGCTGAAGCACGGGCCGCACTACCTGCTGACCGATCCGTTCGGGGACATCCACCCGGACTCGCGCGGCCTGGGCCTCTACCGCGGCGACACGCGCATCCTCTCGTCGGCCGTCCTGCGGGTCGGCGGCCAGCGGCCGGTGCTCCTGTCCGCGGGGGTCGGGGCCAACTACCGCGGCACCATCCAGATGACGAACCCGAGCCTCGATCGCAACCCGGCGGCCAAGACCGAGCGGACGGTCCCCGCCCAGCCGGCGCCGGGCGGGGCGACCGGGACGGACCGGGCCGAGCCCGCCGAGGCGCAGCCCGAGCCGTTCGACGGCCTCGTCGGGCGGACGCTCGGGATCTCGCGCGACCGCCGTCTCGGCACGGACGGGGTGCAGGAGCGGATCGACATCGTCAACCACGGCGCCGCACCCCTGACCATCCCGGTCGAGCTCGACCTCGGCTGCGACGCGGCCGACATCTTCGAGGTCCGGGGCTACCCCCGGACCGGCCGCGGCCGCCTCGGGCC
This sequence comes from Candidatus Limnocylindria bacterium, assembly GCA_046566045.1. Lineage (GTDB taxonomy): Bacteria > Chloroflexota > Limnocylindria > Limnocylindrales > CSP1-4 > SPCO01. The sequence continues at coordinate 15,017 of JBKHXL010000006.1, forward strand.
GATCGCCGTTCGCGAGGACCGGGCGACCTTCCCGTACGACGGGCTCGACGGCGTCCGCCGGTCCACCCACATCGCGTGGTCGGCGCCGCCGACCAGCGTCGTCGCCGAGGCGCCCGACGCGCCGAGTGGCGGCTCGATCCGGGCGACCTGGACGATCACCCTCGAGCCCGGAGCCACCCGATCGGTGGGCTGGACCGTGTGGGCCTCGGAGCGACCGGCGCCGGCGGACGAGGCGGGGGCCGTGGACGAGGCGCTCTTCCCGCCGGTCCCGAGCGTGCCCGCGGACGAGGGCGCCGCGGCCTACGACGCGTGGGCCGCGGCGGGGAGCTCGGTGGCGAGCGACCACGAGCTGTTCAACCTCGTCCTGCGCCGTTCCATCGCGGACCTGCGCCTGCTGTACAACGAGGGGCCCGATCCCGGCGAGCACTACGTGGCGGCCGGGGTCCCGTGGTTCTCGACGCTGTTCGGCCGCGACGCGCTCATCACCGCCTACGAGGCGCTCGCCTTCCGGCCGCAGCTCGCGGTCGAGACCCTGAACGTGCTGGCGGCCCACCAGGCGACGGAGGTGGACGACTGGCGCGATGCGGAGCCGGGCAAGATCCTGCACGAGCTGCGCAGCGGGGAGATGGCCGGGGCCGGCGAGATCCCGCACACGCCGTACTACGGCTCCGTCGACTCGACGCCGCTGTGGCTGATCCTGCTGGCGGCCACGTTCGACTGGACCGGGGATCGGACCATGCTCGAGCGGCTGTGGCCGAACGCCCTGGCGGCCCTGGACTGGATCGACCGCTACGGCGATCGGGACGGGGACGGCTTCATCGAGTACGAGCGGCGGTCCGCTCGCGGCCTGCTCAACCAGGGCTGGAAGGATTCGAGCGACTCGATCCGCGACCGCGCCGGCGTGGAGGCCGTCCCGCCGATCGCCCTGGCCGAGGTCCAGGGCTACGTCTACGACGCGTGGCGGCGCATCGCCCCGCTCGCGCGGCTGCGCGGGAACGACCGACTGGCGTCCCGCCTCGAGGCCCAGGCCGACGCCCTCCGCCAGCGCTTCGAGGAGGCCTTCTGGATCCCCGACCAGCGCTACTACGCGATCGCGCTCGACGCCGACCGGCGGCCGGCCGACGCGATCGGCAGCAACGCCGGCCAGTGCCTGTGGTCGGGTATCGTCGCACCCGAACGCGCCGCGGCCGTGGTCGATCGGCTGCTCGGCCCGAGCATGTTCTCCGGCTGGGGCATCCGCACGTACGCCGCCGACCAGCCCGGATACAACCCGATCGGCTACCACACCGGCACGGTCTGGCCGCACGACACGGCGCTCATCGCGGCGGGCCTCAAGCGCTACGGCTTCGACGACGGCAGCAACCGCCTGGTCGGCCGCGTGCTCGAGGCGGCGCAGCAGTTCGCCGACTACCGGCTGCCCGAGCTGTTCTGCGGGTTCGACCGCGAGGAGACCTCCGCACCGGTCCCGTACCCGGTCGCGTGCTCCCCGCAGGCGTGGGCGGCCGGCGCTCCGTACCTGTTCCTGACCACGATGCTGGGCATGCACGCCCACGCCGACCGGGCCGAGCTGGAGCTGGTCCATCCCAGCCTGCCGGAATGGCTGACCAAGGTCACCATCCACGGCCTGCGCATCGGCGACGCGACGGTGGACCTGCTGTTCCACCGCTGGCGCGGCGCGACCAGCGCCGAGGTCCTGCGCAAGACCGGCGACCTGTCCGTGACGATCCGGCTCTGAGCTCGATCGCGTCCGTGTCCACCGTCCGCGTGCTGCTCGACGAGGCCGTCGCGACCCTGCGCGGGATCGACGGGGACACGCCGCGGCTCGATGCCGAGATCCTCCTGGCGATGGCCATCGGCGTCGATCGCACGGCCGTCATCGCCCAGCACGACGCGCCCGTGGGCGCGGATGCGGAGCGGGCGTTCCGGGTCGCCATCGAACGGCGCGCGGCCGGCGAGCCGATCGCCTACATCCGCGGCCTGCGCGAGTTCCACGGCATCGCCCTCGGGGTGGACGCCCGGACCCTGGTGCCGCGCCCGGAGACCGAGCTGCTCGTGGACCGCGCGATCAGCGAGGTCATGCGCCGGCTCGGGGCCGCGCCCGCCGTCGCGCACGGGCCGCTCCGGGTCCTCGACGTCGGGACGGGCAGCGGCGCCATCGCCATCGCGCTGGCGGTCACCCTGCGCGCGCGGCGCGTCCCCGCGGAGGCCCTCGACATCCTCGCCACCGACGTGTCCGAGGCGGCCCTCGAGGTGGCCCGCGAGAACGCCGTGGCCCACGCCGTCGGCGACCGCGTCCGGTTCGCCGCAGCCGACCTCGTGCCCGACGATGCGGGCGGGGCCTGGGACGCGATCGCGGCGAATCTGCCGTACATCGCGAGCGATGCCCTGGCGACCCTGCCGGCGGCCGTCCGGCACGAGCCGGCGCTCGCCCTCGACGGTGGTCCGGACGGCCTGGCCGTCATCGATCGGCTCCTCGCGCGCCTGCCGGACCTGCTCGCCCCGGACGGCGTCGCGCTGCTCGAGATCGGGGCCGACCAGGGCGAGCGGATCGTGGCGCGCGTGGACGAGCGGCTGCCGGGCTGGCGGTGCCGGGTCCAGGTCGACCTCGCCGGTCTGCCCCGCATCGCCGTCATCGAGCGGGGGGCCTGATGGCCGCCCCCGATCCGATCCTGCCCATCCGTCTCGTCGCCCTCGACATCGACGGGACGATCATCGGCGACGATCTCGTCGTCGGGCCGCGTACACGGGCCGCCATCCGCCGGGCGCGGGAGCGCGACGTGGCCGTCTCCCTGGTCACCGGACGGATGGTCTCGAGCGCGCTGCGCTATGCCGCCGAGCTCGGCCTGCGCGACCCCATCGTCGGCTACCAGGGCGGGCTCATCCGGGCGATGCCCGCCGCCGACACGCGTCGACTCGGCAAGCTGCTGGTCCACACACCGCTGCCGGCGACCACGGCCCGGGAGGTCCTGCGCTGGTCGCGCGAGCACGGGATGGATCCGCACGTCAACCACCTCGAGCGCTTCATCCTGCGCGCCGACGACCCGCGCGCCGACGACTACTCGGCGTTCATGGGGGCGCAGGCCGAGCTGGTGGACGACCTGATGACGGCCATCGACCACCCGGTGACCAAGGTCCTCGCGGTCGGGGAGCCGCCCGTCCCCGAGCGCCTGGCCCCGCTCGCCCGCGAGCACTTCCGGGGACGCGCGGACGTGACCATCTCGCACCCCCGCTTCCTCGAGTTCGTCGCCCCCGGCACGTCCAAGGGCCGGGCCGTCCGCTGGCTGGCCCGCCGGCTGCGGGTTCCGCTCGGCGCGACGCTCGCCGTGGGCGACCAGTGGAACGACCTCGAGATGCTCGGCGAGGTCGGGCACGGGGCGGCCATGCCGTCCGCCCCGGACGCGGTCCAGGCGGTCGCCCGCTACATCGCCCCGCCGCTCGAGGACGAGGGTGTCGCCCAGCTGATCGAGGGCCTCGTGCTGGACCGGCCGGATCGCGTCGCCGCCCTGGCCCGGCAGCTGGCGGCCGAGGCAGCCGAGCGTCGGAGCGCAGCCTCGTGAGCCCGCCGGCCGCGCTGCTCCCCGACGACGCGGCGGGCCGGGCGCGCGCCATCGAGGTCCTGCGCGACGGCGGGGTCGTGGCCATCCCGACCGACACCGTCTACGGCATCGCCGTCGCGCTCGCCACGCCGGGCGGCATCGAGCGCCTGTTCGAGGTCAAGCGCCGCCCGCCGGAGAAGGGCATCGCGCTGCTGCTCGACTCGGTCGAGCAGGCGACCGAACTCGGTATCGTCGGCCCGGCCGCGGAGGCCCTCGCATCCGCCTGCTGGCCCGGCGGCCTGACCCTCGTCCTGCGCCAGCGCACGGACGTGCCGTTCCCGCCGGTCCTCACCGGCGGCCAGGCGACGATCGGCCTGCGCGTCCCGGCCCACGACGCCCCGCGCTCCCTGGCGCGCGTCGTCGGACCGCTCCCGACGACCTCGGCCAACGTGTCCGGTGAGCCCGAGGCACCCGACGCGGCCACGGTCCTGCGCCAGCTCGGCGACCGCATCGACCTCGTGCTCGACGGCGGGCCGGTCATGAGCCGGGCGGCGTCCACCGTCGTGGACGTGTCGATCGATCGGCCGCGCATCCTGCGCGCCGGCGCCCTCGACGCCGCGCGGATCGCCGAGGTCCTGGACGTCGCGGGCGTCGCGCACGACGTGGGAAGATAGCGGCCGCGCGACGACCCGAGCCCAGCGCCGCGCGCACCCGCCGGCACGACCCATCCACGTGCGGCAGGGCCCACGGAAGGAGTCGGCGGACATGGCCATCTCGGAGTCGCGCCACCTGGCGCGGGAGTCCATCGCCGAGGTCGATCCCGTCCTGTGGCAGGCGATGCTCGGCGAGCGCCGCCGCCAGCACGACAACATCGAGCTGATCGCCAGCGAGAACTACGTCTCGGCGGCCGTCATGGAAGCCCAGGGCAGCTGGCTCACCAACAAGTACGCCGAGGGCCTGCCGGGCAAGCGCTACTACGGTGGCTGCGAGTTCGTGGACGTGGCCGAGACGCTGGCCCAGGAGCGCGCGCTCGCGCTCTACCCCGGTGCCGAGCACGTCAACGTCCAGCCGCACTCCGGCGCCCAGGCCAACATGGCCGCCTACTTCTCCGTGCTCAAGCCGGGCGATCGCATCCTCGGCATGAACCTGGCCCATGGCGGGCACCTGACCCACGGCATGGCCATCAACTTCAGCGGCAAGCTGTACGAGGTCCATGCCTACGGCGTCCGCCAGGACACGGAGACCATCGACTACGACGCGATGGAGGCGCAGGCGAAGGAGGTCCGCCCCAAGCTCATCGTGGGCGGCGCCAGCGCCTATCCGCGCACCTGGGACTTCGAGCGGATGGCCGCCATCGCCCACGCCGTGGGCGCCCTGCTGTTCGTGGACATGGCGCACATCGCGGGGCTTGTCGCGGCGGGCGTGCATCCCAGCCCGTTCCCCCACGCCGACATCGTCACGACCACGACCCACAAGACCCTGCGCGGCCCGCGCGGTGGGATGATCTTCGCCCGGCACGAACTGCCCGACGGGATCGATCCGGCCGATCTCCCGGCGCTCAAGGGCTCGCTCGGGGCGGCCATCGACAAGACCGTCTTCCCGGGCGTCCAGGGCGGTCCGCTCATGCAGGTCATCGCCGCCAAGGCGGTCGCGTTCAAGCTCGCCGCCGAGGAGCCGTTTCGCGAGGACCAGCGGCGCACGGTCGAGAACGCGCGGGTCCTGGCCGAGGCGCTCGCCGCGCAGGGCGCCCGGGTCGTGTCGGGCGGCACCGACAATCACCTGATGCTGGTGGACGTCACCCCGCTCGGCGTGACCGGCAAGGAGGCCGAGCACCTGCTCGACGAGATCGGCGTCACGGTCAACAAGAACGGCATCCCGTTCGATCCGCTGCCGCCCAACACGTCGAGCGGCATCCGCCTGGGCACGCCGGCCACCACGTCGCGAGGCTTCGGCCCGGACGAGATGCGGGCCGTCGGGCGGATCATCATCGAGGCCATCCGGTCGCGCGACGATGCGAGCGCCCAGGAGCGCCTCGCGGCGGAGGTGCGCGACATCGTCGCCCGGTTCCCCGTCCCGGGCCTCGCCACACGGGAGGCATGAGCCGGGCGTGACGTTCATCGAGGGGGTCGAGTCGAGCCTCGTCCCCATCGCGGTCACGTTCCTCGCTGCCGCCGCGATCGCCTTCGGGCTCACGCCGCTCGTCCGGCGCCTGGTCCTGCGCCACGACGTCGTGGACCGACCCGAGGCGCGCCGGGTCAACGTCACGCCGATCCCGCGCGCGGGCGGTCTCGCGGTCGCGGCCGCCTTCCTGATCGTCGCGGCCGCCTTCGTCTCCCTCAACGACCGGGCCAGATGGGTGGCCGTGCCGCTCACCCTCGAGTCGTCCGACCTCATCGCGCTGTTCGTGGGCGGGGCGCTGGCGGCCGGCCTCGGCGCCGTCGACGACCTGCTCGACCTGCGAGCCCGCTGGCAGCTCGGCGGCCAGGTCGCGCTGGCCGTGTTCGCCGTCGCCCTGGGGGTGGTCATCGAGTTCATCGCCAACCCGTTCGGGGCCGGGGTCATCCGCTTCGACGGCGCCTTCGCCGCCGGGTTCTCCATCTTCTGGATCGCCGGGATGATCAACAGCATCAACTGGATCGACGGCCTGGACGGGCTGTCGAGCGGGGTCGCGCTCATCGCCTGCGTGACGCTCGGGCTGATCAGCCTGACGACGCAGGTCGGGCAGCCGCTCATCGCCGTGCTGTGCTTCGCGCTGGCCGGGGCGCTGCTCGGCTTCCTGCGCTGGAACTTCCACCCGGCCACCATCTTCACCGGCACGGCGGGGGTCCAGTTCGTCGGCTACACCCTGGCCGTGCTGTCGATCCTGGGCACGGCCAAGGTGGCCGTGGCCCTGCTCGTCCTGGGCGTGCCCATCATCGATACGTTCTGGATCATCGTCCGACGAGTCCTCGACGGGCGCTCGCCGTTCAGCCCTGACCGCTCGCACATCCATCACCGGCTGCTCGACCTGGGGCTCGCCCATCGCAGCACCGTCCTGGCCATCTACGGGATCTGCGCCACGCTCGGCCTGATCGCCCTGCTGCTCTCGCAGGTGACCCAGCTGTACGCGTTCCTCGGCGTCTTCCTCGTGTCGGGGCTGATCCTGTTCGGTCCGACCCGCGGGGCGTTCCGTCGGCCGGAGGAGCTCGAGGCGCAGGCGTACGAGCCGGACCGGACCGGGCCGGGCTCGCCCGCGGGCTGACCGGCGCAGCGTCCGAGCCGGTCCCCGGCGACGCACCGGCGGGTGCTAGCATCCCGCCCGAACGGCGCCGGAGCCCCGGCGCCCCGGGAGGGGAGGCCCGCCCATCGACGTCCTGCCGATCCTGCTCGTGGCGGCGGCCCTGGCCGGGCTGTGGACCGGCCTGCGCCGCAGCGCCCGCGGCCGGTCGGCGGTCCAGGGCGTGCGCGACGTGGTCGACGCCTCGATCGGGCTGTACCTGGTCCGCCGCGCGCTGGGTCGCTCGACGCTGACCCGGGCGGATCGGCTGCGGGCGGACCCCGACGCCGCACGCGCCGACGACGCGATCATGCTGGGTCCCGCGCAGCTGGCCGCCCGGCTCGGCCTGGCCGAGGGCCCCGCGCGGGCCCGTGCCGGGATGCAGGCGGAGCCCGGAGCCGCGCGGCCGCTGCCCGTCGGCGATGCCGCCTATCGAGCCCGGCTCGAGCGGGCCGCGGCGGCCAGCCGATCAGGGCTCCGGGCCGCGCGATCCCCGGCGCGCCCCGTGCTGCCGTCCGGGGCGATCGCCCGCACCCGAGCCGGCCGGCGCCGCGGCCTTCCCCCTCGGCTGCGCCTCGTGCGTGACGCCACGGTCGCGCTGGTCATGGTCGCCCTCCTCGTCGGGCTCGGGGCGACGCTGGCGCCCGGGCCCGACGGCGACGTCCTGTCCGCGAGCGGGACGCCCGCGCCCATACCCTCGCCCACGCCCTCGCCGACCCCGTCGCCGACCCCCTTGCCGAGCGTCGCGCCGGCCCGCGGCCCCACCCCGCCACCGTAGCCGGACACGGGCCGGCGAGCGCTCCGGACGCGCCATGGGTCGCGCTTCGCACGGCGCCGCTCGACGGTCGCGGCCGGCCGGGCCCGGTTGCCGTTCGGTCGCACGCACCTGCTACACTACGGGCGCCTTGACAGGTCGCCCATGAACGAGCCTGGCCGAGGGATCGCCTACGCGGCCCTCTTCTCCGAGATCGGCATCACCCTTCTGGTGACGACGCTGGCCGGCACGCTCGGCGGTTACCTGCTCGATGGGCGGCTCGGGACCAACCCGGTCTTCGCGATCACCGGCTTCCTGGTCGGTGGCGGGATGGGAGCCTGGGCGATCTACAAGCTCGTGAGTCGCTTCCTCGCGACGATCGAATGACGACCGGTGATGAAGCGGACCGGTCCCGGGCCAAGAGAATGAGCGCGGCGGATGCCGCGCTCCTGTGTGTGGAGCGACCGTGACGAGCGACCAGACCGCCGCGATCGAGCAGCCGGCAGCCTCGCGTGGGCGCAGCCGGAGAGCCAACTGGCTGATCCTGCTCGGCCTCGCGCTCGTCGCCAACATCGCCGCGTTCGTGTTCTTCCCCCCGTTCGACAAGGACGACCCGACCAGCGGCGAGTGCCCCTATCCGGTCTGCTACATCAACGGCACCCTCGAGGCCCCGAATCCGTACATCGTGTGGGACCTGTCGCCCGAGACCGCGCCCGAGGGCCTGCCACTCATCCAGTTCCACCCGTCGATCAGCGCCTCGATCTTCACCATGTGGATCATCACCGCGCTGATGGTCGTCGGCCTCGTGCTGATGACCCGGCGGCGCGACATGATCCCCGGGCGCGCCCAGAACGTCATCGAGGCGATCTACGACGGCCTGCAGGGCTTCGCCATGTCGCTCGGCGGTCCGGCGGCCAGGAAGTACGTCCCGCTGTTCGTCACCCTGTTCATCTACATCCTCGCCAGCAACTGGAGCGGGCTGCTCCCGTTCGTGGGCAGGATCCACGAGTTCCGCGCCCCGACGAGCGACGTCAACATCACGGTCGGGCTCGCCCTGGTCAGCTTCGCCTTCTTCCACATCGAGGGCATCCGCGCCCTCGGCGTGGGCGGCTACCTGTCCAAGTTCTTCCCGCTGCGTGAGTTCAGGAACGGCGTCGGTGCGGGGATCATCGCCCTGTTCGTGGGCCTCGTCGAGCTCATGCTCGAGTTCGTCAAGCCGCTGACGCTGTCCATGCGCCTCTTCGGCAACATCTACGGCGGCGAGGTGGCCCTGGGTGTCATCCTCGCCCTGACCATCGCCTTCGTGCCGGTCTTCATCTACGGCTTGGAGCTCATGCTCAACCTGGTCCAGGCACTGATCTTCAGCGTGCTCACGCTCATGTTCATCCTGGCCGCCATCGAAGGCCACCATGAGGATGAGCCACACCATGCACCGGCCGAGCCGACGGCGACGCCGATCGGCCCGGACACGCTCGATCAGGTCGCCACCGCCCACTGATCCATCTGTCACCACCCAACCCACGGTCCCAATGATCTCGGGGTCCAACCCCGGGGAGTAGGAGGAACACCTCGCATGGAACTCATCGGCGCAGGCCTCGCCGCCCTCGGCGTCATCGGCCCGGGCATCGGCATCGGCATCCT
>JBKHXL010000007.1:0-100903 GCA_046566045.1 Candidatus Limnocylindria bacterium
GGCCCGCCCGGCTCGTCGGTCGGCGCCCATCACTTCCGGCCGGGCCTGACGGTCCAGGAGGTCCAGCCGCACGAGGTCGGCTACGCCCCGGAGCACGGGCTGGTCGAGGTCCGCCTCGCGGCCTCGGCCGATCCGCGCTGCCTCACCGCGCTGTGGCTGATCGGGCTGGAGGACCGCCCGGAGGACTCGGGCGAACTGTGCATCGTCGAGATCTTCGGCACGGACGTGTCGGCCGAGCGGTCGGCCATCGGGATGGGCATCCACCCGTTCGCCGACGCGCGACTGGTCGACGACTTCCGGCGCATCGCGATGCCGTTCGACGCCCGCGACCCGCACAGCTACGCGGCCGCCTGGGAGCCAGGGCGGACGGACTGGTTCATCGACGACGTCCACGTCATGGAGCAGGACCAGGCCCCCGAGTATCCGATCTTCCTGATGCTCGACCTGTACGAACTGCCGGGAGCCGGCGGGCCCGCCGCGCGCGTCGGGCCGTACCCGAAGGAGGCGGTCGTCCATCATGTGCGCGGCTACCGGTCGCGTGACGCGGGCGGTAACGGGCACGGAGGGCACGGATGAGCCGGTTCGAGTGGGTGGCGGGCAGCGCGCGGCTGCTGGCGCAGACGGGCGAGGAGTTCGAGCGGACGCAGCCGTTCGCCGGGCTGCGCATCGGGACGGGGATCCATCTGGAACCCAAGACGGCTGCGCTGCTCATGGTGCTGCGCCGCGGCGGTGCCGAGGTGGTCAGCACGGGCAACCTCAACTCGACCCAGCAGGAGACGGTCGATTACCTGCGCACCAACGGGATCCACGTCATCGGCGGGCCGACGGCCGACCCGGTCGAGCACGACCGGTACCTGCGCGAGGTCCTGGCCACGAAGCCCGACCTGATGCTCGACAACGGCGGCGACCTCTTCTCCCGCTCGCTCGAGGCGCCGTGGGACGGGCTGCTTGGCGGGACCGAGGAAACGACCTCCGGTCGGGACCGCCTCATGCCGCTGCGCGATCGGCTGGCGATGCCGATCCTCGTCATCAACGACAGCCCGATCAAGCAGTTCGGCGAGAACACCCACGCGGTCGGCGCGGGCACCGTCGAGTCGTTCATCCGGATCACCAACCGGATCACCAACGGCCGCCGGGTCGCCGTCTTCGGGTACGGCTCGGTCGGGCGCGGGGTGGCGGCCTACTTCCGCGGCTACAACAGCCTCGTGTCGGTCGTCGAGCCGCAGGAGGTGCTGCGCCTGCGAGCGCTCCTCGACGGCTTCGACGTGCCCGAGCGCGAGACCGCCCTGGCCGCCGCGGACATCGTCGTCACCGTCACCGGGGCGCCGCGGGTCATCACCCCGGCGGACCTGTCGATCCTGCGCGACGGGGTGGTGCTCATCAGCGCCGGCCATCTGCCGTGGGAGCTCGACGAGCCGGCCCTCCTGGCTGATCCGTCGGTCGTCTCGGTCGAGGAGGTCACGGACGGGATCACGACGCTCGTCCTGCACGACGGCAAGCGGGTCCACGTCCTCACCCACGGGCACATGGTCAACCTCGCCGGCCCGCGGCCACTCGGCAACTCGATCGAGTCGATGGACCTCGGGTTCACGCTCCAGGCCCGCTGCCTGGAGGCCGTCGCTCGCGGAACCGTGCCGGCGACCTCGTGCGTGGTGCCGGTCCCGACCGAGATCGACGCCTTCGTCGCGTCCTCGTACGTGAAGCTGGCGCGAGGCTGATCCTGGCCGGCGCGGCCGGCGCCTGCATCGGATCGTCGTCGCCGGCGGCGCGCAGGGCGGCCGCCACTCCGCGTTCCGTCGGCGCTCGGGCGTCGTGAACGACGGACCGGCGAAGGCGAGCTTCAGGGACGACGTGTCGGCGAGGTCAGCCTTCCTCGAGCACCACGCCCGGCGGCAGCCGGTCGCGCAGCGTCTTGGCCACGGCTCCGAGGTCCGCGCCCGCCGGCCCGCGCAGGGTGAGGTGCATCGACGACGGACGGTCCGCGGGTACGCCCGGCGGGGCCATCGGCTCGTCGACGTCGGTGCCCGCTCCGAGCCGCAGGTCCGCCAGCAGCAGGCGGGCGTGGTACGCGGCCACGATGGACGCGACGATGACGAGCGCGACGGGGATCGACAGGTCGGAGGCGAGTGCCACCGTGGTCCCGCCGAGAGCCGTGTCGACCAGCCGGTAGAGCGAGTACGCGGCGCTGGGGACGCCGGCGACGAGGGAGGCGCCGACGGCGAGATACAGGTAGGCTCGGGCGAACAGCGCGGTCCGTTCCCGGTTCCGGTCGAGGGTGCGACGACGCACGATGGCCGACCAGGCGGGGACCCACAGCACGGCCCCCACCGCGACCTGCGCCACGAACCACGACAGCTCGACCGGCACGAACACTCCCTGCGCCGGCATGCCGACCACGACCTCGACGAGGCGGCCGAGCAGCTGCGCGGTTCCTGCGGCCAGGAAGGCAAGGCCGATCCCGGCCGTCACGTGCAGGCTCGAGCGATCCGCAGCGGCAAGGATGGCGGGCGACACTCCGGCTGCCTCCTGGCGGCGAAGGTGCTGATGAAGCCATCCGGCGACGGCGAAGGGGAGCGCGACCGCGATCGGACCGGCGACGAGTTCCAGGACGGCGGCGGCATCGGTCGCGCCGGAAACGCCGAGGACAAGGCGCAGCAGCTCGGCCGTCGCTGTGGCGGCGAGGAACGCGACCGCCGCGAGGGAGACGAGGAACACGACGCTGACATACCCCGCCCGCAGGGTGCTGATCCGATCGTCCGCTCCGATCACGGCGCGGTCGCGGATCGATCGCCGGGCGTCATCGAGGTGCAGCCACAGGATGCCGAGCCCGACGATCAGCATCGACAGGGACGCGGCCAGCGAGCCCAGCCACGACCGGTCGCCGCTGCCGAAGCCCGATCGACCGATGAGGGCCGACAGGACGGTCTGGATCACCTCGCCGGCGCCGACGACGGCCAGCATCAGGCCGACGAACGCCCATGCATACCGGTGCAGCCGTGCCAGCGACTCCGCCGTCGCCGCCATCGCGTCGTGCCGCAGGTCGATGTCGCCGCGCCGCCAGTGGGTCCACCAGACGACGCCTCCGACGAGCAGGCGCGCGACCTCGCCCGACACCTGCATGCCGGCCCCTGGGTCGGGATCACCGATGACCGTACCGATCGTTCCCTCGAAGAGCCGGGCTGCGGCCGCGGCCGCCACGACCAGTCCGCCGGTCGCGACGATGGCGAAATACAGGGCTCGGATCGCGGAGCATCGATCGGCGCTCGCGGCGGCGTCGGCTCGCTCCAGGCCGCGATTCGCAAGCCACCAGTGCACCCCGTAGACAGGGGTCCCGACCGCGACCAGCGCGATCGCGAGGCTGACCTGCCCGCGAATCGTCGACGGGCCGCCGATCAGATCGCTCCCGAACGCCGCCTCGATCTCGGCGAGGATCAGGGAGACCAGGTTCTCGACCCCGATCGACAGGACGAGAAGGCTGACCGCAGAGACGGTGTACGCGTACAGTCGTCGCGCTGCGCCCACGGGTTCGACCTCCCTCCGCGTCTACGGGCCCGGGTCGTACGCGGGTTCGACGCCAAGGAGCGCCTGGTCGACGAACCACTCCCCGCCCTCGCGAACCAGTCGGATCGCCTGCTCGTAGCTGTACCGCTGCCCGCCGAATCCGCCCGAGGAGAACGTCTCGACGCGGACGTCCAGGACCGCGCGGTCGGTCGAGACATCGCTGGCCAGCAGCAGGACCCGCCGGTCCTCGGAGCGGACCCAGGTCATCTCATCGTCCATGCGACGGTACTCGGCTGGTGTGATGGAGGCGCGCACCTCGTCCGAGAGCAGCGCGTAGGCGGTATCGAGCTCGCGCGCCTCCCAGGCCGTGTAGAACGCCTGGAATCTCGCTTCGGGCGACCCGGCAGGGTACGTCGTGGACCGCTCGGGCAGCACGACGGCGACCACGATCGCCAGCACGACCAGGACCGCGGTGGCGATACCGACCAGCATGACCGCGGGTGGGAACGTGCCGACACCACGTGGCGACCGCGACGCGGTGTCAGGGGACCCGTGCACGGCGACCCTTCTTCTGGACACGCGCCCGTGATGGGCTGCGATGAAGGCTACAGGATGGCGCGTCGTCCGTCGAGCGAGCGCGCCGTCGCGCCCGAGTGCGCGTGTGGTTCGGCACGCTCGGCCGTCGGGGCGTCATCCCGGATCCGAGGCGTCCTGCTTCTGGGTGTCGGCGAGCCGCCTGCGGTGCTCCATGTTCGGTCGCATGACGTCGCTCATGGAGGCCATCGGCGGGCTGGCCCGGCGCTTCCGGCGCGGCTTCTCGAGGCGGGCCTGCGCTCGCGCCTCCATGCGCGCGCCGATCGTGGCCTCGTAGCCCTGGTCGTTCGGGTCGTAGTAGCGCCGACCGGCCAGCTCGTCGGGCAGGTACTGCTGGGCGACGTCGTCACCCTCGAAGTCGTGCGGGAAGGTGTAGCCGACGCCGATCCCGTGCGCCTTCATCCGGCGATCGCCCGCCGACCGCAGGTGATCGGGCACGGGCAGTGACCCGAGGCGCAGCACATCCGCCAGCGCGGCGCCGTACGCGCGCCCGATCGCGTCCGACTTCGGCGCGGTCGCGACGTAGACCGCGGCCTGGGCCAGGCCGTACTGGGCCTCCGGCAGGCCGATGTGGTCGAGCGCCTGGGCGGCCGCGACCGCGACCTGCAGGGCGCGCGGGTCGGCATTGCCGACGTCCTCCGACGCGCAGATGATCAGGCGCCGGGCGATGAAGCGCGGGTCCTCACCGGCGGCGACCATGGCGGCGAGCCAGTACAGCGCCGCATCCGGATCGTTGCCGCGCAGGCTCTTGATGAACGCCGAGGCCGTGTCGTAGTGCCCGTCGCCCGCCCGGTCGTAGGCGAGCACGCGCTGCTGGGCCGCGGCCTCGACGTCCTCCAGGCGCGGGCTGACCCGACCACCGTCGTCGCGGACGCCCTCGGCCTCGGCGATCGCGACGGCGCCCTCGAGCACGTTGAGCGCGCTGCGCGCGTCGCCACCGGCCAGGCCGACGAGGTGCTCGAAGGGCGCCTCATCGAGCGCCACGCCACCGTCGGGGCCGAGCGCCCCGGCCAGGCCGCGTTCGACGTCATCGATGGCGCGCCGGACGACCGTCGCGACCTCCTCGTCGGTCAGCGGTTCCAGGCGCCACACGCGCATCCGCGACAGCAGCGCCGCATTGACTTCGAAGTAGGGGTTCTCGGTCGTCGCGCCCACCAGCGTGATGGTGCCGTCCTCGACCTGCGGCAGGAGTGCATCCTGCTGCGCCTTGTTGAAGCGGTGGATCTCGTCGAGGAAGAGGACCGTGCGCGTGCCGTGCAGGCTGAGCCGTTCCTGCGCCTCGGCGATGGTGGCACGGACGTCGGCGACGCCGGCCATCACCGCCGACAGGGTGGAGAAGCGGGCGCCGACCTCGCCCGCCAGCAACCGGGCCAGGCTGGTCTTGCCCGTGCCGGGCGGGCCCCACAGCAGGAGCGACGCGAGGTGGCCGCGGGCGATGCCGCGACGGAGCGGCCCGCGCTCGCCGACCAGGTGCTGCTGCCCCACGAACTCGTCGAGCTTGCGCGGGCGCATGCGCGCCGCGAGCGGCTGGCGCTCGGGCGGTGGCTGGAAGAGCGCCTCCGGGCGGGCGCCGACGGATCGTCGAGCGGGTGGCATCGTGGCGCTGATGGTAGCGCCGACGCCGGGCCCGCCCGTCGCCACGAGCGGGCGGTCAGGCGAAGCGGAAGCCGGTCACCATGGTCACGGCCCACAGGCCGATGAGGAACGCGACGAGGCCGCCGCCGATGATGGTGATGCGGCGCATGTCGCGGGCGACGTAGCGGTATTCCTCGGCGGCCCGCAGCGCGATCGTCCCACCGGTCGCGATGCTGCCATCGGCCCGCCGGCTTCGGGCACGCCGCTGGGCCGCCTCGGCGGCCCGCTCCTCCGCGAGGATCTGCGCCTCGAGCTCGGCCGCCCGGGCCTCCTCCTCCGCCGTCAGGCTGGCCGGCCGGGCCGTCGCCGCGGAGGAGGCCGGGCTCGGACGGGTGGATCCGGCGGCCCGGGCGAGCGGGGCACGCTGGCCCGGTCGGGACGTGGTGCCTCGGGCGCGCTTGGCCATGGTCGGGACGATCCTCCGGTGCAGCGGGGCTGGCGGGCGAGCGGGCGTGGCCCGCCGGCGACCCGGAGGATAGCATCGGTCCGGGCGCAGGTCCCCCTGCTAGACTCGGGACCCTGTCGTGGAGGCCCGTCCGATCGATCCCATCAGCTTCGTCGAGGCCAATCTCGGCACCATCGTCATCGCGCTCGGGGTCGTGTCGCTCGTGCTCCTCGTGGCCGTGCTCGCCCTGGGCCGGCGGACCGCGCGGCTCGGGGCGAGGCTGGCCGGCCTGACCCGCGGCGAGGATGGGCGCAGCCTCGAGGCCGTCCTGGACGCGCACCTCGCGCGCGTCCACATGGTCGCGGCCGAGCTCGAGGAGCTGACCGCCCGGACGGTCGTGCTCGAGCGGGACATCCGCCGGACGTTCTCGCGCGTCGGCCTGGTCCGCTACAACCCGTTCGAGGAGACCGGCGGCAACCAGAGCTTCGCGCTGGCCCTGCTCGACATCGAGGGCGACGGCTGGGTGCTGTCCAGCCTGCACGCCCGCACCGGCACCCGCGTCTACGCCAAGACGATCACGCGCGGTCGCGCCGACATGGCCCTGTCCGACGAGGAGACCGAGGCGATCCGGCAGGCGACGAGGGCGTGACAGGCTAGGTGACACGGTCGCCGGCGATGCTCCGTGCATGGCCCCCATCGCGACCCATGTGCAGCGCCCGTCGGGCACCGACGCCGCCGCCCCGACCCGAGTGACCCGACCGCGCAGCCGACCCCGGCGACGGGAGCCGGCACCGCTCGATCAGCTGCCCGCCTGGACCGACCTCGTGCCGGTCATGGACGCCCCGACCGACACCGCGGATGGTGGGATCGCCGCACTCCTGCGCGGCCTGAATCCCGACCAGCTCCGGGCGGTCACGCATCGCGATGGGCCACTCCTCGTGGTGGCCGGGGCGGGCACCGGCAAGACCCAGGTCATCACCCGGCGGATCGCCTGGCTGATCGCGACCCGACGGGCCCGCCCGTCGGAGATCCTGGCCCTGACCTTCACCGACAAGGCCGCCGACGAGATGGCCACCCGGGTGGACCAGCTGGTGCCGTACGGCTACACGGACACGGCGATCTCGACGTTCCACGCATTCGGCGACCGGATCATCCGCGAGCATGCGCTCGAGATCGGGTTGCCGACCGACGTCCGGGTGCTGTCGCGCGCCGAGGTCGTCATCTTCCTGCGCGAGCACCTCTACGCGTTCGACCTCGACCGCTACCGGCCGCTCGGCGACCCGACGCGCTTCCTGTCGGCGCTGGCGAGCCTGTTCAGCCGCTGCAAGGACGAGGACATCAGCCCGGACGACTTCGCCGAGCACGCCGCCGCCCGCACCCTCCAGGCGGATCGGCTGCGGGCCGAGGGCACCCCCGACAGCGACGACGGACCCGAGGCCGTCGACGCCGTGCTCGACGATGCCCGCGGGCAGCGCGAGCTGGCCGGGGCGTACGCCACGTACCAGCAGCTCCTGGCCGCCAACGGCTGCATCGACTTCGGCGACCAGGTCGCGCTGGCGCTGCGCCTCGTGCGGACGTCGCCGGCGGCGCGAGCCGAGATCGCCGGGCGCTTCCGCTACATCCTGGTCGACGAGTTCCAGGACACGAACCGGGCGCAGGCCGAGCTCGTCGGGATCCTGGCCGAGCGCCATCGCAACGTGACCGTCGTGGGCGACGACGACCAGGCCATCTACGCGTTCCGCGGGGCCGCCATCGACAACATCCTGGACTTCCGGGCCCGCCACCCGGATACCCGGACGGTCGTCCTGCGGCGGAACTACCGATCGCTCGCTCCGATCCTGGATGCCTCGTACCGGCTGATCCGGCGCAACGACCCGGAGCGACTGGAGGCCCGGACCGGCCTGACCAAGCGGCTGCGCCCCGAGCGTTCGAGCCCCACGCCGGCGCCCGTCCGGCTGGAGGCCTTCGCGACCGGTGCCGAGGAGGCGGACTGGATCGCCTCCGATATCGCCCGCCGGGTCGCCGGCGGCGCGCGGCCTCGCGACCACGCCGTGCTGGTCCGCGCCAACGGCCACGCCGACCCGATCCTTCGGGCGCTGAACATGGCCGCCATCCCGTGGCGATTCTCGGGTGCGTCCGGCCTGTACGGCCGGCCCGATGTCCGCCTGCTGATGTCGTTCCTGCGCGCCGTCGCCGACCCGGACTCGAGCGCCGACGTGTACGCCCTGTGCAGCGCCGACCCCGTGCGCATGGACGGCGAGGACCTCGTGGCCATCGTCAACGCCGCCCGGCGCCGCAACCGGTCGGTCTGGGCGGTCATGCAGGAGGTCCTCGAGCAGCCGGGGCTCCTGCGCCTGCGCCCGGACACCCGGACCGCGATCGCGTCGTTCGTGGCCGACCTCCGGCGGTCCATCGAGCTCGCCCAGGAGCGGCCCGCCGGCGAGGTGCTGTACGCCTACCTGCGCGACAGCGGCATGCTCGCCCGGCTCGCCCGCTCGGAGACCGCCGGTGCGGAGGAGGGCCTCGCCAACGTCGCCCGCTTCTTCGACATCATCCGCGCCCAGTCGACGCTGCTGGCGGACGACCGGGCCGTGTTC
The DNA here is from genome assembly GCA_046566045.1 of Candidatus Limnocylindria bacterium. Taxonomy (GTDB): domain Bacteria; phylum Chloroflexota; class Limnocylindria; order Limnocylindrales; family CSP1-4; genus SPCO01. Next base: position 8,713 of record JBKHXL010000007.1, read on the forward strand.
GTCGCGCGCCACCTCCAGACGCTCATGGACGCGGGCGACGACCCGCCGACCGCCGACCTCGACCCGGACGCCGACGCCGTGGCCGTCCTGACCGTGCACAAGGCGAAGGGCCTCGAGTTCCCGGTCGTCTACCTGCCGGGGCTCGTCGCGGGCCGCTTCCCGGGGACCGGACGCAGCGAGCCCCTCGCGCTCCCCGAGGGACTGGGTCGGGGCGAGGCGATGACCTCCGAGCGGGCCATGGCGGAGGAGCGCCGGCTGTTCTACGTGGCGCTCACGCGGGCCCGCGACGAGGCGATCCTGTGCCACGCCGCCGACTACGGCGGCGCGCGGGCCCGGCGCGTGTCGCCGTTCGTGCTGGAGGCCCTCGACCTGCCCTCGGTCGCCACGATCCCGGGGTCCGGGGCGCGCGTCGCCGGCCCGGAGGAACGCATCGCCGCCTTTGCCACGCCGGCTGTCCCGGTCGTCGCGCCGCGCGGTCCGATCGCCGAGCCGCTGGCCCTGTCCTTCTACCAGGTGGACGACTACCTGACCTGCCCGCGCAAGTACCAGTACGCCCACGTGCTGCGCATCCCGCTCGCCCCCCACCACGCCATCGTCTACGGCGCCGCGCTCCACAAGGCCGTCCAGCTGTTCCACCAGCGCCACGCGCGCGGGCAGGTGATGACCGAGGCCGAGCTCGACGAGGTGTTCCTCGGGGCGTGGTCGAGCGAGGGCTTCGTCAGCCGTGAACACGAGGACGCCCGCCTCGCCGCGGGGCGGGCCGCCCTGCGACGCTTCCGCCAGGCCCAGCTGGCTCCCGAGGCGGTCATCCCCACGTACGTCGAGCGCGAGTTCGCGTTCATGCTCGGGGGGGACCGCGTGCGCGGCCGCTGGGACCGGGTGGACGTCGAGCCCGTGGGCGACGGCCCGGGCCCGGGGGGCGGGAAGGGCGTGGCGGACCGGCCTGGCGTGGGCTCGGCCAGCGCCGACGTGGTGTCGCCCACGCTGGGGATCCTCGGCCACGAGCGGGTGACCATCACCGACTACAAGTCGAGCGACGTGCGCGACCCGGCCAGGGCCCGCCAGCGCGCCCGCGACTCGCTCCAGCTCCAGATCTACGCGATGGGCTACGAGGCGATGACGGGGCGGCTGCCGGACGCCCTCTCGATGCACTTCCTCGACTCGGGCGTGGTCGGGACCGTGCCGGTCGATCCGAAGCGGCTGGCCAGGGCTCGCGAGCGCATCGGGACGGCGGCGGCCGGCATCCGGGCGCGCGACTACACGCCGACCCCGGACCGCCAGGCGTGCACGTGGTGCGCGTACCGCGGGATCTGTCCGGCCAGCGCCGCGGGGCCGGGACCGGGTGGCCGATAGGGCATCCGCCCGACTCGACAGCATGCACCGACTCGGCCATGGTGCCCGTCCGGCCGCGGCCTCCCGCGGCGGTGATGGAGGCAGCACGTCGACGATGCGATGGGAGCGCGTCATCCGGCCATGGGCCGCGATGGGCGGATCGCAGCCCGTAGACTCGCTGGTCATGGAGACCCGCGATCGACTGGCCAACCTCGGCACGTTCGGTGCGGCCGCGGTCGTGTGGCTCCTCGTCGCGCTCGTCGTGACCACGCGCGACCCGGTGCTCGACCCGTCGGCCGGGGTCATCGGCGCGGCGCTCATCGGCCTGGCCGTCGGTCTCACCACCGTCCCGGTCTTCTGGTTGCTGACCTTCGGGCGGCACCGGCGCATCGCCTACCAGGGCGACTGGCCGCGCGCGGCGCGGCGCGGCGGGTGGGTCGGCCTCGTCGCCGCGGCGTTCATCCTCCTCCGGCTGCAAGGCGCGCTCGAGGTACCGATCGCCCTGTTCATCCTCGTCCTCGTGGCCGTCGCGGAGGCGACCTTCTCCGCGGAACGCTGAGCCGTCCTCCCGGCACGCCGGGACGCGGTCGCGGTACGCTCCGGCTCCAAGCCGCGAACACAGGAGCTCCCGTGACCCTGACGTCCACGTCCCCGGCCGCCCCCAACGTCGAGGTCAAGTCCCGCGTGGCGCGTGCCGTCGAGGCCGACCGCGACCTGATCATCGATCTGTCGCATCGGATCCATGCCAACCCCGAGCCCGCGTTCGAGGAGGTCCGGGCCGCGACCTGGATCGCCGAGATCCTGCGCGAGCGCGGATTCGCCGTCGAGCATCCGGCCGGCAGCCTCGCCACCGCGATCCGGGCCACGTTCCCCGGTGGGCGGGGCGGGGACGGACCGCGCATCGGGATCCTGGCCGAGTACGACGCGCTGCCGGGTCTCGGCCACGGCTGCGGCCACAACACGATGGCCGCGTCCGGGGTGGGGGCGGCCCTGGCGCTGGCGGCGGTCGCCGACGTGCTGCCCGGCGAGATCGTATTCCTCGGCACGCCCGCCGAGGAGCGGGGCAGCGGCAAGCAGATCATGATCGACGACGGCCTGTTCGAGGGCATCGATGCCGCCCTGCTGTTCCACCCGTGTGACCGCGACCACGTGGAGAGCCATCCGCTGGCCTCGGAGGACGTCGATGTCGTCTACACGGGTCTCCAGTCGCACGCGAGCGCCGACCCGTGGCTGGGCCGCAACGCGCTCGACGCCCTCATCCTGCTGTTCGGTTCGGTCGGGCTGTGGCGCCAGCAGCTGCGGCCGACGTCGCGCGTCCACGGCATCATCCGCGAGGGCGGCACGGCCGCCAACATCATCCCGGACCGTGCCTCCGCCTGGTTCATGCTGCGCAGCGACGACCGGGCCTACTACGAGGAGATGAAGGCGCGCTTCACGGCGATGGCCGAGGCGGCCGCGTCCGCGACCGGTACGACCGTCGAGGTGACCTACTCCGGCGGCGCCACGACGATGCGCAACAACCAGGTCCTGGCCGCGCGGTTCCGGGCGAACATGGCCGCCTACGGCATCGCGGACATGGGCGACGACCCGACCTCGGGCAGCACCGACATGGCCAACGTGAGCTGGGTCTGCCCGACGATCCATCCCGACCTGGCCATCTGCGAGCCGGGTGTGCCCGGCCACTCCATCCGTTTCCGCGATGCGGCGGCGATGCCCAGGGCCGACGAGACGACGCTCCTGGCGGCGACGCTGGTCGCCCAGACCGCGGTCGACCTGTACGCCGATCCGACCCTGGTCGAGGCCGCCTGGGCGGAGTTCCGAGCGGGCGGCTGACCCGGCGACCCCCCTCCGCGAGGGCGACCGGGCAGCGGCCGGGGGAGTGCTACCATCGGACCCGGCGCGCCCCGCTGGACGAACGTGTCATCGAACCGGCGGCGCCCCGTTCGAGGCGGCAGGCTCGGACCCGATCGCACGGCGTCGGTCTCGGGCTGATGCGATCGTCGCGACGATCCGACCCGCCTCCGGAGGTTCACGTGGCCGAGCGCCCCCACGACGAGACCGGGATCCCGGACGGCGGCTTCGCGGCCGCGAACGGCTGGGATCGCCCGTACGAGGCCTACGACGACTACGACCTGCCCACGTACGTCGGCCCGGTCAGCTTCATGAAACTTCCCTGGATCACCGATCCGGCCGAGCTGCGGCGACGCGGCACGGACGTGGCCATCATCGGCGCCCCGTTCGACGACGCGGTCAGCCATCGCTCCGGCGCCCGGTTCGGGCCACGGGCGATCCGCGAGGCGCAGTACACGTCGGGCTCGATCAACTCGCTCCAGCTCGGCGTCGAGCCGTTCGAGGTGCTCGACGTCGTCGATGCCGGTGACGCCAACATCGTGCCCGCCTGGATCGAGCGGGCCCACGCGTTCATCTACCGCAAGGTCCGCGAGGTGGCCGAGACGGGGGCCATCCCGATCGTCCTGGGGGGCGACCACTCCATCACGTGGCCGAGTGCCACGGCCGTCGCCGAGGTCCGTCGGCCGGGCAGCATCGGCATCGTCCACTTCGACGCCCATGCCGACACGGCCGCGGACGACTGGGGCGTGCTGGCCGGCCACGGCACGCCGATGCGGCGGCTGATCGAATCGGGCGCGGTCAAGGGCAAGAACTTCGTGCAGGTCGGTCTGCGCGGCTACTGGCCGCCGGTCGAGACGTTCCAGTGGATGCAGTCCCAGGGCATGCGCTACCACTTCATGCGCGAGATCGAGGAGCGTGGCGCCGAGGCGGTCATCGCGCAGGCCATCGACGAGGCCCTCGATGGGCCCGACTACGTCTACCTCAGTCTCGACATCGACGTCATCGACCCGGGGATGGCGCCGGGGACCGGGACGCCCGAGCCCGGCGGCATGCTCACGCGCGAGGTGCTCCGCGCGATCCGCCAGATCGTGGGCGCGGTCGACCTGGCCGGCATGGACGTCGTCGAGGTATCGCCGCCGTACGACCAGGCCGAGACGACCGCGATGGCCGCCAACCGGGCCGCGCTCGAGGCGATCAGTGCCCTGGCCGTGCGCAAGCTGGCCGGCAAGCCCGTCCGCTGGGAGGGCCGACCCGCAGACCCGCCGGCCGCGCCGTCGGCGGGCGAGTCGACTCCGGCGCGGGTAGCCGCCCGTCGCGGTCGAGGTCGCTAGCGGCCGGATGGTGCCTCCGCCCGACACCGACGGCGCGGCCGCCCTGGCCCGCTTCTACGACCTCGACCTGCTCGACGACCCGGGCGATCTCGACCTGTACCTGGCCCTCGCGGAGCGTGCCGACGGTCGCGTCCTGGAGCTGGCGGCCGGCAGCGGTCGCCTCGCGGTCCCGATCGCCGCGGCCGGGCATCCGGTCACGGCCGTCGATCTCGACGCGGCGATGCTCGCGCGGGCGCACGCCCGGGCCGCCGCGGCGGGCCTCGGGTCGCCGGGTCGCGGCGGCACCCTCGAGCTCGTCGAAGCCGACCTCGTCGGCCTGCGCCTGCCCGACGCCGGGAGCTACGCGCTGGGGTTCATCGCCCTCAACTCGATCATGCTCCTCGGGTCCCGGACGGCACAGCGCGATGCCATGGACGCGCTGGCCCGCCATCTCGCCCCCGGCGGTCTCGCCGTGGTCGACGTGTGGCTGCCCGACGCGGAGGACCTGGCCCGCTACGACGGCCGCGTGATCCTGGAGTGGCCGCGCGTCGACCCGGAGACCGGCGAGACCGTCACGAAGGTGGGCTCGGCCGTCCACGACGCGGCGACCGGCACGGTCCGCCTGACCACGATCTACGAGGTCGGCCGCCAGGGCGAGGCGGCCCGCCGCTGGGTCCGCAGCGACCGCCTCCGCCTCGTCGGGGCCGATGAGCTGGCGAGCTTCGCCGAGGATGCCGGACTCGAGGTGGAGGTCATCGCGGGGGGCTACGACCTCGCGCCGCTGGGCCCGGGTTCGGACCGCGCCGTCCTCATCGCGGTGCGCCCCGGGCCATGACCTTCGGGCTGGGTGGTGGGCGGCCATCGCGTGCTATCGTCGGAGTCCATGTCGACCACCCCGACCCCTGACCAGACGCGTCTGCTGATCGTCGAGGATGTCCCACAGGTCGCGCAGTACATCCGGGGTCTGCTCAATGCCCAGGCCGCCATCAAGGTCCTCGATGTCCTGAGCGATGGCGGCAAGGCGGTCGCGGCCATCGGGCAGCTCCGCCCCGACGTCGTCCTGGTCGACGCGCTGCTGCAGGGGCGCATCAAGGGCCCCAAGCTCGTGGAGCAGATCCGCGGCTCCGGCCTGAACATCCCGGTCATCGTCCTGACCGTGCCGCAGAACCCGGTCGAGGTCGATCCCGAGGCCGGCATCCACGGCGTCCTGACCATGCCGTTCTCCGGCTACGACCTGATGAACCGCGTGTCGAGCGTGCGCAAGGAGTTCGCGGCCAGCTCCTCGGTGGCAGCCGGTCGGGTCGTGTCCGTGTTCGCCCCGAAGGGCGGGGTGGGCAAGACGACCGTGGCCTTCAACCTGGCCGTGGCGCTCGGCCAGCGATCCCACCAGACCGTGCTCGTCGACGGCAGCCTCCAGTTCGGCGACCTGCGCTCGCTGCTCAAGGTGCCGGTCGACGCACCCTCGATCCTCGATCTGCCGACCGATCGCGTCGCCGAGGCCGACCTGGCCGACGTCCTGTGGCGCGACCCGTCGGGCATCGACATCCTGCTCGCGCCGCCGCGTATCGAGATGGCCGAGATGGTCACCACGCGTGACGTGGACAAGATCCTGGGTCTCCTGCGACGGGTCTACGACGTGGTGGTCATCGACATGTCGGCCATGATCACCGACGTGAACCTCGCCTTCCTCGACGCCAGCGACACGATCGTCGAGATCGTGACCTACGACTCGACGACCATCCACAACACGATCGCCATGGCCGACACGTTCCGGTCCATCGGCTACCCGGCCTCGAAGGTGCGCTACCTCGTCAACCGTTCGGACAGCGCCGGCGGCATCGACCCGGGCGACCTGCAGCGCGCGCTCGGGAGGGTGCCGGAGCATTCGCTGGTTTCGGACGGGCCGCTCGTCGTGCGCGCCAACAACGAGGGCGTGCCGTTCGTGCTGGCCGACCCGGAGGCGCACGTCAGCCGCGACATGACCCGCATCGCCGCCGACCTGATGAGCGTGCGCCAGGCCGTCGGGGCCGGTCGCCGCTAGCCGGCCGCTGATGTCCGACCCCCGTCCCATCGGCGTGTTCGACTCGGGCGTCGGTGGATTGACCGTCCTGCGCGAGATCGTCCGGCGGAGTCCGCACGAGTCGACCATCTACCTCGGCGACAACGCCCGGGCGCCGTACGGCGTGCGCACCGACGAGGAGGTGCTGGCCTTCTCCACCGAGGCCCTCGACGCGCTCGTCGAGCGGGACGTCAAGGCCCTGGTCGTGGCCTGCAATACGTCCACCGCGGTGGGCATCGGTGCGTATCGACGGCGCTACGACCTGCCCGTGCTGGGCGTGATCCGGCCCGGGGCCGGGGCCGCGGCGCTGGCCACCCGCGAGCGGCGGGTGGGCGTCATCGCCACGCCGGCGACCATCCGCTCCCACGCCTACTTCAACTCGATCAAGGACGAGAACCCGGCCATCGAGGTGTACGAGCACGCCACGCCGACGCTCGTCCCGTTGGTCGAATCGGGCGCCTTCAGCGGCCCGGAGGCCGAGGCGGTCGTCGCCGCGGCGCTGGCGCCGCTGCTGGGCGAGCGCGACGGCGACGGCGAGTCGATCTTCCCGCGACCGGCCGGGGCGACCATCGACACGCTGCTGCTCGGCTGCACCCACTACCCGCTGCTACGGCCGCTCATCGCGGCGGTCGCCGGCTCGCGCATCGCCATCGTCGACTCGGCGACGGCGACGGCGTCCGCCCTGGCCGAACTGCTCGTGGTCAACGGCCTGGAGGCTCCGGGCACCACGCGCGGCACCGCGGCCGACGCCGGTCTGGGTGGCCACGACCGTCCCGACGAGGTGATGGCGCCGGCCATCCATCGGCAGCTCACGACCGGCGATGCGGCTCGCTTCGCGGCGATCGCCGGGCGGATGTTCGGCGACGCCTTCACCGACGTCGAGGCGCTCGACCTCGGGATCGGCGTGGCATGACCGGGCGCAGTGGCCGCGGCGGATCCACCTGGCGAGGCGACCGGGCGTGGCAGGCGGGGATCCTGGTCGGCTCCGCGCTCGGTGCCGCCGCGACCGTCCTGGGACGACGCCTGGAGCGCTCGGCGCGCACCGGCCTGGTCGACTGGCCGGCCGTCGAGCGCATCGCCATCGAGCGCCTGAGGCGCGCCCCGGGATCGCTCGGCCCGGCCGAGCTGCGCGCGGCGGAGCCCGCCTATGCCGAGGCGATGGCGCGCATCGTGCCGGCGCTCAGCGAGGCGCTCGGGACGGGGTTGCCCGGCGTGGTCGAGCGCTCCGGCGTGGTCGATCGGGCCGGCTGGGTCCGGGCCAACACGACGTCGTTCGGGTCGCTCATCGGCAAGCTCGAGCGCGACCTGCTCGACCAGGTGGTGCCCCCCGGCGGCGGGCTCGCAACGGCGTCGATGGCCATCGCCAACCGCTGGATCACGACGCGCCAGCTGGGGTTCCTGCTCGGGTTCATGGGCCAGCGCGTGCTCGGCCAGTACGACCTGGCGCTGCTGTCGGCCGAGCACACACCCGGCCGGCTGCTGTTCGTCGAGGAGAACATCCGGACCACGGCCCGCGCCCTGGGCGTCCCGCTCGGACCGTTCCGCACGTGGATCGCCCTGCACGAGACGACGCACGCCTTCGAGTTCGAGGCGCATCCCTGGCTGCGACCGTACCTGGCCGAGCGGCTCGAGCGTCAGATGGCCCTCGTCGGCGGGGACGTCCGCCAGATGGGCCGCGACGCGATCCGGGGCCTGGGCCGGGCGCTGCGCGGCGAGGACGATGGCGGCGGGCACTGGCTGGAGCGGATGATGGGCGACGAACAGCGCCGCCTGTTCCGCGAGACGCAGGCCGTGATGAGCCTGCTGGAGGGGTTCAGCGACTACGTGATGGACGAGGTGGGCCGCGAGCTCGTGCCGGACGTCGAGCGGATCAGCCGCCGCTTCCACGAGCGCCGGAGCAACCGCACCGCGTTCGAGCGGGCCGTCCTGCGCCTGACCGGCATGGACCTGAAGCTGGAGCAGTACCGGACGGGTGAGGCGTTCGTGCGCCACATCGCCGAGGCGCGCGGTCGCGAGGCGCTGGCCCACCTGTGGGACGGCCCCGAGGTCCTGCCGCGCGACGGCGAGATCGAGGCGCCCGAGCGGTGGATCGCGCGCGTGCTGGACGGGGCCTCGGCCGACGAGCCGGCCGAGGCCGAGGCATCACGATGAGCGACCGTCCGGCCACGGCCGGTCCGGGCGGCGGTCCGGGCGGCGCACCACGCGCGATCGCCCTGAGCCCGATCCTGTCGGCGCGCTATCGATCGCGCGACCTGGAGCGCATCCGAGCCGCCGCCCCCGGCGCCCGCCTCGTGACGGTGTCGGGTGAGGGCCTGGCCGACGGGCCGCTGGAGGACGTCGAGGTGATGCTCCGCGGCTGGCTCAGCTCGGAGGCGTTCGACCGGCTGTTGACCAGGGCGCCGCGCCTGTCGTGGGTCCACTCCGCGACGTCCGGCGTCGAGCGGGCGCTGACCCCGGCCGCCCTCGAGCGAGGCCTGGTGGTGACCAACGCCCGCGGCGTCTTCAGCCGGCCCATCGCCGAGTACGTGCTGATGATGATCCTCGCGATCAGCCGGCGGCTGCCGCAGCTCCTCGAGCTCCAGCACGAGCGGACGTGGCAGCCCCTCGAGGGCGCCGAGCTGCGGGACGTGACCGTCGGCATCGTCGGCCTCGGTTCGATCGGGCGGGCCGTCGGTGCGCTGGCGACGGCGTTCGGCTGCCGCGTCGTGGCGGTGCGGCGCCGGCCGGACGGCGGCACGGCCCTGCCCGCCGGCGACCCGTCGGACGACGACCGCTCGTTCGGCGAGGTCATGCTCGATCGGGTCGGCGGGCCCGACACCCTGCCCGAGCTGCTCGCCGAGTCCGATTTCATCGTGCTGGCCGCCCCGCTGACGGCCGAGACGAGGGACATGATCAACGCCGCGACGCTGGCGCTGGTGAAGCCCGGCGCGTGGCTCATCAACGTCGCCCGCGGTCGCCTCGTGGACGAGCGGGCGCTCCTGCGCGCCCTGCGCGACGGACCCCTTGGCGGCGCCGTCCTCGACACGTTCCGCGAGGAGCCGCTGCCGCCCACGTCGCCGTTCTACGGGCTCGACAACGTCATCGTGACCCCGCATACGGCGTGGTCCAGCGGTCGGGTGCTGGATCGCAGCGTCGAGCTGTTCTGCGAGAACCTGCGCCGCTATGCGGCCGGCGAGCCGCTGGTCAACGTCGTCGATCCGAGCGCGGGCTACTAGCTCGACGGGACGCCGAGGGCATCCGGCGACGCCACGCCGCCGCGGCCGCTACGATCGGGTCCATGCAGATCGCCATCGTCGGGCTTGCCGGGAGCGGCAAGACCACCGTCTTCAACACGCTCACCCGCGGCCACGCCGAGACCGGCGGGTACGGCGGGGTGACGCTCAACGTCGGCGTGGTGAAGGTGCCCGATGCGCGCCTCGACCGGCTGGCCCAGATCTTCAAGCCGAAGAAGATCGTGCAGGCCGATGTCACCTACGTCGACCTTCCCGCGCCGCCGACGTCGTCCGAGGGGCGCATCGGGACCGAGGAGCTGCCCGCCGACCATCTCGCGCGCCTGCGCGACTCCGACGCGCTGCTGCACGTGGTGCGCGCGTTCGAGGACCCGGTCAACCCCCATCCGGCGGGCAGCGTGGACCCGCTGCGCGACATCGAGCAGCTGGACCTCGAGTTCCTGCTGGCCGACCTGGCGATGGCCGAGCGACGGCTCGAGCGCCTCAAGGGCAGCGGCCGGCACGGGACGCAGGCCGAGCGCGAGGCCGCCGAGCGCGAGGAAGTCGTCGTCCGGCGCATCCACGAGGGCCTCGAGGCGGGCACCCCGATCCGCGACCTCGGCCTCGACGCCGACGAGTCCAAGGCGATCCGCGGCTTCCGCTTCCTGACCGAGAAGCCGGTCCTGGTGCTGCTCAACGTCGGCGAGCAGGACATCGCCCGCGAGGCCGAGATCGTCAAGGGCGTGGCCGCGGCCTACGACCACCGGCACGCCATGGTCGACGCCCTGTCGGCCAGGATCGAGATGGAGCTGGGCGAGCTCGAGGCCGACGAGGCCGCCGTGTTCATGGAGGAGCTCGGGCTGGCCGGTTCGAGCCTGGGCCGGGTCATCGAGCTGTCCTACCGGCTGCTCGGGCTGATCTCGTTCCTGACCGCCGGCCCGGACGAGGTGCGGGCCTGGCCGATCCCCGACGGCTCGACCGCCGTCGACGCGGCCGGGGCCATCCACAGCGACCTGGCGCGCGGGTTCATCCGGGCCGAGACCGTCGGCTACGACGACCTGGTGGCGCTCGGGTCGACGGCCGAGGCGCGCAAGGCCGGCCGGCTTCGCTCGGAGGGCAAGGGCTACCGCGTGCGCGACGGGGACGTGCTCGAGATCCTGTTCAGCCGCTGATCCACCAGGCCCGTCGCGGGTCGGCGGCCGGAGTCAGTTCAGACGGTCGCCCGGATCGAGGTCGAGCTCGACGTCGGTGACGAGGGTCCGATAGTCGCCCCGCGGCTCGTCGTCATCGTCGTCATCGTCGTCATCGTCGTCGGCCAGGTCGACCTCGAGGTCGGCCAGGAAGTTGCCCTCCTCGTCGGTCGAGACGTTGACCGAGGCGGCCAGCCGGTCGTCACTGACGAAGATGAAGCCGTGGTCGCGCTCGAGCTCGATGGCGATCGCCTCGATGAGGGTATCGTGGCGGTAGTCGTCCTGGATGCGGCGTCGGATGCGCTGGACGAGCTCGAAGAACTCCTCGGGCTCCCACTCGGACTCGCTGACCACGAGGACGTCGGAGTAGACCTCGTTGTCACCTTCGTGGAGTTCGTAGAAGAACACGGTTCGGCTCCGCTGGCGGATGGTCGGGGAGCGCGCAGTATACGCCCGGAGGTGACGCCGACCCGTGCCCCACCCGTTCGACGTGCTCCACCTCGGCTCCGCATCGCGCGATGTCGTGTCCGACGATCCGCGCGGTTGGCGTCTCGGCGGCGGCGTGACCTTTGCCGCCCTGACGACCGCGCGGCTCGGCCTGCGCACGGCGGCGTGGATCGGCGCGGATGGCGCCGCCGGCTCGGCATGGGAGCTGGACCTGCTGCGCGATGCCGGGGTCGAGGTGGCCATCGCGCCGCTGCCCGACAGCCCGGTCTTCGTCAACGAGGAACGTCCCGGGGGCCGCGTCCAGTACGCCCGATCGGCGGGTGTGCGCCTGCCCGACGCGGGGCCCCCCGGATCGTGGCGGACGGCGGCCGCGTGGTCGGTCGTGCCGGTGGCGGATGAACTGCCGGAGGGCCTGCCGGGCTGGATCCCGCCGGACGCCTTCGTGGCGCTCGGCTGGCAGGGCCTGCTGCGACGGCTCCGTGCGGGGCGACGGGTCCGACGCATCGGACCGCGGCCCCACCCCGTCGTCGCCCGCGCGGATCTGGTCGGGCTGAGCCGGATGGACATCGGGCGCGACGTCCCGCACCGGGCGCTGACGGCGCTCCTCCACGACGGGGCGCACCTGGTCGTCACCGACGGGGACGCGGGCGGCTGGGTGATGGAGGCTGTCGCCGGCCATCCGACCCGCCGGCGCCGCTACCGGGCCGTGCCGGCCATCGACAGCGTCGACCCGACCGGGGCGGGTGACGTGTTCCTGGGGGCGCTGGTCGCGCAGCGGCTCGACGATCCCGGCGCGCGATCCGGCCCGACCGATGCGGCCCTGCGGTTCGCGGCCGCCGCCGCATCGCTCGTCGTCGGGGGTCCGGGCCTGGTCGGCGTCCCGGCCGACGCTGCCGCGGTCACCGCGGCGCTCCGGCCCGTCGCTCCAGGCGGCGGCTGAGGCGCCGGATCCTGCCCCGCAGGGCGGCCTCGAGGGCCGGCTCAGGCCGCCCGATGCGCCGCCGACGCTCGGCCAGGACGAGGGCGCGCGAGGCGCCCGCCAGGGCGGCGGCCGGATCGCGGGTGACGTGCTCGCGCAGCTTGGCGGCCTCGATGCCGGCCACGATCGCGGTCCGGCCGGGTCCGGCCGCCAGGGCGTCCCACGCTTCGATCGCCTCGTCCACCCGCCCGAGCCGGCGGAGCAGGCGAGCCCGGTCCGTCAGCAGTCGCACCTCATCCCACGGCTGGTCGAAGCCCTGACCGGGTCGCTCGGCGGCGAGGACCGGGCGCGCTGGCGGCCCGCCGAGATCGGGCCGGCGGCGGGGCGACCACCAGGGGGTCGCCGGGACGGCCCGTGGGGCGGGCGAGGGCCCGATCGCCCCGGTCGCCCCCATCGGTTCGCGCCGGGCGTCCGACGGGGGAGCCGGCCGGCTCGCGGCGAGATCGAGGCAGTCGAGCGCCTCGTCATAGCGCCCCGCCCGGGCCAGCGCACGGGCCAGGCCGGCGAGGTCGCCGCGCGGAGCGACGGGCCGCATGGTCGCGTCGGCGAGGGTCCGGTCGAGGTGGACCAGCAGTCGCGCGAGGGACGCGACGTCCTCATCGTTGTGGCGGATGACGGCGACCAGCGGCTCGGGCCGACCGGTCCGCAGGAAGTCGAGGTAGCGACCCGGGATCTCCCAGCCGTCGACGTCCTCGTGACGGGCGATGCCGAGGAGATCCGTCTCCACGGTGCGCAACCGGGCGTCGGGCATCCGATGGCGGAACACGCGGCGGACGACGGGCAGCAGGTCCAGGTGGCCCCCGTGCGCCGGAGCGGATCGCCGCGCCAGTCGGAAGCGCGTGACGAGCAGGGGCCAGTCGAAGCCGCGCCCGTTGTACGTCACCAGCCAGGCGTCGTCGCTGACGTGCAGGGCGATGGCGTCGAGCATCGCGGGCTCGTCGGCGTGGTCGGGCAGGAGGAGCTGGACGCGATGGAACCAGGGGCCCTCCCACCAGCCGAGCCCGACCAGGAACGCCACCGTCCCGGCCGCGGTGGCAAGACCGGTCGTCTCGGTGTCCAGGCACACGAGCGGCACGTCGGGCGGCGGCTGGCCGGGCAGGGTCGCCAGGCGCTCGCGATCGATCGGCAGGAGCAGCGGCTCGCCGGCGCGCCACACGACCGAGCCGTGCGCGCCGGACGTCACCGTGCCGTCGACGGCGGCGGCGAGCGCCCTGGCCAGGGCGTCGCGGTCGACCAGCGGAGCCGGTTCGGCGGTCGGGCCGAGCGGACCCACCGAGCGGACCGTCTGCCGATATCGTTCGAGGCGGCGCTCGAGCGACGTCGCCTCGGTCATGCCGCGCCCAGGGAAGCGGGCGCCGCGAGCTCCTCGAGCAGGCGCAGGGCCAGGGCCCGGGCGTCGACGCCCGGCTCGAGGCGCGGGCCGGTGCAGGCCGGGCAACCCGCCTCGCACGAGCACGCCATCAGCAGGTCCGCGGCGGCCGTCACCAGCTCGTCGTGGCGTTCCCACAGGCGCTCGCTGAGGCCGATCCCGCCGGGCATCGCCTCGTACAGGTAGATGGTCGGCTCCTCCGCATGGGGCGAGCGCACCTGGGTGACGAGGCCGAGGTCGTGCGGGTCGACCATCAGCAGGACCGCGGCCACGGTCTGCAGCGCGCGCCCGACCCCGAGCAGGGCGACATCGAGCTCGTCCCGCCGCCAGCGGTCGCGGACCCCCTCCGCGGTCAGCCAGTACGCCGTGGTCTGGAGCTCCAGCTCGGGCAGGTCGATCGGCCCCCAGCCGACGTTCTCGTCGGTCAGGAACTTCAGCTTCTTGAACAGCGTGACGAGGCTGGCCACCATCACCTCGCCGTGGATGCGCCGGCCGCCGGGCGCGGGGGCCTCGGCGAAGATCTCGAGCGGCTTGAGGGTGACCGCCCGGTTGGCGTAGGTGTAGTGATCGACATCCACCCGGTGGACGTACGCCTTGCGCTCGCCCCACTCCAGCCGGTCCACGTGGTACTGCGTGGACTCGTGCAGGTAGATCGCCCGCTCGTGGACCAGGACCTGGGCGCTGAACAGGTCCACCTCGCCCAGCACGCGCGGACGGTCCGGGGTGGTGTCGATGATGACCACGTTCTCCGGAGCCGCCGCCCGCAGCGAGATCTCCGAGGCCGGGAAGTTCTCCGACGACCAGTACCAGCGCCCGTCGCCCGCCTGGCGCACGTGGCGCTCCTCGGCCAGGAACGCGAGCAGGTCGTCGACCGGGCCCGGACCGAACACCTCGCCGGGCTCGAACGGCAGCTCGAAGGTCGCCGCGCGCAGGTGCGCCAGCAGCACGTGCAGGTTGTCCGGATCGAGACGCGCCTCCTCCGGGGTCGACTCGAGCAGGAACTCGGGGTGGTGGATGACGTACTGGTCGACCGGCGACCCGGACGCCACGAGGACGGCCACGCTCGTGCCGCCGCGCCGGCCGGCGCGCCCGAAGCGCTGCCAGGTGGCCGCCACCGAGCCGGCGTAGCCGGCCAGGATGGCCGTGTCGAGCCGGCCGATGTCGACCCCGAGCTCGAGCGCGTTGGTCGACACGACGCCGAGGATCTCGCCGTCGCGCAGGCCCCGCTCGATGGCCCGCCGCTCGGTCGGGAGGTAGCCGCCGCGGTAGCCGCGGACACGCGAGCGTGGGCCCTCGTGCTGGCGCAGCGACTCCCGCAGGCCGCTCAGGATGATCTCCGCGGCCACGCGCGACCGCCCGAACACGATGGTCTGGCGGCCGGCCCGCAGGAAGGGCAGCGCCCAGCGCTGGGCCAGGTTCTCGGCCGAGCCGCGCGCCCCGCTGGCCGGCTCCATGACCGGCGGGTCGACGAGCAGGACGTGGCGCTCGCCGGCCGGGGCGCCATTGCGGTCGATGAGGCGGACCGGACGGCCGGTCAGCATCGTCGCCAGCTCGGCCGGATTGCCGATCGTCGCGCTGCAGCAGACGATCACCGGCCGGCTGCCGTAGTGGGCGCAGATCCGGAGCAGCCGACGCAGGACGTTGGCGACGTGCCCGCCGAACACGCCCCGGTACGTGTGCAGCTCGTCGATGACGATGAGCGTGAGCTGCTCGAACAGCTGGAACCACTTGGTGTGGTGGGGGAGGATCGCCGAGTGGAGCATGTCCGGGTTGGTGACCACGACCTGCCCGGCGGCCCGGATGGCCGAGCGGATCGGCGCCGGCGTGTCCCCGTCGTAGGTGGACGTGACGGTGTCGATCCCGGCCGCTCGGGCGAGCGCGCCGAACTCGGTCACCTGGTCCTGGCCGAGCGCCTTGGTGGGGAACAGGAAGAGGGCGCGCGCGGACGGGTCCTCGGCGATGGCCTGCAGGGCGGGCAGGGTGTAGCACAGCGACTTGCCCGAGGCCGTCGGCGTCACGACCACGACGTCCTCACCGCCGTGCACGGCGTCGAGCGCCTCGGCCTGGTGGGTATACAGCTGCTCGATGCCGCGGCTGGCCAGGCCGGCCACGATCCGCGGGTCGAGCCAGTCGGGCATCGGGGCGTGGCTGGCCTGGCGGGCCGGGATCACGGCGTGGTGGACGACCCCGCGAGCGAGCGAGGGCTCGTCGAGCAGGCGCTCCAGCACGCTGGCGGGATCGGCGGGGGCGTAGGTGCGCATCACGGGACCCCAGGCTAGGACCGAACGGCTGTTCGGAATTGGCGACAGTCTAGCGCGACCGTGCACCGTGTGTGTGACAGCTCGGGTGTCACGCAGACGGCGGTTGACACGCCAGCTGCGGGTAGCTACGCTCGGCCGGATGTCACGCCGGACCGAGGTCCCGCCGCTCGACGAGCTCCCCCCCGATGCGCCGTCCGACGCCGCCCAGGGCGCTGCCGGAGCGGAGCCCGGGGCGGTCGCCGATCTGGCCATGCTGCCCATCGCGGGGATCACCCCGCGGCGGCTGGGCGGCCTCGTGGCCGCGGCGCTGGCCACCTGGATCGTCCTGATGTTCGTCCGCCAGGTCAACGAGGCTGCGGCCGCCACGGGGCGGGTCGAGGCACTCGCCGACGGCAACGTGGCCGCCCGCTCGATGGTCGCCCAGCTCGAGCGCGAGCGGGACCTCATCGCGCGCCAGCGCTACCTCGAGCAGCAGGCCCGGGCGTACGGTCTGGGGACGCCTTCCGAAGTCGCCTTCACGCTCGATCCGGATGCCCCGGCGCTGCCCGCCGATGCCCCCGGCTCGGCGGCCGTCCGGCTGGGCGCCGAGGCGGCCGACGTGGAGCCGCTCGAGCGCTGGCTGACCATCCTGTTCGGCCCGACCGACTGACCGCCCGCGCCGGCCCGCGCCGGCCGCGCCGGCCGCGCACCGCGCGACCGCGGCCCGCTATCCTGTCCTCCCGGCGCATGTGGGCCCGGGCGGAGGGGAACGGAGCGCCGCGATGTTCGAGATCCCGGTCGAGGACTTCATCTTCGTCGTCTGCGCGCTCGTCGGCGGCGGCCTGCTGCTGATCACGGTCCTCGTCGACGACATCATCGGCGCCGTCTTCGACTTCGATGTGGGCGGCGTCTCGCTGATGCCCCTGATCCTGTCGTTCGTGTCGATGTTCGGCGTCGGCGGGCTGTTCGCCACGCAGGTCCTCGACGTCCACGAGGGCACCGCCGCGCTGTGGGGGACGGGCTTCGGCGTGGCGGGCCTGGCCATCGCCTACGCCATCTTCAGCGCACTCCGCCGGGCCGAGGCCGAGCAGCCGTTCTCGACGGCGGACCTCGTCGGGCACGACGCGTTCGTCCAGGTCGCCATCCCGGCAGGCCGGAACGGATCCGTCCTGGTCAAGGCCGATGGGCAGACCCATGAGTTCAGCGCCACGTCGTCCAGCGATATCCCGGCCGGCAGCGTCGCCCGGGTGATCGGCGTCGCCGGGGCCGGCCTCATCGTAGAGCCGGGCTCGACAGCGTCGGCGGCCGTGACGCCGCCGACGGACGACACCACGACCGATACCAGGGGAGGCAGCGATGTTTGACGGGATCATCGACTTCGTCGGGAGTGGCGTGATCCCGATCTTCCTGGTCATCGTCGTGGTGGTCCTGATCGTCAGCTACATCGGCAGTCGCTACAAGGTCGCCGGGGCGAACGAGGCCCTGGTCGTGTCCGGGCAGCGCGACCGCGGTCCCGACGGACGTCGCAACCTCAAGGTCGTGCGCGGCGGCGGCGTCATCGTTCTGCCGCTCGTCCACAAGGTCGGCAAGCTCAAGCTGACCGCGCGCCAGATCAACGTCAACCTGGCCGATGCCGTCACCCGCCAGGGCATCAAGGTGGCGGTGCAGGGCGTGGCCACGTTCAAGATCGGCGCCGACGACGAGTCCATCCGCAACGCCGCCGAGCGGTTCCTCGACTCGCGCGACGAGGAGGTCGACTCGATCGTCAAGAACGTGCTGGAGGGCTCCCTCCGGTCGATCGTCGGGACGCTGACGGTCGAGGAGCTCAACCTCGATCGCCAGAAGTTCCAGCAGGCCGTCCAGGACGCGGCCAAGGGCGATCTCGCCACGTCCGGCCTGCAGATCGACTCGTTCACCATCCAGGCGATCCGCGACGAGTCCGGCTACATGGATCTCATCGGGCAGCAGGAGACCGCCCGCCGCGAGCGCGACGCGCGGATGGCCAAGGCGGCGGCCGACCAGGAGGCCGCCGTCCGCGAGGCCGAGGCGGAGCAGGTCAAGATCAACGCCCAGCGAGACGTCGCGCTGCGCCGCGCCGAGACCGAGACGCAGACCGCGGCCGCCCAGGCGCGGGCCGCGCAGGCCGGCCCGCTGGCCGAGGCCGAGGCGACCCAGGAGGTCACCCGCAAGCAGACGGAGCTCGCCGAGCTCGAGGCCGCGCGGACCGAGCAGGAGCTGGTCGCCACGACCGTCCGTCCGGCCGAGGCGGAGGCCGCCGCGCAGATCCGCCGGGCCGAGGGTCAGAAGGGCGCCGTGATCGCCCAGGCCCAGGCCGATGCCGAGCGAGTCAAGCTCGCCGGCGAGGCGCAGGCCCGCGTCCTGGAGGTGACCGCCGAGGCGACCGCCAAGCAGACCACGCTCGAGGGCAACGCCGAGGCCGGCGTCGTGCTGTCGAAGGGCGAGGCGGAGGCGAAGGCGCTCGCCCTGCGCGCCGAGGCGTATCGCCAGTTCAACGAGGCGGCCATCATCCAGACCGTCCTGTCGCAGCTGCCCGACATCGTTCGCGCCGCGGCTGAGCCGATGGCCAGCATCGACCACCTGACGGTCCTGTCCAACGAGGGCGCTTCGGACCTCGTCCGCAACGTGTCGCGCACCGTGACCGAGGCCTCCGCCACGGTCAAGGGCCTCACCGGCATCGACATCCCGGACCTGCTCGGCAGGTCCATGGGCTCGTCGGGGGGCGATCGCCCGGAGCGCGGCGGATCGAGCGATCGTGGCGGGGGCGGCGCTGGCCCGAGCCGCCCGAGCCGCCCGAGCCGCCCGACCACGCCGCGTGGTGGCGGCCCGTCCGGCGGGCCGGCGGCCGGTGGCTCGACGGGTGACGCGAGCGCGTCCGGCACGGACCCCGAGGCCCGGTCGTCGGCGCCGTCCGGTGGCGGCGGGAGCACGACCTCGACCGCGGCGCCGGCCGGCGAGGGCGCGACCGCCACCCGTCCGTACGTGTCCGCGGCGGACGTGGACCGGGCCATGGCCGACGCCGACCGGGCGATCCGTGCCACGACCGCGGCCGCGACGCCGCGCAACGACACGGCCGCCGGTCCGGCCCGACCCGCGAGCGCGGCCGAACGGGCGGCGACGGCGGCCCCAGGCCCCGGGACGCCGCTCGATGGCGCCGCCACGGCCGGCATCGATCGCGAGACGACGCTCGACGACGCCGCCATGCGGCTGGCCGCCGATCTGATGGCGGTGCCGGGCATCGAGCGGTTCGCGAACGTCCGCCTGGCCGAGCTCGAGCGCGGCGGTCCGCGGCCCCTGCGGGTGATGTGGCGGCTCGCCCGCGAGCAGCTCGACGCGCGCTACGGCCAGTCGACCATCGGCGAGCTCATCGACCGTGCCCGGGGAGGCCGCGCCTAGCCGGTTCGGCAGACCGCTGCAACGCGTCGCCGGACGCCTGCGATGCGGTGGACGCGCCGGCGGCCCTAGGGTTGGCCACGGTGGGGCCATCCACGGAGGGGCGTGACGACCGATGCGCTGGAAGCGGAACAGTGGATTCGACCGGATCGAGGACCGGCGCGGCCAGTCGGGCGGCGGCGGCTTCGGCGGCGCCCTGGGCGGCGGCGGGATCCCGATCCCGATCCCCGGTGGTCGAGCCGGCGGCGGCATCGGCGGCCTCATCGTCGTCGTGGTCCTGTTCCTGCTGACGAGCGGCGTCCTCGACGGGGGGAGCGGCCTGTCGGGCGGGGGTGGGCAGCCCGGCGGCACGCTCGAACCCCAGGGCGAGACCGATCGGGTGCTGGCGGCGGCGACCGAGAGCGTCCAGGACTTCTGGATCGCCGAGTTCGCGGCGTCGGGCCGCGACCTGCCGATGAACGACCTCGTCCTGTTCGAGGACTCGACCACCTCGGCATGCGGCCCGGCCTCGTCGGCCACGGGCCCGTTCTACTGCCCGGCCGACCAGCGCGTCTACCTCGACCTCGGCTTCTTCGACGAGCTCCAGCGCCGCTTCGGCGCGCAGGGCGGCGACTTCGCCATCGCCTACGTCGTGGCGCACGAGTACGGCCACCACGTCCAGACCGTGACCGGGATCAGCGAGCAGGTCCAGCGCGCCTCGCAGGCGGACCCATCCAGGGCCAACGACCTGTCGGTCCGCCAGGAGCTCCAGGCCGACTGCCTTGCGGGCGTCTGGGCGCACTCCGCGGCGGCGTACCTCGAGCCCGGCGACATCGAGGAGGCGCTGAGCGCTGCCGAGGCCGTCGGCGACGACCGCATCCAGGAGTCGACGACCGGGCGCATCGATCCCGAGACGTGGACCCACGGATCATCGGAGCAGCGGGTCGAGTGGTTCACCCGCGGCTTCCGGAGCGGCGCCCAGGAGGACTGCGACACGTTCGCGCCGTGACGGTAGGATAGGCGTCCGCGGCAGGGTAGCTCAGTGGCAGAGCAAGCGGCTCATAATCGCTAGGTCACAGGTTCGAATCCTGTCCCTGCTACCAGGCGCCACACGAATGGACGACCCACCGGCACCGGTGGGTCGTTCGATTTTCTTCACCATCCGGGCCCGTTGCGATCCGGCCCGCCCGCCCGTCCGTACGGACTGTCGACGGGGTGACATCCGTCAGGGGGCTCGCCGGCGGCCCGACGCTATACTCGCTGGACGCAGCGGCGCGCGGCCGCTGTCCCGCTCACCCGGAGGCTCGCTCTTGAATCCCAAGTTCTTCCGGAACGGCATCGTGATGCTCGTCCTCGTCGTGGGGACGGCGGCACTGCTGTTCACGTGGATCTCGGCGCCTACGACCACCAACAGCCGGGACTACTCCGAGTTCCTGAATGACGTCCAGGCGGGGGCCATCACGGAGGTCACCCAGCAGGGCCAGACCCTGACCGTCAAGTCGGGGGCCCAGACGTACACGGTCGTGGTGCCGAGCATCCTGACCCAGGTCTACGACGACATGGCCGCCGCCGCCGCCCGTGGCGGCCGGGACATCGCCGCGGTCAAGTTCGGCGCCGAGGAGGCCCCCGATTCGTCGTGGGTCGGGTTGCTCCTGACCGCCGTCCTGCCGCTGCTCATCATCGGCGGCTTCATCTTCTTCATGATGCGCCAGGCCCAGGGCACCAACAACCAGGCGATGTCCTTCGGCAAGAGCCGGGCGCGCATGTTCCTCGGCAACAAGAGCGTCGTCACGTTCAGCGACGTGGCCGGCGTGGATGAGGCCAAGACCGAGCTCCAGGAGGTCGTGGAATTCCTCAAGTACCCGGAGAAGTTCAACTCGCTCGGGGCGCGCATCCCGCGCGGCGTCCTGCTCGTCGGCCCTCCGGGCACGGGCAAGACCCTGATGGCCCGCGCGGTGGCCGGCGAGGCCGGCGTGCCGTTCTTCAGCATCTCCGGCTCGGAGTTCGTCGAGATGTTCGTGGGCGTGGGCGCCAGCCGCGTGCGCGACCTGTTCGACCAGGCCAAGCGCAATTCGCCGTGCATCGTGTTCGTGGACGAGATCGACGCGGTCGGCCGCCAGCGCGGCGCCGGCCTCGGCGGCAGCCACGACGAGCGCGAGCAGACGCTCAACCAGATCCTCGTCGAGATGGACGGCTTCGACACCAACACCAACGTCATCGTCGTCGCCGCGACCAACCGGCCGGACGTGCTCGACCCGGCGCTGCTGCGCCCCGGTCGGTTCGACCGCCAGGTCATCCTCGATCGCCCGGACATGAAGGGCCGGACCGAGATCCTGCGCGTCCACACCAAGGGCAAGCCGCTCGACAAGGGCGTCGACGTCGAGGGCGTGGCCAAGCAGTCGCCGGGCTTCTCCGGCGCCGACCTCGCCAACCTCGTCAACGAGGCGGCCATCCTGTCCGCCCGACGCAACAAGAAGGTCATCGGCATGTCCGAGTTCCAGGAGGCCCTGGAGCGGATCGTCGCCGGCCCCGAACGCAAGTCGCGCATCATCAGCGATGCGGAGAAGGCGATCATCGCCTATCACGAGGGCGGGCACGCCATCGTCCAGCGCATCCTGCCCAAGTGCGACCCGGTCGCCAAGGTGACCATCATCAGCCGCGGCATGGCCCTCGGCTACACGATGGCCCTCCCGCAGGAGGACCGCTACCTCCAGTCGAAGACCGAGTTCGAGGACAAGATCGCCGGCCTGCTCGGCGGCAACGTCGCGGAGCGGATGATCTTCGGCGACACGACGACCGGTGCCAGCAACGACATCGAGAAGGCGACCGACCTCGCGCGGCGCATGGTCACCGAGTTCGGCATGAGCGACAAGCTCGGCCCGCTGTCCTTCGGGAAGCGCGACGAGATGGTCTTCCTCGGTCGTTCGATGGGCGAGCAGCGCGACTACAGCGACGAGGTCGCACGGACCATCGACCAGGAGGTCCGGGCGATCATCGACAAGGCCTACGAGCGGGCGACGGAGGTCCTGACGACCCACCGCGACCGGCTGGTGGCCCTGGCCGAGAAGCTGGTGGCCGAGGAGACGGTCGACGCCGAGGAGTTCGAGACGCTCTTCACCGACCTGCCGCCCAAGTCGCAGGACCGGGGCCACGGCGTCGTCGTCGGTCCGGGCCAGCCCATCCCGGTGCCGGACCCGCAGCCGGCCTGATCGGCCGCGATCCGACCCACGCGCCGCACGCGAGCGGGCCCGACGGGCCCGCTCGTTTCGCGTCCGGGGTGCGCGACCCGGGCGGTTCGCTAGACTCGCAGGATGCCGACCACCACGATCGCCGACGCCGCCGATGCGGCCGTCGAGGCCCATCTCCGTTCGACCAGCGAGGCCCGCCTGGAGGACTTCCGTGCCTTTCTGCGGGTGCCCAGCATCAGCGCCCTGCCGGAGCATGCCGGCGACGTCCGGCGCGCGGCCGACTGGCTGGCCGACGCCCTGACCGGCGCCGGCCTCGAGCACGTCGAGGTGTGCGAGACGGGCGGCCATCCCGTGGTCTACGCGGACTGGCTCCACGCGCCGGGTCGCCCGACCGTCCTGATCTACGGGCACTACGACGTCCAGCCGGTCGATCCGCTCGACCTGTGGACCTGGTCGCCGTTCGAACCCGTGGTCCAGGACCGCCGGATGCTCGGGCGCGGCGCGGCCGACGACAAGGGCCAGATCCACGCCCATCTGATGGCTGCGGCGGCCCTGCTGGCGACCCGCGGAGCGCTGCCCATCAACGTGCGCTACGTGTTCGAGGGCGAGGAGGAGATCACCTCACCCAACCTCGAGGCCTGGCTGGAGGCGGAGCGCGATCGATTGGGTGCCGACGCCGTGATCATCAGCGACACGGGCTTCTTCGAGGGCAACCTGCCCGCCCTCGTGGTCAGCCTGCGCGGCTTGGTCTACACCCAGATCGACGTGACCGGCCCACCCATCGACCTGCACTCCGGATCGCACGGCGGCGTGGTCCAGAACCCGGCGTTCGCCCTGGCGACCATCCTCGCCGCGCTGAAGGGTCCGGACGGCCGGATCAGGATCCCGGGCTTCTACGACGACGTCCTCGAGCTGACCGAGGTCGAACGGGCGGCCCTCGCGGCGCTCCCGTTCGATGACGACGCCTACCGCCGGGAGATCGGGGTGCCGGCCCTGGCGGGGGAGGCCGGCTACACCACCCTGGAACGGCAATGGACCCGCCCGACGCTCGAGGTCAATGGCCTGTGGGGCGGCTTCCAGGGCGACGGGTCCAAGACGATCATCCCGGCGCACGCCCACGCCAAGGTGAGTTGCCGCCTCGTCAACGACCAGGATCCGGATGCCATCTTCGAGGCCCTCCGCACGTTCGTGCTCGAGATCGCCCCGCCGGGGGTCACGGTCGAGGTGGTGTCGCTCGGTCGTGGTCGACCGTCGCGGACGCCGACCGATCACCCGGTCGTCCGAGCCGCGGAGCGAGCGCTCGAGGCCGTCTTCGGTCGGGCGGCCCTGCACATCCGGGGAGGCGGGTCGATCCCCGTGACCGCGAGCTTCGAGCGCATCCTCGGACTGCCGGTCGTGCTACTCGGGTTCTCCCAGCCGCACGACAACGCGCATGCTCCCGATGAGTGGCTCGACCTCGACAACTACGAGGGCGCCATCCGGACCATCGTGGCCACCCTTGACGAGATCGCCGCCGCGGACGCGTGACGGCCCTGGTGCGGAACAGCGTGGTCCGGGTGGGTGAATCGGGCGGACCGCGGTGCTACGCTAGGTGGGCCGCGCCGCGGCGCTGAGCGCATGCCTCCGGGGAGGAACCCACCGCGTGACGACCGACGCCACCGCCGACGCTGCCCGATCCGCGGGCTGGCGTCTTGACACCGACAACGGCAGCATGAGCCCACGCTCGGCGCTCGATGTGCTGGTCGACCTGAACGAGCGCGTGACGACCGGCCACCTCGCCGAGTACCAGCCGGTCCCGCTCGGATTCACGCCGCTCGACAAGACCATCGGTACGGGGCTGCGCGCCGGCGAGCTGCTGCTCATCGGCGGGGCGCAGGGCACGGGCAAGACGACGATGGCCCTGCAGATGGCGCGCAACATCGCGTCCGGCGGTCAGGCCAACGTGCTGTACGTCTGCTTCGAGCACGACGAGGCGTACCTGATGAACCGCCTCATCGCCATGGAGTCGGCGCTCGCGCACCTCCCGCACAAGACCGGCGCGATCAAGATCCAGGACGTCCGCAAGGAGATCCTGGGGACCTGGGTGGCCGAGGGGACCGTGGCCCCGCAGCTGGCCAACAACCCGCGCCTGCGGCCGTCGCTCGACCGGATCGCCCGCTACGGCCAGAACCTGTTCCTGCTCCGTGGCTCGCAGACGGCCAGCACCATCGAGAACCTCCAGAAGCTGGTCCAGCAGCATCGCGAGCTGTCCGGCGATCGCCGGCTGGTCGTGTTCGTCGACTACATGCAGAAGGTGCCCCAGCGGCCGGAGCCGGAGAACGAGTCGGAGAAGGTCACGTTCATCGTCAACGGCCTCAAGGACATCGCGCTGTCCGAGGACGTGCCGATGGTCGCCATCGTGGCCGCGGACAAGGAGGGCCTGAAGGCCTCGCGCCTGCGCAACTTCCACCTGCGCGGCTCGTCGGCCATCAACTACGAGGCCGACATCATCCTCATCCTCAACGAGAAGTACCACATCGTCGCCAAGGTCAACATCGAGTTCAACCCGTACCAGGCGCAACGCTTCCGGGACTGGGTCATCGTCTCGGTCGAGAAGAACCGCGGCGGCCAGGACAACGTGGACCTCGAGTTCGAGAAGCACTTCGAGTTCTCCTGCTTCGATCCGAACGGCCGGACGGTGCAAGAGAAACTCATCGAGGAACGCCTCTACAACGACTAGGCGCGGCGCCGGATCGGGCGCCATCGCCGCGTTGTCGCCTGCGCGCCTCGCTCACGCACCGCGGGGTGCGCTCGCTCCGCCGGCCGGATCGGCCCTGGCATACCGGCCGCGGCGGACCGGGCCGACGCCCAGACCGGTCCGACGTCCGCTGGGCGTACATCCCGTCGGGGGAGCGAGCGCAGGGCGGGCGTCCGTCGCCCCATCGTCCGCTGGGCGTGCATCCTGACGGGGGAGGGGCCACGCGGAGACCTCGTCGCACGGTTCCCCCGCTCGGATGTACGCCGGGCGGACGCTGGCCCGGGGCTCACCCGCCCCCGGAGCCGAGCACGGGCCTACACTGTCCGGCATGCACAGCCCAGGACCGTTCCCGGATGTCGTCGAGATCGTCGTCGAGATCCCACGCGGATCGCGCAACAAGTACGAGTACGACGAGGACATCGGCGTCTATCGGCTCGACCGCGTCCTGAGCAGCGCCGTCTTCTACAACTTCGACTACGGGTTCATCGAGGGCACGCGGGCCGGCGACGGGGATCACACCGACGCCCTGCTGATCATCGACGAGCCGACCTTCACCGGCTGCCACGTGTGGGCGCGGCCCATCGGCGGCCTGGAGATGCGCGACGAGAAGGGCGTGGACTTCAAGACCCTGTGCGTCGCCATCGGCGACCCGCATCAGCAACACATCGAGCGGCTGGAGCAGATGCGTCCGCACCGCCTGGTCGAGATCGAGCACTTCTTCCAGACGTACAAGACGCTCGAGGACAAGACCGTCGACGTGGTCGGCTGGCGCGATCGCGATGCGGCCCTCCAGATCCTGCGTGAGGACCGGTCGCTGTGGCTGAGCGAGGTCGAGCGCCACGAACACTCCGGTGCGTCCACGCCGATGCCCGTGGCCGAGCGACGCTGACCGGCCCGGGACCAGGTCGGTGACGCGTGGGCCCCGCTCGGGCGACCCATACGCCGGGGTTCCCGGCCGTCGCCTGTTCGTGGCCCTGCCGCTCCCCGGGGACGCGGCCGCCGGCGTCGCGGCGATCGTGGACGACGTCCGCGGCCAGGCCCTGCCGCCGGGGATGCACGACGTCCGCTGGGTCCGGCTCGACGCCGTCCACCTGACGCTCCGATTCCTGGGCCCCACGCCCGAGGAGCGGATCGACCCGACGGCCGAGGCCGTGGCCGCTGTGGCTCGCCGGCACGCGCCGATCGACCTGACCATCGCCGGATCCGGGACGTTCCCTGCGGGCCCGCGCCCGCGGACCCTGTGGCTCGGTCTGACGGGCGGTGTCGATGCGGTCGCGGCCCTGGCCGGCGCCACCTCGACCGCGCTCGCGGCGATCGGCTGGCCCGTCGACGATCGCCCGTTCCGGCCGCACCTGACCCTCGCCCGTTCCGACGGCCTGGCCGCGGGCCCGCTCGTGGCGCGGCGCCTGGAGGCGGCGATGGAGGGCCGATCCATCGACCTCACGGTGGATCGGATGGTCCTGTTCGAGAGCGTCACCGGCGCCGGGCCAGCGCGCTACGTCCCGGTCGCCGAGCACCGCCTCGCGGCCACCGCGCCGGACGCCGGGTCCGTGTACCATCCGACCTGACCGGACCACCCACGACCGACCTCCAGGAGACGCCACGATCTCGTGACGGCCACCCAGCGCATCCGCCTCGTCCTGGCCCTCGGGGTCGTGAATCTGGTCCTCGCCACGGTGGCTCTCGGACTCGGCGGCGCCGGCCTCCAGCAACGCGAGGCAGCCCGCCTGTCGCCGTCCCCCTCCGGCGGCATCGCCGCGGTCCCGAGCCCGTCACCCCGACCCACCACGTCGCCGTCGCCGCTCGTCCCGAGCGCGGGACCCGGGACCTCGTCCCCGTCCCCCTCGGTGGCCGCCACCCCGTCGCCGAGCGCCGGCCCCAGCCAGTCACCGGACAGCGGCCCGTCGACCGGCCCCATCGCGCCCGCCTCGGAGCGGCCCGACCAGAGCGACGGCCCTGGCCCTGGCGGTCTCCCGACGCCATCGGGCTCGGTCGGTCCGGCGCCGACCTCGGTCGCGACGGCGGTCCCGACCCCGCGACCGACGCCTCGCGCCACCCCGAGGCCGACGGCCCCGCCGACCGCGGGACCGACCGCCCGACCGACGGCCCAGGCCACGGCCGGGCCGACGGCGACCCCGACCCCGACGCCGAAACCGACGGCCCAGACCACACCCCGGCCGACCGCCACGCCCACGCCCACACCCCGGCCGACCGCCACGCCGACGGCCCAGACCACACCCCGGCCGACCGCCACGCCCACGCCCACACCCCCGCCGACCGCGTCGCCCACGCCAACGCCGAAGCCGACGGCACGGCCGACACCGGTCCCGGCCGACACCAGGCTGCACCCGCCGTGTCCCGGCGACACGGACCTGCCGCCCGGACACGACAAGCGTGAAGGCGACAAGGGCCGCCCGTGCGGCAACGGGAAGGGCCCGGGCGGGGGCCAGGGCGGCTTCATCCTGATGGCGCCGCTGGGGGCCGGGACGCTGCTCGCGCTGCGACCCATCCGGTTGCGCGCCCGAGGTCGCGCGCGCTAGGCTGCCGTCCCGGTCCAGTCGCGGTCCGCGCGTCCGTCACCACCGGCCGGCACACGACACTCGGAGGTTCCCCATGGCCCCAGCGGATCCACGCCAGACGAAGTTCGTCCTCGACGAGTCGCGGATCCCGCGGTCCTGGTACAACATCGCGGCCGACCTGCCGGTCCCGATGTCGCCGCCGCTCCACCCGGGGACGCGGGAGCCGATCGGGCCCGCCGACCTCGCTCCGTTGTTCCCGATGGCCCTGATCATGCAGGAGGTGTCCGCCGACCGCGAGATCGAGATCCCGGAACCGGTCCGCGACGCCTACCGCCTGTATCGGCCCAGCCCGCTGTATCGGGCCCATCGGCTTGAGGCGGCCCTCGATACCCCCGCCCACATCTACTACAAGTACGAGGGCGTCAGCCCGGCCGGCAGCCACAAGCCGAACACCGCGATCCCGCAGGCGTTCTACAACAAGGAGGAGGGCGTCAAGCGACTGGCGACCGAGACCGGTGCCGGGCAGTGGGGGAGCGCCCTGGCGTTCGCCGGCGCGCTGTTCGGGCTCGAGGTCAAGGTCTACATGGTCCGCGCCAGCTACGACCAGAAGCCGTACCGGCGGATCCTGATGGAGACCTACGGCGCCGAGGTGGTCGCCAGCCCGTCGCTGACCACGAACTACGGTCGCTCCGTCCTGTCATCGACACCGGACGGCCCGGGTTCGCTCGGCATGGCCATCAGCGAGGCGGTCGAGGACGCGGCCACCCGCGACGACACCAAGTACGCGCTCGGCTCGGTCCTCAATCACGTCCTCCTGCACCAGACGATCATCGGCCAGGAGGCGATCGAGCAGATGGGCATGGCCGGCGAGTCGCCCGACGTCGTCATCGGCTGCGCCGGCGGCGGCTCCAACTTCGCGGGGCTGACCTTCCCGTTCCTGGGCCGCAACCTGCGCGAGGGCGCCAGGCACCGGGTCATCGCCGTCGAGCCGGAGGCCGCGCCCAGCCTGACCCGTGGTGTCTACGCCTACGACTACGGGGACACCGGCAAGATGGCCCCCATCGTCAAGATGCACACCCTCGGGGCCGACTTCATCCCGGATCCGATCCACGCCGGCGGGCTGCGCTATCACGGCATGGCGCCCTTGGTCAGCCTGCTCAAGGAGCACGACTACATCGAGGCGCGGAGCGTGCACCAGCGCTCGAGCTTCGAGGCCGGGGTCCAGTTCGCGCGGGCCGAGGGCATCCTGCCGGCTCCCGAGCCGACCCATGCCATCCGCGTCGCGATCGACGAGGCGCTCGCCGCTCGAGAGGCCGGTGAGGCGCGGGTGATCCTGTTCAACCTGTGCGGCCACGGGCACTTCGACCTGGCGTCGTACGAGCGCTACCTGCAGGGCAGCCTCGAGGACTACGAGTACCCCAAGGCGAAGGTGGACGAGGCGCTGGCCGCGCTCCCGAAGGTGTAGGGACCGGCGACGGCGAGTCGCCCTGCGCGCATCATCGATCCATCGTAGGGTGAGCACACACCGACGCTCGCTCGAAGAGGACTGGGGGACGATGCCGCGCCTGGCTTGCTGGTCGTGTGGTCGCCAGATCTATACCGTATCGCCGCTCGAATCCTTGTTCGCCGAGGAGCGGCGCTGCCCGCGCTGCGGCGCGTTCCTCGAGCGGGACCGTCGCGAGACCGACCGGCGCTCGACCTTCGTGCGCCGCAAGAACCCGGAGGACGATCCCGGTCCGCCCACCGACGAGGGTGAACGTCGCGTCACGCAGCGGCGGGTCAAGCGCCGTCGCGACGGCAGCTAGTACAGGCGGTCGTCGGCTCGCGGGGGCTCGATCACACGGTAGCGCAGCGCGACCGTCACGGCCTCGAGCTTCGAGTGCACGTGGAGTTTCATCATGACGTTCTGGACGTGCGTCCGGAGCGTGTTGCGCGAGATCCCCAGCTGCTCGCAGATCTCCGGCGTCGCCAGGCCCTCGGCGAGTCGGCGAAGGACGTCGAGCTCGCGCGGTGTCAGGGGCTCGATGGCCGGCCGGGTCGGCTGGCGCTCCTGGGCCGTGGCCACGCGTTGGGCGATGCCGAGGATGACCGACCGGGGAAGCAGCGTCTCGCCGGCACGGGCGGCGCGGACGGCGGCCACGACGTCCTCCACGGCCCGGTCCTTGGTGAGGTAGCCATCCGCCCCGGCCTGGATCGATTCGAGCACCGTCTCGTCGTCCTGGACGGCCGTGAGCATCACGACCCGGGCGCTCGGCCAGCGGGTCTTGATAGCGCGGGTCGCTTCGGCTCCGGTGCCATCCGGCAGGCGATAGTCCATGAGCACGACGTCCATGCGCTCGCGCCCGAGCTGCTTTGCCTCGGCCACGGACCCGGCGATCCCGACCACGTCGATGTCCGGCTCGCCGCCGAGCAGTCGCGCCAGGGAGTCGGTCAGCAACTGATGATCATCGACGAGGAGCACGCGCGTCGGTCGCCCGTCGATGGCCATCCCTTGTGCCGCCCTCCCGGTGATCGGCGGGCTGGGATCCGGGACCGTCCCGCCCCGTATCCACCCTCCGGCCGCCTGATGGTAGCACCCGGAAACGTTCGCGGAGGGGAGGGTCGCCGGTCCCGCTGTCCGGCCGGCCGCAGGCCGGCCGGACAGCACGGACGCGCGTCGGCCGCCCCTGCGATACTCGCCGGCATGCGCGTCGCGATGCTCGGATTCGGCCTCATCGGTGGTTCGATCGCCCGTGCGACCGCCGCGGGCGGGTCCGCCGGCGCGTGGGAGATCGCGGCCTGGACGCCGAGCGGGCGCGGCCCGACGGCGGCGCTCCGGGACGGGGTCATCGCCGAGGCCGCGCCGACCGCCGCGGCCGCGGTCCGGGGTGCCGCGCTGGTCGTGCTGGCCGGGCCGCCGAATGCCTGCATCGAGCTCCTCGACGACCTGGCCGGCCAGCTCCGCTCGGCCCTCGATCCGGATGTCGTCGTGACCGACGTGGCCAGCACCAAGACGGCCATCACGCTGCGCGCCGCCGCGCTCGACCTCCCGTTCGTCGGGGGTCACCCCATGGCGGGCCTGGAGCGATCCGGCTACGAGGCCTCGACCGGCGACCTGTTCGTGCAGCGACCGTGGATCATCGTGCCGTCCGCCGCGCCCGAGCGCGACGCCCGCGTACGCGAGCTGGCGGTGGCGTGCGGCGCGAGACCGCTGGCGATGACCGCCGCAGCGCACGATCGGGCCGTCGCGGCGATCAGCCACCTGCCCCTGGTCGCGGCGGCGAGCCTGGTGACCTCGGTGCTCGGCAGCGACGCGCTCGACGAGGCGGACCGCGCCGCGGCCCTCACGCTGGCGGCCGGTGGCTGGCGCGACATGACCCGGCTGGCGCGCGGCGACGTCGCCATGGGTACGGGCATCGCCGTCACCAACGCGGCGGCGCTGGCGGAGCGCATCCGCGCCTACGTCGACGTGCTGGAAGCCTGGCTGGCCGACCTCGAGGCTCCGGGCGGCCCCGACCGCGATGCCATCGAGCTGCGCCTGCAGGCGGCCCGGGCCGCGCTGGAGGAGCCCTCGTGACCGGGTCGGGCGCGCCCGCCGGGCCGCCGACCGCCGGGCCGCCGCCCGACGAGCGCATCCTGGTCGTTCCCCGGGACGAGCTCCCGGACCTGACCGACTGGCACGGCGTCCGTGCCGATGGCATCGACGTGATCCTGCGGATCGTCCGGGAGCGCGCACGCCCGCATCCGCGCTCGCTGGCCGAGACCGACCCGTTCCTCAAGCAGATCATCCCGTACCTCGTGCTGCGCGACGGCGACCGCTACTTCCTCATGCAGCGCACGCGGGCCGGGACCGACGCCCGCCTGCACGATCGCTGGTCGATCGGCATCGGCGGCCACCTCGATGCCGGAGACGGCGACGTGGACGCGGGCCTGCGGCGCGAGTGGCACGAGGAACTGGTCGCCGACTTCGATCCCGAGGCCGTGGCGGTCGGCGTGCTCAACGACGACACCACCGATGTCGGAGCGGTCCACCTCGGCATCGTGTTCGTGGCCGACGCCGGCGGCCGGCCCGTGGGGGTGCGCGAGACGGCCAAGCTGCGAGGCTCGTTCGAGGACCCTCGGGCGGTCCACGCCGTGGTCGACCGGCTCGAGACGTGGAGCGCCCTCGTGTTCGATCACCTGGAGCGGGTCGCGGGGGTGGAGCGATGATCCGCCGGGGTCTCGGCCCGGTCGTCGCGGCCGGCCTCGGTGTGCTCGGCCTTCGAGCCGTGCGTCGGCGCGCTGCGGACCGCCTCCTGGCGGCCCCGCGCCGGATGGACGGGGAGGCGGGCATCGGGCCCGAGGTCGACGCGCTCGGCGGGGAGGTCGTGCGCTTCCGGGCGCGTGACGGCGTGCGCCTGGCCGGTCGCTGGCTGCCGGCCACGCCCGGCGACGAGTGGACGACCGACCCGCACGAGGCGGTCCTCCTGCTGCACGGCTACTCGGGTTCGGTGGCGCCGGACCTGGTCGAGTACGGGCCGTTCCTGCGCCGGACGGCGAACGTCCTCGGCATCGACTTCCGCGGCCACGGGGAGTCGGACGACGGGCCGACCACCTTCGGGCTGCTCGAGGTGGAGGACGTCGCGGGGGCTCTCGCCTGGCTCGGCGAGCGGGGCATCACGCGGGTGGCGCTGATGGGCACCTCGATGGGCGGGATGACCGCCATCGCCGCGGTCGCGGTCCTCGGCGACGGGTCGCTCCTGGCGGCCGACGCGGACCCCGCGGCGCCGCGCGCGGCCATCGGCGCCCCGCGTCCGGCCATCGTGGCGGTCGTCGCCGATTCGGTCGCGTCCGATCCGGTCGTGCCCGTCGCCTCGCGCCTGGGGGTCCCGCGGCCGCTCCGCCGGTTCGTGGCCGAGCGCCTGTTCGACGGTGTGACCGAGCGGCTCGGCGCCGACCCGCGCGACACGGCGGCGCGGCGGATGGTCGGCCTCGTGGACCCGGTCCCGCTGCTGCTCATCCACGGCGCGGCCGACACCACGGTGCCGCTCCGCGACGCCCACCGCCTGGCCGCGGCGGCCGGCCCTGCCGCGGAGCAGTGGATCGTCGACGGCGCCGATCACAGCGCCGCGCACCGGCACGCCGGGCAGGACTATGAGCGACGCGTCGGGGACTTCCTGCGGGTGGCCATGGCGCGTGCGCGCACCGACCATGCCGCCATGACGGACGCCTATGATAGGGACCGGGAGCCGAACGACGGGGGCTCCGGGACCACGCCCGTGGAGGACCGATGACGGCAAAGATCCTCGTCGTCGATGACGACCCGAACGTCCAGCGCCTGTTGCAGTACACGCTGAAGCAGGAGGGCTACGACATCGTCGTGGCCGGGGACGGCGCGGAGGGATTCCGTCTGTGGGGTGCCGAGGCGCCCGACCTGATCCTGCTCGACGTCATGCTCCCCAAGCTCGATGGCTACCAGGTGGCGGCCAAGATCCGGAGCGAGGAGGGGACCTCCAGCCACGTCCCGATCATCATGCTCACGGCCGAGCGCGAGGTCGAGCAGAAGGTCCGTGGCCTGCGCGCCGGCGCCGACGACTATCTCATCAAGCCGTTCCATCCGGCCGAGCTGCTGGCCCGCATCAAGAGCCTGCTCGCCCGGTTCGCCCCGAAGGACGCGCTCCTGGCCCGCCCGCCGATGGGCCGGGTCCTGTCCTTCTACGGCGCCAAGGGCGGCGTGGGCACGACCACCATCGCCATCAACGCGGCGATCGCCCTGCATCGCGAGCTGGGCCGCAAGGTCTGCCTCGTGGACGCGAACCTCCAGTTCGGGGATCACCGCGTGTTCCTCGACCTCGGGCTCGACCGCAAGAGCATCGTCGAGATCGTCACCGCGCCGTCGATCGACGCCGACCTCGTCCGCAACGTGATGGTCAAGCACGACTCGGGCATCGACCTGCTCCTCGCGCCGCCCTCGCCGGAGACGGCCGAGCTGGTCCGGCCTGAGCACCTGCCGGTCATCACCGAGCACCTGGCGACGATGTACGACTACATCCTGGTCGACGTCGACAAGCGGCTCGACGACGTGAACCTGGGCGTGTTCGAGGCGGCGGAGACGGTCTTCGTGGTCATGACCGCGGACCTGTCGTGCCTCAAGAACGTGCGCCTCATCCTCGAGACCATGAGCCACCTCGGCTACCCGGCCGGCAAGGTCCAGCTCGTGCTCAACCGCTCGAACGCCTTCACCGGCATCAACGTCAAGAACGCCGAGGGCGCCCTCAAGCGGACGATCGATCACCAGGTCGTGAACGAGTATCGCGGCGCCATCAGCGCGCTCAACTCCGGCGCGCCCTTCATGTTCACCAAGGCCGATTCGGCGCTGGGCAGCTCGCTGCTCCAGTTCGCCCGGGCGGTGGACAAGCCGGCCGCCGCCGTTCCCGCGACGGCCGCAGCGCGCTGAGGATCACCCGCGCGCCGCTCGGGTAAGCCGGCGGTACGTCGCCCGCGAGTCGGCGCTACGCGATCGTCGCCACGCTGGCGCGATGCTGGCTGTGGTGCCGTCCGCGACCCTCTTCGGCCTCGATGGTCGAGTCATCCGCGTCGAGGTCGACGTCGCCCCGGGCCTGCCCGGATCGACCATCGTCGGCCTGGCCGATACCGCGCTCCAGGAGGCCCGCGAACGCGTGCGCGGCGCGATCCGCAACGCCGGCTTCGTCTATCCGCCGCGGCGGATCACCATCAACCTCGCCCCGGCCGACCTGCGCAAGGGCGGGGCATCGCTCGACCTGGCGATGGCGCTCGGGGTGCTGCTCGGATCGGAGCAGATCCGCCCACGCCCTGGCGTCACCGCGCTGGTCGGAGAGCTGTCGCTGACGGGCGAGGTCCGGGCCGTCCCGGGGATCCTGCCGATGGTCGCGGCGCTCGTCCGCCTGGGGATCACCCGGATCGTGGTGGCCAGCTCGGCCGTGGACGAGGCTCGGCTGGCCGGACCGACCGGCATCGAGGGCGTGCGCTCCCTGGCGGAGGCCGCGGCGATCCTGACCGTCCGCCGCGCACGGCGCACCCCCGTGGACCTGCCGCGCGTCACCCTCGCCGCGTCCGCCGCCGACGCCCCGGTGCCGGCCGCCGGCGGACCGCCCGGTCGCGAGGTGCCCGACCTCGCGGAGGTGCGCGGCCAGGCGGAAGCCCGGCGCGCGCTCGAGATCGCCGTGGCCGGCGGGCACGGGCTGCTCCTCGTGGGGCCGCCCGGCGTGGGCAAGACCCTGCTGGCCCGGACGATCCCGGGGCTCCTCCCGCCGCTCGATGACGCGGCCGCCCTGGCCGCGACGATCGTGGCCTCGGCGGCCGGCGAGGGCCCCCTCCACGGCCTGCGTCGCCAGGCGCCCTTCCGCAGCCCGCACCACACCTGCTCGTACGCGGCGATGGTCGGGGGTGGCCCGGAGCTGACGCCCGGGGAGGTCACCCGGGCCGATCACGGCGTCCTGTTCCTCGACGAGCTCGCCGAGTTCGACCGCGACGTGCTCGAGTCGCTCCGCCAGCCGCTCGAGGATGGCCGGGTCACGATCGCGCGCGCCCGTCGGGTGGTGACCTTCCCGGCCGAGTTCCAGCTCGTTGCCGCGATGAACCCGTGTCCGTGCGGTTTCGCCGGCACCGACGACGGGCGCTGCCAGTGTCCGCCGGGTGTCGTCGAGCGCTACGAGCGGCGTGTCTCGGGACCGCTGCGCGACCGGATCGACCTGTGGGTCCACATGGCGCGCTCGGGCGCCGCGAGCCTCGTCGAACACGTCGAACCCGAGCCGTCGGCGGTCGTCGCCCGGCGGATCGCCGTCGCCCGGTCGGTCGCCATCGACCGACGCGGCGTGCTCAACGCCCGGCTCCATGGCCGAGGCCTGCGTGCGGCCTGCGCCCTCGCGCCCGAGGGGCGTCGGCGCCTCGTCACCCTGGCCGACGCCCAGGCCGCGAGCGGCCGCGGGACGGAGCGGCTGCTCCGCGTGGCACGGACCATCGCCGACCTCGCCGGCGCCCGGGTGGTCGGACCCGACCACCTCGACGAGGCAGCGTGGTTCCGCTCGCAGGGGGAGCGAGCCGCGGGCGCGCTGGCCAGCTGATGCTCGGGGTCGGCCTCGACGGGCCGCTGGGCGCGGACGGGGTGCCCGCGGACACGGTCGGCCGTCCGCCCGGTCATCGCTCGGTGGACGGCGGGGAGCGCGATGCGTGGGCCGTGCTCGCGACCGTGGACGGCCTGGGGCCCGCGGCCTTCGCGGTGCTGCTCGCTCGATTCGGGTCGGCGCGGGCGGTGCTGGACACGGCCAGGCGCCCGAGCGGCGTCCGCGAGCTGGCCGAGTCGGGTGCGGTCGACCGGGTCGGGACCGAGGGCCGCTCCCACCACCGGATCGGTGAGGCGGTGGCACGCGAGATCGTGGTCGTCGCGGGCAGCGCGGAGGCGATCGCCGAGCGCATCCGCCGCACCGGGGCCGCCGTCATCACGCTCGACGATCCCGGCTATCCCGCTCGACTGCGCCGGATCCATCTCCCCCCGGCGGTCCTGTTCGTGCACGGCGACGTCACGGCCCTCGACCGCCGGCGGGCGTGCGCCGTCGTCGGCACGCGCCATCCATCGGGCTACGGCCGGATGACGGCGGCCCGCATCAGCCACGCCCTGGTGGCGGCGTCGGCGACGGTCGTGTCGGGGCTCGCGCTGGGCATCGACGGCGCGTCGCACGAGGCGACGCTGCGCCAGGGCGGCGTCACCGTCGCGGTGCTCGGCAGCGGGATCGGCGTCATCGCCCCGGCGACCCATCGCCGCCTGGCCGATGCCATCGTGGCGCGTGGTGGTGCGATCGTCTCGGAGCTGGGACCCGACGTGCGCCCGGGGCGCGGCACGTTCCCACGGCGCAACCGCCTGATCAGCGGCCTGGCCGACGCGACCGTGGTGGTCGAGGCGCCGGCGAAGAGCGGATCGCTGCTGACCGCGGCATGGGCCCTCGAGCAGGGTCGTCCATGCTTCGTCGTGCCGGGGCCCATCGACGCGCCGACGGCGGCGGGCTGCCTGTCGCTGCTGCACGAGCTGCCGGGAGAGGTGCGCATCGTGTCCGGCGTGCCGCAGCTCATCGCCGACCTCGGGTTCGTGGACGACAGCGCCGCCATCCGATCGGCGCCGGTGGCGGCCGCGGTGCAGTCGCTGGGTACCACCGAGGCCCGGGTCGCCGCCGAGCTGCTGGCCGGTCGGGTGACCGTGGACGAGCTCGTGGCGGTCACCGGGATGACGGTCGCGACCGTCCTGGCGACGCTCACGCTGCTCGAGCGCCAAGGCCTCGTGGCGGGGACGTATGGCCGGTACCGACCGGCCGGAGCGCTCCTCGCGCCGGCCGGTCCCCCGCGCCCCAGGTGACCGACGGCACGGTTGCCGTCTGACGCCGTCCTGCGCTACCCTCGCGGCGGTCGCATCCCCAGGCGACCCGGTCGATGGTCCCCAGCCGAGCGGCCGCCGCCCCGTCTCCGAGGCCCGCATTGCCGAAGCCCCTGGTCGCGCTGCTCGCCGTGCCCGTCCTGCTGTGGGTCGTGGCCACCGGCCTGCTCCGCCGATCGCTCATCGCCCGCGGCGGCCTGACTCTCGCCCTCGGCGCGCTCGTCGCGGTCGCCGCGTTGACGTTCGTCCGCCCGATGTCCACGACCGCGACCCCACCGAGCCCGATCGTGCCGGTCCCGCAGGCTGCGTTCCAGACCGTCGTGACCACCGGCGTGGACGTCGACGAGCCTGCGGTGATCCGATTCAGCACCCCGATGGACCCGGCCTCGGTCGAGGCGGCCACCACGCTCGAGCCCGCGACCCTCGTCACCTACGAGTGGGACGCGACGCGCACCGAGTTGCGGGTGCTGCCCGTCCTGCGCTGGCAGACGTCGACGTACCACACCGTGACCGTCGGCCCGGGCGCCCTGGCCGCCAGCGGGCGGCCGATGACCCGCCCGGCCCGGGCCG
Source organism: Candidatus Limnocylindria bacterium (assembly GCA_046566045.1). Lineage (GTDB taxonomy): Bacteria > Chloroflexota > Limnocylindria > Limnocylindrales > CSP1-4 > SPCO01. Next base: position 46,467 of record JBKHXL010000007.1, read on the forward strand.
CCTTCGTCACGCGCATGCCGGCCGGGACCGGCATCGCGGCGACCAGCACGATCGACAAGCGCATCGCCACCGACACGGCGTTCCGCATCACCTTCGAGCGGCCGGTCACCCAGGCCAGCCTCGACGCCGCCGTCATCCTGTCACCGGCGGCCGACGGCCTGCTCGCCCGCGACGCGGCGATCGACGGGCTCGAGACGTACCGCTTCACCCCGACCGCGCCGCTCAAGGCCGGGACGTGGTACCGCCTCACGGTGGCCGGCGTCATCGACGAGCTCGGGGCGCCGGTCGAGGCGACATCGCGCGCGTTCCGGACCGTCGAGGCGCCGTCGGTCGTGCGCTTCCGGCCCCGGCCCTTCACCAAGGACATCGATCGCGGCGCGGCGATCTCCGTTCGCTTCAGCCAGTCGATGGACCGCGCGACGACGAAGGCGGCCTTCTCGGCCAGCATCGATGGCGACGCCATCACGGGCACGGTCAGCTTCGCCGAGGACGACACCGTCCTGGTCTTCCGGCCCGCCCGGGCGCTGCCCTGGGATCGACGCGTGGACGTGCGCATCGCCGCGACGGCCACGAGCGCCCTCGGGGTGCCCCTGGCCCGTGAGGCGTCGAGCGCATTCCGGACCGAGGCCAAGCCCGCGCCCGCGCCGGTCGCGGCACCGTCGTCGAGCGGGTCGTCGGGCGGATCGACCGGTGGCGGGTCGGTCGGGTCGGGCAGCTGGACCGCGGTCGAGCGCTACTACCTCGGCCTGATGAACTGCACCCGGACCGGCGGGATCGTGACGTCGAGCGGGTCGTGCAGCAGCCCGGGCGGCCGGGATGTCGCCGCGCTCAAGCTCGACAGCGGCATCAGCAGCAAGGTCTCCAGGCCGTACGCCAAGCGCCTCGCCACCGGGAACCTGTGCAGCCACTTCATCGGCGGTGGCCCGGGCGATCGCCTGCGGGCCGCCGGGTACACCAACTACACCTGGGCGGAGAACCTGGGCTGCCGCTCGGGGGATCCGTACGCCGCGGTCCTGGGCAGCCACCTGTTCTTCCAGAGCGAACGCTCGTGGAGCCCGCTGGGCGGCCACTACGTGAACCTGATGAACAGGGCCTACGATCGGGTCGGCATCGGCGTGTGGGTCAGCAGCGGCCGCGTCCGCCTGGTGGTCGACTTCTATCGCCCGTAGACCGGGACCATCGGGTCCCTCGGCGGGCCGGGCCGGAGCAGGCACGATGCGGGGGTGATCCGCGACGCCGTGCTCCACCTCAACAGCGAGCAGCCGATGCTGGCCGACCTGTACGGCCTGCCCGACAGCGGCGACGTCGGGCTGCGCTGCACGAACCTGCGCACGATGGGCGGCCAGCGTCCGGTGTTCGTCGACGACACGGCCTCGATCTTCTTCTTCCCGTACCTCCACATCCGCTTCGTCGAGATCCCGCCGGCGGCGCTGCGCCGAGCCGGCCTGGCCGACGCGAGCGAGCCCGAAGCCGTCGATCGCGCGCCCGCGGCGGACGGCAAGTCGGCGCTCGAGCCCGTCGCCGTGCCCGCCCCGGCGGCGGACGACGGCGAGCTGGAGATCGACGAGGACTTCCTCCGCCGCATCCGCGAGGTCTGACGGCCGCGACCCCCGGCCGCACGGGAGCGTGCAGGACCCGGTGCTACACTCCCGGCCGTGTCGAAGAACCTCGTGATCGTCGAATCCCCGGCCAAGGCTCGAACCATCGAGCGCTACCTCGGTGAGGACTACCGCGTCCTCGCCTCCTACGGCCATGTCCGCGACCTGCCGGAGAACCCGGGCAAGGGCAAGTTCGGCGTCGACGTGGACAACGACTTCGCCCCCGAGTACGTCATCAGCGAGGACCGCCGCAAGCAGGTCACCGACATCGAGAAGGCGGCTCGCCGGTCGGACATGGTCTTCCTCGCCACCGACCTCGACCGCGAGGGCGAGGCCATCGCCTGGCACGTGGCCGAGGCGGCCAACGTGCCGGCCGAGAAGACCCGCCGGGTGACCTTCAGCGAGATCACCGAGCTGGCGATCCGGGAGGCCTTCGCCCACCCCCGGGACATCGACCGCAACCTCGTCGATGCCCAGCAGACGCGACGGATCGTCGACCGACTGGTCGGCTACACCCTGAGCCCGCTCCTTGGCAAGAAGGTCCAGCGCGGCCTGTCCGCCGGACGCGTCCAGTCGGTCGCCGTCCGCCTGGTCGTCGAGCGCGAGCGAGCGATCGCCGCCTTCACCGCGCGCGAGTACTGGACGATCGCCACGGTCCTGCGCACGGCCGCCGGCGACACGTTCGAGGCGGACCTCGCGAGGATCGACGGCGCGGCTCCCGAGATCGCGGACGAGGCGACGGCCGAGGCCCACGCGGCCGCCATCCGAGCGCTGCGCCCGACCGTCACGAAGGTCGGGGTGAAGACCCAGAAGCGCAACCCCGCGGCGCCGTTCACCACCTCGACCCTCCAGCAGGAGGCCAGCCGCAAGCTGTCGTTCAGCCCGAAGCGCACGATGTCGATCGCGCAGCGCCTGTACGAGGGCGTCGCGACGCCGGGCGGGCAGGTCGGCCTCATCACCTACATGCGGACCGACTCGACCGCCATCGCCGGCGTGGCCATGGGCGAGGCGCGCGAGGTCATCGCCGAGCGCTACGGCGCCGCCTTCACGATGCCGAAGGGGCGCGTCTACAAGACCAAGGCGAAGGGCGCCCAGGAGGCGCACGAGTCGATCCGGCCGACGTCGTTCCGGCGCGACCCCGACTCGCTGGCCTCGGTCCTCAAGCCCGAGGAGCTCCGCCTGTACCGCCTGATCTGGCAGCGGGCCCTTGCCTCGCAGATGGCGCCCAAGGAGCTGGAGACCACGACCGTCGACCTCGCCGACGGGCGGTACGAGCTGCGGGCCAGCGCCACCCGGACCCTGTTCGACGGGTTCGCGCGGGTGTACACCGAGGGCCGCGACGACGAGGCCGACGAGGACGAGGAGGCCGCCCGCCAGCTGCCGGCCCTGGCCGAGGGCGACGCCACGACCGTCGAGGACGTCGTCGCCGTCCAGCACTTCACCGAGCCGCCGCCGCGCTTCACCGAGGCGACCCTCATCAAGGCCCTCGAGGAGCATGGCATCGGTCGTCCGTCCACGTACGCGGCGACGATCTCGACCATCCTCGACCGCGGCTACGTCCGGGTGGAGGAGCGCCGGCTGCGGCCGGAGCCCGTCGCGGAGGTGGTCACCGACCTGCTGGTGGAGCACTTCGGCGACTACGTGGACATCTCGTTCACGGCGCGCATGGAGGAGGAACTCGACGAGGTGGCCGGCGGCGAGCGCGGCTGGGTCCCGCTCCTGCGCGCGTTCTACGACCCGCTGCGCGATCGCGTCGCGAGCAAGCTCGACGAGATCGGCGACGAGTACAAGTCGACCCCGACCGACGAGGTCTGCTCGCTCGGCCACCCGATGGTCATCCGGCTGGGCCGGAACGGGCCGTTCCTGGCCTGCTCGCTGTACCCCGAACACAAGGAGACCCGGCCGGTGCCGGGCGACGAACCGCCGCCCCTGGAGGGAGCCGGGGAGCCCTGCCCCGAGTGCGGGGAGGGGACCCTCGTCGGCAAGTCCGGCCGCTTCGGCCCGTTCGTGGGCTGCTCGCGCTATCCGGACTGTCGCTACATCAAGAAGGACGGGCCGCCGCCGCCCGATCCACTCCCGTTCGAGGTGACCTGCCCCAGGAACCGGGACGGCCTGCTCGTGCCGCGCCGCGTCCGACGCACCGGCAACGTCTTCTGGGGCTGCGACCGCTACCCGAAGTGCGACTACACGACGAACTTCGAGCCGCTCGGCGGCCTGCACGACACCGACGACGGACCGCTGGCCCGCAAGGGCGAGGCCGCCGTCTGCCTGGTCTGCGGATCGACCAGCGAGGTCGCACCGGACGACGTCGTCCCCGGCGAGCGCCATGCCGGCGGTCCAGCCGATCCCGAGGCCCTGGCGCGTCCGTCGCGCGGTCGCCCGTCGGGTGGGGGCTCCCGCGCCGGGGGGCGCGGCGGCGCGCGCGGCAACGGCACGGGCCGGACCCGGCGCCCGACCTCGCGGCGCGGGCCGGCGTCCGCGGGCACGGCCCCCGGAGCGTGAGTCCGGTCGTGGACCGCGGCGACCCCGTGGTCCTCGATCGCTTCCTCCGCTCGCTGGCGGCGCGCGACGCGTCGAGCGACACGATCCGGGCGTACCGGACCGCGGTCGGCGCGTACCTGGCCTGGCTGTCCGAGCGAGGCCTCGACTGGCGACGCCCCCCGCGGGCGGACCTGCGCGCCTACCTCGCGACGCTCGGGCGCGGCGCCGCCCGGACCACGGTCGCGCAGCGGCTGGCGGCCATCCGCTCGTTCCATCGCTGGGCCGCCCGCGACGGCCTGGCCCCGGGGGACCCGTGGGGCGCCATCGCCACGCCGCGCCTGCCGCGCCGCCTCCCGCGCGTGCTCGAGGCCGACCAGATCGGCCGGCTGCTCGACGTGGTCGAGGCGGAGGTCGAGGCCGCGGCGAGGGCCGGCCCGGAACGGGTCGCCCTGGCAACGGCGCTCGCGGTCCGGGATCGGGCCCTGGTCGAGACGGCCTACGCGGCGGGCCTGCGCATCAGCGAGCTGGCGGCGGCGGATCTCGGCTCCCTGGACCTGCGCCGGCGCGAGATCCGCGTCCTGGGCAAAGGCCGCAAGGAGCGCATCGGCCTGCTCGGCGCCCCGGCCGCGGCCGCGCTCGAGGCATACCTCGTGGACGGGCGCCCGGAGCTGCTCGCCCGGGCTGTCTGGCCGGGATCCGCCGACGATCCGCGGCGCGCTCCGAGCGCGCTGTTCCTGAACCACCTGGGGGCGCCGATCGGTGTGCGCGGCCTGCGCTACCGGCTCGACCGGCTGTTTCGCGCCGCGGGCCTGCCCGCGGGCGTCTCGCCGCACACGCTGCGGCACTCGTTCGCCACGCACCTGCTCGACGGCGGGGCCGACCTGCGGGTCGTCCAGGAGCTGCTCGGCCACGAGGATCTGGCCACGACGCAGGTGTACACCCACGTGTCGCCGGCACGCCTGCGCGAGGCGTACCAGGCGGCCCACCCACGGGCCCTGCGCGGGCGGGTCGCGGAGCGGTGAGCGCCACCGGGCGGACCATCGCGCGCGCCGGGCTGGTCGTGTCCGGCGCCTTCCTCGTGTCGCGGGTCCTGGGCTGGGTCCGCCTGGTGGTCATCGGCAACGTCTTCGGCGCCTCGGCCGAGCTCGACGCGTTCTTCGCCGCATTCCGGATCCCGGACCTGATCTTCCAGCTGGTGGCCGCGGGCGCGCTGTCCTCGGCGCTGATCCCGGTCGTCTCGAACGTCCTCGCGCGTGACGGCGAGGCGCGAGCCTGGCGGGTCGTCTCGACCGTCACGACCCTCATGCTCGCCGCCCTCATCGCGATGGCGCTCATCGTGCTGGTCTTCGCCGACCGGCTCGTGCCCCTGTTCACCGGAGGGTTCGACGCGACCACCATGGCGCGCACCATCGAGCTGACCCGGATCATGGTCCTCGGCCCGCTGTTCCTGGCCATGGGCGCGGTGGCGACCAGCGTGCTCAACGCGCGTGACCGGTTCGCGGCCGCCGCCATCGCCCCGATCGTCTACAACCTGGCGATCATCGGCGCCGCGCTGCTGCTCGGGCCGTCGATGGGGGCGACCGGACTCGCCATCGGGGTCGTCGCCGGATCGCTCGGCCATGTGCTGGTCCAGCTCCCGCCATTGCGCGCCATCGGCGCCCGCTTCCGGCTCGCGGTCGATCTCGGCGACGAGGCGGCGCGCAGGGCCCTGACCCTCATGGCGCCACGAGCCATCGGCCTGGGGGCGAGCCAGATCACCTTCGTGGTGGTGACGGCCCTGGCCACGACGGTCGGCGTGGGCGCCGTCACGGCCTTCACCATCGCGTTCACGCTGCTCCAGATCCCGATCGGCGTCGTCGGCGTGCCGCTCGGCGTGGTGCTCTTCCCGTCGCTCTCGCGCGAGGCGGCCGCCGGCGGCGACGTCGAGTTCGTGCGCCTGCTCGGGAGGGCGCTGCGGCTGCTCGTCGTCGCGATGCTGCCCGTCGCGGCGCTCGCGGCGGTCCTGCGCATGGAGGTCGTGACCGTGCTGTTCGCCGGGTTCAGCCCGGGCGCCATCGAGCTCACGACCGCGACGTTCCTGGCGTTCCTGCCGGGACTCCCGGCGCACGCCATGATCGCCGTGCTGGCGCGCGCCTTCTACGCCCGCCAGGACACCATCACGCCGGTCGCGGCGGCGGTCGGGGCCGTCGTCGTCAACACCACGCTGGCGGTCGCCCTGGTCGGGCCGCTCGGGCTGCCAGGGGTGGCGCTCGCCATCGCCATCGCGGCCTGGCTGGAGGCCGCCACGCTGGGCCTCCTCCTGCGCCGGCGGATGGGATCGCTGGGCCTGGTCGCGATCGGCGGCATGGCGGTCCGGACCGGCGTCGCCGCGGTCGTCGCCGGTGCCGTCGCCGTCGTCGGGCAGCGCCTCCTGTCGGACGCGCTCGTCGGGGCGGCGTCCGGCACCCTGGAACGGGCGATCGGGGCGGCCGTCACCCTCGTCGTCGTCGGCGCGGCGTTCGCGGCCGCGTTCGGGCTCGCCGCGCTCGTCTTGCGGATCGAGGATCTCCGCTCTATCGTCGGGCTCATGGTCGACGCGGTCCGCCGCCCCCGCACGCCCGACGCTCCGCGCGCCTCGTGACCTCCGGGGCGCCGCTCGACGGCGAGGCGTGGGACGCCTTCGTGGAGGCGTCTGCGCCCGGGTCGTACCTGCAGCTGGGGGCGTGGGCCAGGGTCAAGGCGGTCAACGGCTGGACGGCGCATCGGATCGACACCACCGGACGGATCGGCGCCCAGGTCCTCGTGCGCCGCCCGCGGCCCCTGCCGTGGGGCTTCGCCTACGCGCCGCGTGGCCCGGTGGCGGAGGCCTGGACCGACGAGACGATCGGCGCGTTCAGCGACGCGCTGCGGACGGGGCTGCGGGCGACGGCCGGTCGCGTGTCGCACGTCCGCATCGACCCCGAGATCGAGCTCGACGGCCCGCTCGACCCGGACGGGAGCCTGCGCCTCGCCCTGCGCCGCCACGGCTGGCGGCCTGCGCCCCCGATCCAGCCGGCATCCACCCGGGTCATCGACCTGCGCCCCGACGAGGACGCGCTGTTCGGTGCGCTGCGCAAGAAGTGGCGGCAGTACGTCAACAAGGCGCGGACCGGCGGGGTGCGCATCGTCGAGGCCGACGGCGATCGTCTCGGCGAGTTCCACGCGATCTATCGCGATACGGCCGAGCGGGCCGGGTTCCTCATCCGCACGGAACGCGCCTACCGCGACGTGTGGGAGGCCTTCGCGCCCGGTGGTCGGGCGCGCCTGCTGTTCGCGGAGCTGCCCGATGGGGAGCCCGTCGCGACGCTGTTCCTCGTGCGTTCCGGACCGCGGGTGGTGGAGCCGTACGGCGGCATGACCCGGGCCGGCGGCGAGTCGCGCGCGAACTACCTGCTCAAGTGGGAGGCGATCCGGTCGTCGCGTGAGCGAGGGGCGACGAGCTACGACCTGTGGGGCCTGGCGACCGGGGGGATCGCCCACTTCAAGGCCGGGTTCGGCGGCCGCGAGGTGCGCTACATCGGGGCCTGGGACCTCGTCCTCGACCCGCTCGGGCGAGCGGTCTACGAGGGTGCCGGTCGCGCTCGCGTGCTGTGGGCACGGCGTCGTCACGGGCTGTCCGGGTCGGGGAGTGCGTCCGCCTACGGCGGCGACGGATGAGCAGCGGCCCGCGCCTCGCCGACGAGGCCGAGCTCCTCGACTGGGATGCGCACACGGTGGACGGCCCGGGCGGCCACGTCTACCAGTCGCGGACGTGGGGCGAGCAGCGCGCGCGGCTGGGCTGGACGCCGCTGCACGCGGTCGTCGGCGGGACCCACCGCGCGCTGGTCCTCGTCCGGCGGGCGCCGCTGGTCGGGGTCGCGACCGCGTACGTGCCGCGCGGCCCGGTCGCCGGCGCCGACGCGGGCCAGGCCGCTGCCGAGCGCGTCGTCGAGCTGGCGCGCTGGCTCGCCCGCGAGCACGGCGTCGCCAGCCTCGCCACGGATGCCGAGATCCCGGCGGAGGACACGGCCTACGGGCGGACCCTGGCGGCCGGCGGCTTTCGACCCATCCCGGAGATCCAGCCGTCGCGGCATCGGGTCAGCCTCGCCCTGCCGCCCGGTGCGGACGAGGCCGCGCTGCGGTCGGGCATGACCAGGAGCACGCGCCAGCGGGTGGACCGCGCCGACCGCGATGGGATCGTCGTCACGCGCCACGACCGGGCCGGCTGGGTGGCGGGGCCGGACGCCGAGCCGGCCACGGTCGATCCGTTCCGCGCGCCGCCCGACGGCGACGGCGCGAGCGACGCCGCCCTCGAGACGTTCGCCGACCTGCTGGCCGACACCGGGGCGCGCCGCGGTTTCCGCTTCGGGCCGCGCTCGGTGTTCGTGGACTGGTGGCGCGCCGGGCTGGCCGCCGGGCACGTCGTCTACCTGGCCGCTGCCGACCCGGCCCGACCGGACCGCACGCTCGGGGGACTGCTCCTGTACCGCCACGGCGAGCGGCTGTCCACCGTCCATTCGGGCGACGTGGCCGACATCCGCGACCAGCACCCGGGCATCATGCACCTGCTCCGCTGGCGGGCGATCCAGCTCGCGCTGCGGGAGGGCCGATCCGAGATGGACCTCGGCGGGGTGGACGTGGCGCCGCGCCACGAGGAGCCGGAGCGCGACTCCCCGATGGCCGGCCTGTACGAGCACAAGCGCTCCTTCGGGGCGCGCTGGGTGGCGATGACCGGGGCCCGGGAACGGGTGGCCAGCCCGCCACGGGCCGCCCTGGGCCGGATCGCCGCGCGGGCCGGCCGGATCCTCGCCCGATGAGCGAGTCGACCGCCGCGCCCCAGCCCGAGCGACCGCTGGCCGACCTGGTCCGGCGCCTGGCCGACGAGGGCCGCCTCCGCGGGGCGCGCGACGAGGGTCGCGCGATCGGTGCGGCGGGCCTGCGCCCCGTCGCCATCCGGGCCGTCCACCACGATTCGCGACGCATCGGTCCGGGTGACCTGTTCGTGGCCATCCCGGGCGCTCGGGCCGACGGGCACGACCACGCGGCGGCCGCCGTCGCGGCCGGCGCCGGCGCGATCATCGTCGAGCGGCCGGTCCCCGGCGTCGACGTGCCGCAGCTCGTGGTCGGCGAGGCCAGGGCCGCCCTCGCCAGCGCCGCGGCGTGGAGCGAGGGGGACCCGTCGCGCGAGCTGACCGTCGTCGGCATCACCGGCACCGACGGCAAGACGACGACGTCGTACCTCGCGGTCAGCGCCCTGGAGGCGGCCGGGCGTCGGGTCGGCCTGCTCGGCACGATCGCCACCCGGATCGGCGGCACGTCCGCCGACCACGCGGAGCACGCCACGACGCCCGAGGCGCCCGAGCTGCAGGCGGCACTCCGCGCCATGGTGACCGCCGGCGACGACAGCGCGGTGATCGAGACGACGTCCCACGGCCTGGCCCTCGAACGGGTCGGGTCGGTGGCCTACGACGTCGCCATCCTGACCAACCTCACCCACGAGCACCTCGACCTGCACGGCACCTTCGAGGCCTATCGAGCGGCCAAGCTGCGCCTGTTCGAGCGGCTCGGGCAGCGCCGGCCGAAGCGCCTGCCCGCTGGCGTGGAGCCGCCCGGGCCGACCGCCATCGTCAACATCGACGATCCGTCGGCGGGCTACTTCATCGGCGCGGCGCGGGACGTCCGGGCTCGCGTGCTGACGTACGGCCTGGACCCGGCGGCCGACCTGCGCGTGACCGCCGTGGCGGAGGATCGCACGGGCCTGCGCATGGAGGTGGACGGCGTGGCCGGTCGGGCGACCGTGCGGCTCCGTCTGACGGGCCGGTTCAATGCCCTGAACGCCGCCGCGGCCCTGGCCCTCGGTGAGGTCCTCGGCCTCGACCGCGAGCGGGTCCGCGCCGGGCTGGAGAGCCTCGAGCGCGTGCCGGGCCGGATGGAGCGGATCGACGCGGGCCAGCCGTTCGAGGTGGTGATCGACTTCGCCCACAGTCCGGCGTCGCTGGCGACCGTGCTCGACCTGCTCGCTCCGGCGGCCGCGGCCCGCGGGGGCGGGGTGATCGCCGTGTTCGGGTCGGCCGGGGAGCGGGACACGGCCAAACGACCGCGGATGGGGCGCATCGCCGGCGAGCGCTGCCGCCTCGTGGTCCTCACGGACGAGGATCCGCGCGGCGAGGACCGCACCGCCATCCTCGACGAGATCGCGGCCGGGGCGGAGGCGGTCGGGCGCCGGCGCGGCTCCGACCTGCGCCTCATCCCGGACCGCGAGGAGGCCATCGCGGCCGCGTTCGAGGCCGCCCGGCCCGGCGACGTCGTGCTCCTCGCCGGCAAGGGCCACGAGCGCTCGATCGCGGGGCCGGAGGGGGATCGTCCGTGGGACGAGCGCCGGGCGGCGCTCGACGCGCTGGCCCGGATGGGCTACCGGGCCTGACCGTCCGTCGCACGGGCCGCGGCGGGAGCCGCTGCTATCCTTGCGGCCGATGACCGCCACCCCGTCGCGCCGCCGCCAGCCCAAGAGCGACGGCACCGCCACGCTCGACAGCCCGTCCCGACGGGGGCCGCGCCGGGCGCCGGCCATCCCGCACGCGGCCAAGGACGGCACGGTCGATCTCGAGGCGCTTCGGACGGCCCTCCGGACCGCCATCACCGAGCAGCATCCCAACGCCGATCTCGCGCCGGTCGATCGCGCCTTCGACCTCGCCGTGGACGCCCACGCCGCCCAGCGCCGGGCGACCGGGGAGCCGTACGTCACCCACCCGATCGCGAGCGCCCAGATCCTGGCCGAGCTCGGGATCGACCCCGTCGCCATCCAGGCCGCCCTGCTCCACGACGTTCCCGAGGACACCGAGTACAGCCTGACCGACGTCGAGGAGCGGTTCGGGGCGGAGGTCGCGCACCTGGTCGACGGCGTGACCAAGCTGTCCCGGCTGTCCACCCACAGCCACGAGCAGCAGCAGGCGGAGAACATCCGCAAGATGCTGCTGGCGATGGCCCAGGACATCCGGGTCGTGCTCATCAAGCTGGCCGATCGCCTGCACAACATGCGCACGCTCCACGGGCTGCCGCCCGACAAGCAGCAGCGCATCGCCCGCCAGACGATGGAGATCTACGCCCCGCTGGCCGAGCGCCTGGGCATCTGGCAGATCAAGTGGGAGCTCGAGGACCTCGCCTTCAAGGTCATCGAGCCGGAGCGCTTCCGCGAGCTGGCCCGGCTGCTCGACACGCGGCGCAAGGGCCGCGAGAGCTACATCGACCGGGCCATGGCCGAGCTGCTGCCGAAGCTGGAGGCGGCCGGCATCCAGGCCGACGTGCAGGGCCGACCGAAGCACATCTACAGCATCTGGAAGAAGATGCAGCGCAAGGGCGCGGAGTTCGGCGAGATCTACGACGTGTACGCCATCCGCCTGCTGGTCGACGAGGTGCGCGACTGCTACGCCGCCCTGGGCATCGTCCACAGCATCTGGCGGCCCATCCCCGGGCAGTTCGACGACTACATCGCCGTCCCCAAGAACAACCTGTACCAATCGCTCCACACGGCGGTCATCGCGCTCGACGGCAAGCCGCTCGAGATCCAGATCCGGACGCATCAGATGCACCAGGTGAGCGAGGTCGGCATCGCCGCCCACTGGCGCTACAAGGAAGGCACCAAGTCGGACCGCGAGTACGACGCCAAGCTGGCCTGGCTGCGCCAGCTGATGGAGTGGCAGCGCGACGTGTCCGAATCGGACGCGACCGAGTTCGTCGAGGGCATCAAGCTCGACATCTTCCAGGACCAGGTCTTCGTGTTCACCCCGAAGGGCGACATCAAGGACCTGCCGGCGGGCGCCACGCCGCTCGATTTCGCCTACCGCATCCACACCGACGTCGGGCATCGCACGATCGGCTCGAAGGTCAACAACCGGCTGGTGCCGCTCGACTACCGGCTGAAGAACGGCGACATCGTCGAGATCGTCACGACCAAGGGCGAGCACGGTCCGTCGCGCGACTGGCTGAACGTCGTCCGGACCTCCCACGCGCGCGAGAAGATCCGTCAATGGTTCAAGCGCAAGGACCGCGACGAGAACATCGTCCACGGCCGCGAGGCGCTCGAGCGCGAGCTCCGCCGCCTCGCCCGGACCTCGATCTCGGGCGTCGGGGCGGACAAGATCGGGGAGGTCGCGAAGCAGTACAACTACGAGTCGCTCGACGACTTCTACGCGGCAATCGGCTATGGGGCCGTCGGCGCCCAGTCGGTGGTCATGCGCCTCGGCGTCGTCGACGATGGCCAGAGCCAGCTGCCCACGGTCGCCCCGCCCCAGCAGGTGGCGCGCTCCGGCGGCGTCCGGGTCAAGGGCGTCGGCGACCTGCTCGTCCGCTTCGCCAAGTGCTGCAGCCCGATCCCGGGCGACCCCATCCTCGGGTTCATCACCCGGGGCAAGGGCGTCACCGTCCACCTGCGCAGCTGCACCACGGTGGCCAACGAGCGCGAGGTGAGCCGGCTCATCGAGGTCGAGTGGGAGGCCGCTCCGACCCAGACCTACCCGATCGCCATCCGCGTCGAGGCGTACGACCGGACAGGCCTGCTCAGCGACATCACCCAGGTCGTGGCCGAGAACAAGGTCAACATCCTGGCCGCCTCGGTCGGGGTCATGCCCGACCACACGGCCGTCGTCACGGCCACGCTCCAGGTCCACTCCGTGTCGCAGCTGGCCCGGGTGATGAGCCGGATCGAGACGCTCAAGGATGTGCTCAGCGTCCAGCGCGACCTCGGCTGACCCTGGCTCGGGTCACCGCAGGCACCGACCCGACGGGGCGGCCTGAGCGGGGCCGCGCGCCGCTAGACTCCGTGACATGACCACGTTCCGTGCCGCCCGCGGCACCCGCGACCTGCTGCCGACCGAGACGCCGCGCTGGACCGCCCTGGAGCGGCTCGCCGACGACCTCGGGACGCGCTACGGCTACCGGCGCATCGAGACCCCGATGATCGAGCAGACGGCGGTCTTCGAGCGCGGCGTCGGCGAGGTCACCGACATCGTCGAGAAGGAGCTCTTCCGCATCGCCCCGCGGACCGAGGAGGCCGAGTCGTGGTCGCTCCGGCCGGAGCCGACCGCCGGGATCGTGCGCGCCTACGTCCAGCACGGGATGCAGACCTGGCCGCAGCCGGTGAAGCTGGCGATGACCGGGCCGATGTTCCGCTACGACCGCCCGCAGGCCGGCCGCTACCGCCAGTTCTGGCAGTTCGACATCGAGGCCATCGGCGACGCGGGGCCCGCCATCGACGCGGAGATCATCGAGCTCGGGACGCGCTTCTACCGCGATGCCGGCCTGTCGGGCGTCGAGGTCCTGCTCAATTCGATCGGCGACCCGGCCTGCCGCCCCGCGTACGTCGCCGAGCTGACCGCCTGGTACCGCGCGCGGGCCGGGCGACTGCCGTCGCTGGAGCGCGATCGCCTCGAGCGCAACGTCCTGCGCCTGCTCGACTCCAAGGATCCCGAGATGGTCGCGCTGAACGCCGACGCGCCGCGCATCACGGAGCGCCTGTGCGCCGCCTGCGCCGCGCACTTCGCCGCCGTCCAGGAGCACCTCCATGTGCTGGGCGTGCCGTTCCGGCTCGAGCCGGGGCTCGTCCGCGGCCTCGACTACTACACGCGGACCGCCTTCGAGTTCTACGTCGGTGGCCGGGAGGGCCAGCAGCAGGCCCTCGGCGGGGGCGGACGGTACGACGGCCTCGTCGAGCTGCTCGGCGGGCGGCCCACGCCGGGCATCGGCTTCGGCATCGGTCTCGACCGGCTCCTGCTGGCGCTCGACGAGCAGGGCGTCGACCCCGTCCCGGAGGTCGCCCCCGTCGCCGTCGTCGTCGGGGCCGACCCGGACGACACGGTCGGGCGACTGCGCATCGCGACCGAGCTGCGGGCTGCCGGCATCCCCGCCCGGGCCGAGCTCGGCCGGCGCAAGCTCGGCAAGCAGCTCGAGAGCGCGGCCCGCGACCAGGCCCACTTCGCGGTCATCCTCGGCGACGAGCTGGCCGGCGGCGACGTCCAGGTCCGCGACCTGCCCGCCGGATCGCAGAAGGTCGTGCCGGTGGTCGACCTGGCTCGCGAGGTCGTGCGGGCCCACGGCGCGCACCGGCATGGGCTGCCCGAGGACCGTGCCGGGTCGGATCCGGAGGGCGCTGCGCGTGGCTGACGCGGAGCGCGGGCCGCTGCCGTCGTCCCTGCGCGAGCACGAGCGGCGCAACCAGGCCGAGTGGGATGCCGATGCGGATGCGTACCAGGCGCGCCATGCGGCCCAGTTGGCGACCCACCACGGCCTCGCCTGGGGCGTCTTCCAGATCCCCGAGGCGGAGCTGGGCATCCTGGGTGATGTCGCCGGCAGGGATGTGCTGGAGCTCGGCTGTGGCGCCGCCCAGTGGTCGATCGCGCTGGCCGGACTCGGCGCGCGGCCGGTCGGCCTCGATCTGTCGGCGCGGCAGCTGGAGCACGCCCGACGGGCCCAGCGGGTGGCCGGTGTCGAGTTCCCGCTCGTCCATGCCAGCGCGGAAGCGGTCCCGTTGCCCGCCGCCAGCTTCGACATCGTCTTCTGCGACCACGGGGCGATGACCTTCGCCGACCCGTACCGCACGGTGCCCGAGGTGGCCCGCCTGCTGCGGCCCGGCGGGCTGTTCGCGTTCAGCCAGGGGTCGACCATCGCCGACCTGTGCTGGCCGCCCGACGCCGATGCGCCGTCCGACCGGCTCGTGCTCGACTACTTCGGGCTGCGCCGCATCGAGGAGGACGACTCGGTCATCTTCCAGCTGCCGTACGGCGAGTGGATCCGGCTGTTCCGGGCGAACGGGTTCGAGATCCTCGACCTCGTGGAGCCCCAGCCGCCGGCCGGCGCCACGAGCTCGTATCGGGATGCCGCGACCATCGCCTGGTCGCGCCGCTGGCCGGGCGAGTCGATCTGGCGGCTGCGCCGGGTCTGACGCTCGACGGCGTTGACCGGCGGGCGTACGCTGGTAGCGGATGCCACCCGGCACCGGAGGCAGACCATGCAGATCCAGCCATTCCCGGCGACCGTCCTGCGCGCTCCCGCACCGAGCGCCAGCTGCACGTGTCAGCACTGGGTCCACTGCGACCACGCGTGTCACCACCGCGACTGCGATCCGACCCTCAACGCGTGCGACCTGACCTTCCTGCCCGACGAGGGCGGCCTGACCCCGTGGGGCTGCCGCGAATGCACGCCCGGGGAAGGCATGGCCCACGTCCTGGGCTGCGAGCTGATCGGCTGGAACGTCCCGGCCACGGGCGGCGCGTCCCGTCAGTAGGTGACGACCCGGTCGGCGAGCACCATCAGCTCGATCAGGCGGCTGGGTGGGGCCATCGTCACCGGCAGACCGGCGAGCTGATCGACGGTCAGGCCTCGGGCCTTGCTGGACATGCCCGACGCGTGCAGGGTGACGCCGCCCGCGACGAGGGCGTCGACGTGCTCACGGAGTGACCCCGTGCCGATGCCGTGCCCGGCATCGAGGGTCTCCGGTCGAAGGAGGCCCACGCCGTCCCCGGCGATGAACACCTCGACGGCGTGCCCGGCCTCGAGCGCGGTGCGGGCGACGAGGAGTCCGAGGGCGGCGCGGGTCGGGTTCTCGGGCCCGCAGACGATGTGGACGAGGATGGTGCTGCGCATGCGGTCCTCCTTCGGTGGGGTCGGCGGGCGAAGCGGTGGGTGGGCCGCTCCGTCGACTACCATACGGCGGCCATGACGACCGCCGCCAGCCTCGCCACGCCCTATCGCAGCCACACGTGCGGACAGCTCCGCGCGACCGATGGCGGGGCCACCGCCAGGCTCGCTGGCTGGGTCCACCGTCGGCGCGATCATGGTCAGCTCATCTTCCTGGACCTGCGTGACCGGCACGGGATCACCCAGGTCGTCATCGACCAGGCCGACGCGCCCGATGCCCACGCCGTCGCCAGCCGCGTCCGCAGCGAGTTCGTGGTCGCCGTCGAGGGCGAGGTGGCGCCGCGCCTGCCCGGGACCGAGAACGCGAAGCTGCCGACCGGGGCGATCGAGCTGCGAGCGGGTGCCGTCAGGATCCTGTCCGAGGCCAGGACGCCGCCGTTCTACATCAACGACCCGGACGCGCCTGTCGACGAGATCCTGCGCCTCAAGCACCGCTACCTCGACATCCGTCGCCAGCCGATGGCCGAGCGGCTGCTCCTGCGCAGCCGGATGGTCCAGGCCATCCGCGAGGTCCACCACGCCAGCGGCTTCGTCGAGGTCGAGACGCCGACCCTGATCAAGAGCACGCCCGAGGGCGCTCGCGATTTCATCGTCCCGAGCCGCCTCCAGCCGGGCAGCGTCTACGCCCTGCCCCAGAGCCCCCAGCAGCTCAAGCAGCTGCTCATGGTCGCCGGCATCGACCGATACTTCCAGATCGCGCGCTGCTACCGGGACGAGGATCTGCGCGGCGACCGCCAGCCGGAGTTCACCCAGCTCGACCTGGAGATGAGCTTCGTCGACGAGGCGGCCGTGATGGACTTCGTCGAACGGATGGCCATCGAGGTCTCGCGGGCGACCGTCCCGGACCGTCCCATCGCCACGGTCCCGTTCCCGCGCTTCACGTTCGAGGAGGTCATCGAGCGGTACGGCTCCGACAAGCCGGACGTCCGCTTCGAGATGGAGCTCGTGGACCTGGCGCCGGCACTGGGCGATGCATCCGGCTTCACGGTCTTCGACGACGCGCTGGCCTCCGGTGGCCGGGTGAAGGCCATCGTGGCGCCCGGGATGGGCGGCATCACCCGGCGCGAGATCGACGAGCTGACCGAGCGCGCCAAGCGGTTCGGTGCCCGGGGCCTGGCCTACCTGGCCATCGAGCCCGGCGGCGAGCTCAAGGGGCCCGTCGCCAGGTTCCTCACCGACGAGGCGAAGGCGGCCGTGGTGACCTTGGCCCGGGCAGGGGAGGGCGACCTCATCCTGATCGTCGCCGACGCGCCGGACACGACCGCCGACGTGCTCGGCCGCCTGCGGGTCGCGCTCGGGGAGCGCCTCGGCCTGGCCGATCCGAACGTGCTCAGCTACGTCTGGGTCAACCGCTTCCCGATGTACCGGTGGGACGAGGAGCACGGGCGCTGGGACGCCACGCACAACCCGTTCAGCGGGGTCGTCCCGGAGGACGAGGCGCTGCTGGTGACCGCCTCCGGCGATCCGGCCCGGCCGTCGCCGGACGACCCCGCGGGCCGTGCCCACGCCCAGCAGTACGACCTGGCCCTCAATGGCTGGGAGCTCGGTGGCGGGTCGGTCCGGATCCACCAGCGCGACCTGCTCGAGCGCAGCTTCCTGCTCCAGGGCCAGTCGATGGAGGGGATGCGCGAGAAGTTCGGGGCCATCCTGGACGCATTCGAGTACGGCGCCCCGCCGCACGGCGGGATCGCCCTCGGGATCGACCGCTGGGCGGCCCTCCTGGCGAAGCAGACGAACATCCGCGAGGTGATGGCCTTCCCCAAGACGCAGTCGGGCAGCGACCCGATGCTCGAGGCCCCATCGGCGCCCGACCCCGAGCAGTTCGAGGAGCTCGGCCTGCGCTTCGTGGGCCCGCCGGCGCAGGCGCCCCGCCCCGACGGCGGCTGAGGCCGGTCCGGTGGCCGACGCGCCGACGGGCTCGGCGCCGACCGGGACGACCGACCTCGGCATCGGCCTGCTTGACGCCATCGCCCGCCGGCCGCGGCTGGCGGCCCTGATCGGGGCGCTGAGCATCGCCTTCTCTGGGATCCTGTATCGCTACGCGGAGGTGTCGCCGTCCACCGGCACGGTCTACCGCGCCCTGTTCGGCCTGCCCCTGCTGGCGTTGGTGGCGTACGCCGAGCGTCGACGGTTCGGGCCGCTGCCGGGCCGGGCTCGACGGCTGGCCGTCCTGGCGGGCGTGTTCTTCGCCGGCGACCTGCTGTTCTGGCACCACGCCATCGAGTTCGTGGGCGCCGGCCTCGCGACCGTCCTGGGCAACCTGCAGGTCATCATCGTGGGCATCGTCGCGTGGCTGTTCCTCGGGGAGCGGCCGTCGCGGACGACGCTCCTGGCCCTGCCCGTGGTGCTCCTCGGCATCGTCCTCATCTCCGGCGCGATCGGCGGCGACGCGTACGGCAAGGACCCGGCCCTCGGGGTCGTGCTCGGCATCGCGACGGCGGTGTGCTACAGCGGCTACCTGCTGCTCATCCGCATCGGCGGTCGGGATCCGCGTCGACCGGCCGGGCCCGTCGCCATCGCCACGGTGGCGGTCGCCCTGACGGCCTCGCTGATGGGCGCGCTCGGCGGCGACATCGACCCGGTCCCGGCCCCGGCCAGCCTGTTCTGGCTGGCCATGCTCGGCATCACCTCGCAGTCGATCGGCTACCTGCTCATCTCGATCTCGCTGCCGCGCCTGCCGGCGGTCATCACGTCGGTCATCCTGCTCGCCCAGCCACCGACGACCGTGGTCCTGGGCATCGTGCTGCTCGCGGAACGACCGTCGCTGGTGCAGCTCGTGGGCGTCGGTCTCGTGCTCGGCGGGATCGCCATCGCGACCGTGCCGGTGGCGCGCCTGCGCGATGGTCTCGGGTCCAGGCGCTCCAGGATCCCTGATCGAGCCTGACGGCCCGCGGCGTCCGCTCGGTCAGTCGAGCTGGGCGGGGGCGGGCGGCAGGCCGGCTTCGGTGGCGACGTCCTCGCCCCATTCGTGGGTGTGGCCGGCGGGCGGATCGGGCGGGCCCTCGTAGGCCGGCATCTCGTGGTACGGCGTGTCGGTGTCGTGGGTCACGCCCGGGTCACCGAGGTCGACGGTCCGCGTCGGGAGCGTGGCGGCGAGGGCGGCGACGACCGCCGCGGGGGAGGCGCCGGCGCCGACCGTGCCGAGGGCGCCCGCAGCGGCCACCGGCAGGAGCACCGGCCAGCCGGCCTCGTCGCGCCAGACCGGGCGCAGCATCGTGTCGGGCTGGACCCCGTGGGCCTCGATCAGCGAGGTCACGGTCTCGGGTCCGACCCACGCCATGTCGGCCGGCCAGAGCAACACGGCGGTCGTGCCCCGCACGTCGTCGATGGCGAGCTCGATGCCGCGCTGCATCTGCCCGGCCGGGCCGGTCTCGAGCGGCGCGGGCTGGGCATGGATCGCCTCGGCGCCGGTCAGGGCCCGAGCGACGCTGCCGTCGGCATCCGGCGCCAGGACGATGACCGGCATCGCCCCGCCCGACCAGGCGAGGTCCGCCAGGCGGCGCACGCGGGGCTGGCCGAGGGCATCGGCCAGGGCGGCATCGGTGGTCGGGGCGAGGATCACGGCGGCGACGGTCATGGGTCCGATGCTAGCAGGGCCTGCCCGGTCGCCGTTCGGGCGCGTGGTGAGCACGGGCGCTCGCCCCCGGATCGGAGGTTCCGTGGGACAATCGGCCGCCGACCCGCCCATCCGGAGACCTGCCCCACCGTGCCCGACGCCCGCACCGACACCCGCCCCGCCGCGACCGCGAGGTCGCGGGCCGACCTTCGCAACGTGGCCATCGTGGCGCACGTGGACCACGGCAAGACCACGCTCGTGGACGCGATGCTGCGCCAGACCGGCGCCTTCCGGGCCAGCGCCGCGATCGTCGACCGCGTCATGGACTCTGGCGACCTCGAGCGCGAGAAGGGCATCACGATCCTGGCCAAGCAGACGGCCATCGACTACGCCGACATCCGGCTCAACCTCGTCGACCCGCCCGGTCACGCCGACTTCGGCGGCGAGGTCGAGCGGAGCCTGCTCATGGTCGACAGCGTCCTGCTCCTCGTCGATGCCGCCGAGGGCCCGCTGCCGCAGACGCGCTACGTGCTCCAGAAGGCGATGGCGCGGCGCCTGCCGGTCATCGTCGCCCTCAACAAGATCGACCGCTCCGATGCCCGCCCGGCCGAGGTCCTCGACGACGTCTACGAGCTGTTCATGGACCTCGGCGCGGACGAGCACCAGATCGAGTTCCCGGTCGTGTACACCAACGCCAGGGCCGGCACCGCTACGACCGATCTCGACGACCCGGGCGAGGACCTCCGACCCCTGCTCGACCTGCTCGTGGACGTGACGCCGCCGCCGACCTACGCGCCCGATCACCCGCTCCAGCTGCTGGTCACGAACCTGTCGGCCAACGAGTACGTCGGCCGGATGGCCGTCGGGCGGATCTGGAACGGGACGATCCGCCTGGGCCAGCGGGTCACCGTGGTGCGCGAGGAGGCCGACGACACGGCCGGGGTCGTCGAGCCGGGCAGGACCGTCACGCTGAGCGGCACCGTGACCAGCCTGCAGACCGCCCGCGGCATCGAGCGCATCGACATCCAGGAGGCGAGCGCCGGCGACATCGTGAGCGTGGCCGGCCTGCCCGAGGTGACGATCGGCGACACGCTCACCGACCCGTCCGACCCGCGCCCGCTGCCCCGCCTCGACGTGGATGCGCCGACGCTGCGGATGACCTTCGGCGTCAACTCCTCGCCGCTGGCCGGGCGCGAGGGCAAGTACGTGACGAGCCGGCAGATCAAGGCCCGCCTGGAGAAGGAGGTCCTGGGCAACGTCTCGATCGAGGTCCGGCCGTCCGGATCGAGCGAGGCGTTCGAGGTGCGCGGTCGGGGCGAGCTCCAGCTGGCCGTCCTCATCGAGCAGATGCGGCGCGAGGGCTTCGAGCTGACCGCGTCCCGTCCGGAGGTGCTGCTGCGGACCGTGGACGGCGAGGTCCACGAGCCGTACGAGCGCGTGACCATCGACATCCCGCCCGACTACATCGGCGAGGTCCAGGGGGCGATGGCCGGCCGCAAGGGACGCCTGGAGCAGATGAGCACCGACACCGACGGCCGGGTCCGCCTGGAGTACGTGCTGCCCGTCCGGGGCCTCATCGGCTACCGCGGCCAGCTCCTGACCGATACGCGCGGGACCGCCCTGCTGCACCAGATCGGCGAGGGCTACGGGCCATGGGCCGGCGAGGTCACCCACCGTACCAACGGCGTGCTGGTCAGCGACCGGGCCGGGACGAGCAACGCCTACGGCCTGTTCAACCTCGAGCAGCGGGCCGAGCTGTTCATCGGCGCGGGGGTCGAGGTCTACGAGGGCATGATCGTCGGCGAGAACAGCCGGTCGGGGGACATGGACGTCAATCCGACCAAGGAGAAGAAGCTCACCAACATCCGGACGCATTCGCACGACGAGTCGCTGCGCCTGACGCCGGCCCGCCCGGTCACGCTCGAGACCGCCCTCGAGTTCATCTCGGATGACGAGCTGGTGGAGGTGACCCCGCAGTCGATCAGGCTGCGCAAGCGACTCCTGGCCAGGACGGACCGCGAACGCGAGCGCGGCCGGGCCTACGACCTGTCCCGCATCCAGGAGCGCGAGGCCGACGCCCGCTGAGCGGGCGCGGATGGAGGTCGCCATGTCGCCCACGCGACTCGCCGTCCTCCTGTCCGTGGCGCTGGCCGCCGCCATCGTGGCGCCGGTCTCGGCCGAGCCCCGGGTCGCGGCGCGCGCAGCCGACCAGCGGGCCACCGAGCCCGCGGTCGACCTGCAGGCCCTGTCGAGCGGGCGACTCACCGTCCAGCGGGTGGTGTCGGGCTTCAGCAGCCCGCTCGGGGTCACCCACGCCGGCGACGGGACCGGGCGGCTGTTCGTGGTCCAGCGCGACGGCCTGATCCAGGTCGTGCAGAGCCGACGGATCGTGTCCGGGTCGTTCATCGACGCCCGCTCGAGGGTCGAGGCCGGCGGGGAGCGCGGCCTGCTCGGCATGGCGTTCCACCCGGAGTTCGCCACCAACGGCTTCGTCTTCGTGTTCTACACGCGGGCGAGCGACGGGGACATCATCATCGGCCGGCTCACCGCGAACGCGGCCCGGACCTCGGCCAGCCTCGCCACCGAGCGGATCCTGCTGCACATCGAGCACAGCCGGTACGGCAACCACAACGGGGGCCCATGTGAAATCCGTGGTGATCGACGCACGCAGACGAGAGCGACGACAGGATCGGGGGGTTCGCTGAGACTCGGCAATATTGACTTATATGGAAACGTCGCCGACTCTTAGGTCATGGCTACCACAGCGCTCACCAAGCCCGCCGCCATCGAGATCTTCCACCTGGCCCTCCTCCAGGTGCTGCCACAGCACCTGCCGCCGACCAACTACGCGGTGAAGGGCGGGGCGAACCTCCGGCTCTTCCTCGACAGCCCCAGGCGATCCGAGGACATCGACCTCAACTTCGTAGGACGAGTGAGCTGGAGCCTCCAGCCGCGCATGGACGCCGTCCTCCGGTCGCCCGCGCTCGCGGCGCTCTTGGCGACACATCGCCTGCGGATTGTCGCCGTCAATCCGTCGAAGACGACGACAACCACGGGACGTTGGAAGTTCGGCATGGAGGCGCCGGGTGTCGTCTTCAACTCGAAGGTCGAGTTCTCGATGCGCCGCGAAGACCGGCCGCTATACGAGTTCTCGTCAGTGTCACCGCGCATCGCGGCGGCCTCCCGGATGCGGCCGGCCTCCGCCAACCACTACGTCGCGCGGGGTGCTATCGAGCAGAAGATCGCCGCGCTGGGTCTCCGATCCGAGACTCAGGTTCGAGACGTTTTCGACCTCGACTATCTGTTCACCCGGTTTCCAGAGGCCGGCGACGCTGCTGACCCGCCGGCGTACGAGCTCGACCTAGCCCGAGGCAGAGTCTGCGAGTCGACATACGCCGACTACCGCGAGCTCGTGATCACATACCTCGATCCCGCGTTCGTTGCGATGTACGACAGCCGGGCAGAGTGGGACCGGATCCAGCTTCATGTCGCAGAACGCCTGGACACGATCCGAAAGAGGATCAAGTGAGCGCGCAGCGATACGCCGACCTGGCTCGTCTATCGACGAAGACGGTAACGACCGCCCAGGCGGCGGCCGCCTGGCGGACCAGTTCTTCGGTCGCGAGCCGGTCGCTTGCCGAGTTGGCCCGCGCCGGCTTGATCGAGCGGCTGCGTCACGGCCTGTGGCTGATTGACCGATCAGCCGTTCCCGAGGCCCTGGCTGCGGAGATCACGGCGCCGTATCCGGCCTACGTGTCTCACGTGTCTGCGCTGTACACCCTCGGGATCATCGAGCAGGTGCCCAACGAGATTCACGCCGTGTCCGTCGGTGAACCTCGGGCGATCCGCTCGGGGCGTGGGCGTTTTCGGATCCACCGCGTTCCGATCGTTCTCTTCGGCGGTTTCAACGATCAGCGCGGCTATCCGATGGCTACAGCGGAGAAAGCGCTCTTCGATTGGGCGTACCTGTCCGTCGCGGCGGGTCACGCCAACGCGCGGCTGCCGGAGACCGAGTGGCCCGCATCGTTTCGCCGAAGCGAGATAGAGCGTTGGCTGCGTCGAATCGAGAGCGCTCGTCTCAGGACGTTGACGTCCTCGCTCATCGATCGTCGACTCGCCTCGCACAGGTAGATCCGCGTCGTGTAGTTGCGGTGCCTATGCCTATCCGGTTGACGCAGCAGGGCTGACGCCGAGCATCTGGGATGCTCGATCGGCGCGCGGTCCGCGTGGAACTCGATCCAACGCCGGCCCAGAGGTCGGCGTTGTTCTCGTACGCAGCACTGCCGCGGAAGGTCTACAACTGGGGTCTCGAGCGCCAGAATGAACACTACGAGACGGTCGTCAAGCCGGCCACGGAGCGCGGCGAGAGGGTCTTCTCGCTGTCGACCAAGGAACTGTCGGCGGAGTGGACCCGGGTCCGAGCGGATGTCCTCCCCTGGTCGGATGAGGTTCCTCGGACCGTCGCTCAGCAGGCACTGCGCGACCTCGACCGCGCATTCACCACCTTCTTCGCGGTTCGCAAGGCCGGCCGGCGGGTCGGCTACCCCCGGTTCAAGAGCCGTGACCGGAGCCGCACCTCGTTCCGCTGCCAGGCCGCACGCCCGCTCGACGCGGGTCACGTCTTCCTGCCCGGGATCCGCGCCATCCGGGTCAAGGAGGACCCGACACCGCGGCTGGCCGGCCGCACGATCGGCATGGCGACCGTCGCGGAGGAGGCCGGTCGCTGGTTCGTCTCGTTCGCGACCGCGCTCGAGGTACCGGAACCTGTCGCGCGGACCGGCTCGGTCATCGGGATCGATCTTGGGATCACCACCTTCGCGGTCTGCTCCGACGGCCGCCGGATCGAGTCGCCCAGGCCGCTCGAGCGGGCTTCCGACCGCCTCGCGGCGCTCGATCGCGGCATCGCCCGTCAGCGCAACGTCCGCGACGGTGTGCGGACGGCGCGGATGCGCCGGCGCGACCGCCGGGCTGGGCTGGTCGTCATCGCTCGAGCAGTCAAGGTGGAGAAGCACGCGCGCAGATCGGTCCGCATGGTCAAGCGCCAGGCGGAGCGGGCGCGGTTGCACGCGAGTGTTGCCAACCAGCGCAGCAACTTCCTGCACGAGGCCTCGACCAACCTCGTGCGACGTCACGCGGTGATAGGGATCGAGGATCTCGCGGTCGCCAACCTGAAGCGGAACCACCGCCTCGCCCGCTCGATCAGCGAGCAGGGCTGGGCACAGTTCCGGTTCATGCTCACCTACGACGGCGCCACCGGCGAGGCCGCCATCGACCGGCTTGCGGCGGCGGGTCTCACCGGTGGCTGCGGGCCCCGGGCGTTCTGTCCGCGCGACCCGGTCACGCGCGAGCAGATGGCCGCCTTCCTGCGCCGCTCGTTCGGCCCGTAGGCCCGGACGGCCCGCCGGCTGGGCCGCCGGGCATGCGGCGTACAATCCCGCCGATGGCGATCTATCTCGACCACGCGGCCACGACCCCGCTCCGGCGCGAGGTCCTGGACGCGATGCTGCCCTACCTCGGCGAGGCGTTCGGCAACCCCTCGTCGGCCCACAGCTTCGGGCGGGCGGCCCGGGCCGCGCTCGACGACGCCCACGAGCGCCTCGCGCGTTCGCTGAACGCCGAGGCTCGCGAGGTCGTCTTCACGTCCGGTGGGACCGAGGCGAACAACCTCGCCCTCAAGGGCGGAGCGTGGGCGGGCAAGGCGCGCGGACATCGCATCGTCACCTCGACCGTCGAGCACCACGCGGTCGGGCACACGCTGCGCTACCTGGAGAAGTTCGGGTTCGAGGTCGTCGAGGTCCCGGTCGACCGCTATGGCCGCGTGGACCCGGACCAGTTCGAGGCCGCCCTGACGGACCGGACCGTCCTCGCCTCGATCATGCTCGCCAACAACGAGGTCGGCACGATCCAGCCGATCGCGGCCATCGCGGAGCGGGTCCGGGGGCGCAAGGGGATCCTCTTGCACGTCGATGCGGTCCAGGCGGCGCCGTACGTCGACCTGGACGTGCGCGAGCTCGGCGCCGACCTCGTGTCGCTCGGTGCGCACAAGTTCGAGGGGCCCAAGGGCGTCGGCGCCCTGTGGATCCGGCACGGGACCCACCTCCTCGCCCAGCAGCACGGCGGGACGCAGGAGCGCCATCGCCGGGCCGGGACGGAGAACGTGGCGGGCGCGGTCGGGCTGGCCGCTGCGTACGAGCTGACCTGCGCCGAGCGGGCCGAGACGGTGACGCGGCTGCGCGCCCAGGCCGACCGCCTGCGGGCGGCGCTCCTCGCGGTCGATGGGGTCGAGGCCACGGGCCACCCCGTCGAGCGCCTGCCCGGGCTCGTGTCGATCGTCGCTCGCGGCACGGACGGCACGGCGGTGGCCCTGTCACTCGACCTCGAGGGGATCGCCGCGTCGGTCGGCTCGGCCTGCACCACGGGCTCGACCGAGGTCAGCCACGTGCTGACCGCGATGGGCTACCCGGACGACGAGGCACGCGGCGCGCTGCGCCTGTCGCTCGGCCGCCCCACGACCGACGACGAGGTCGACACGGCCGTCGCGGTCGTCCCGCGCGTGCTGGCCTCGATGCGCGTGGCGAGTGCGGCCGTGGCGGCCGACCCGCTCGGCCAGGGAGTCCACGCGTGAGCCGCATCCTCGTCGCGATGTCGGGCGGAGTGGACTCGTCGGTGGCGGCCGCGCTGCTGCACGAGCAGGGCCACGAGGTCGTCGGCGTGTGGATGCGCCTGCACGACGTCGCCGACACGTACGCTGAGTTCCGCAAGAGCTGCTGCTCGCTCGACGCCGCCGACGACGCCCGCCGGGTCGCCGCCCAGCTCGGCATCCCGTTCTACGTGATGAACCTCGAGCGCGAGTTCGACGCCGGGGTGATCGCCCCGTTCCTGGACGCGTACCTCGGCGGATCGACCCCGAGCCCGTGCGTGGACTGCAACACGTACGTGAAGTTCGGGGCGCTGCTCGGTCGGGCGCGCCACCTGTACGAGTGCGAGGCGGTCGCCACCGGGCACTATGCGCGCCGGGTCGTCGGCGCCGACGGCCGGGCCCGACTGCATCGGGCGCGCGACGAGGACAAGGACCAGACCTACTTCCTCTACGGGCTGCGGGCCGATCAGCTCGAGCACGCCCGGTTCCCGCTGGGTGAGCTGACCAAGCCGGAGGTCCGGGCCGTCGCCCGCGCGCTCGGCCTCGTGACCGCCGACAAGCCGGAGAGCCAGGAGATCTGCTTCGTGCCCGGCGGGGACTACCGCGACGCCCTCCGCGAGCGCGCCGGCTGGACGCCCGATCCCGGGCCGCTCGTGGACGTGGACGGCGCGCGGGTGGGGGAGCACCGCGGCATCGCGGCCTACACCGTCGGTCAGCGCTCCGGCCTGGGGGTCGCCGTCGGGGAGCCGCGCTACGTCGCCCGCATCGATCCGGCGTCGAACACGATCCAGCTCGGCCGGCGCGAGGATCTCGAGGTCACCGCGTTCGACCTCGAGCGCGCATCGTTCATCGACCCGGACCAGCCGCGCGCCGCGTTCCGTGCCACCGTCCGGGTCCGCCACCGGGCTCGTCCGGTGCCGGCCACGGTGCGGCCGGTCGGGAAGCGCCGCTACCGGGTCGCGACCGACCAGCCGGTCTGGGCCGCGGCGCCCGGGCAGGCGGCCGTGCTGTACGACGACGCGACCGGCGACGAGGTGCTCGGCGGCGGTCGGATCGCCCGGCTCGCGGCGCCCAGCGTGACGGATGCCGACCCCGCTGCCGACGCCGTGGCTCGCCCCGCGGTCGGCGCGACCGCCTGAGCGTGGAGACGGCCCTCGTCCTGTCGGTCCTGGTGGGCACGTTCCACACCGCGCTGGCGGTGCTCATCCGTGGCTCGGCGGGAGGCCGCCTGCCGCTCCTGGCCGCGGGCGCGATCCTCGGCGCATGGGCCGGCGACTCGCTGGCGGACCGGCTCGGGCTGGAGGTCGTCGTCCTGGGCGACTACCACCTCGTGGGTGCGTCGGTCGTGGCCTGGGCCGGCATCGCCATCGTGTCGGTGGTGGCCGTGCTGGGGCCGGACGGGCCGCTGCTGCGCCGGCGGGGTCGGGCATGAGCGACGAGCCGACCACCGCCCGCTTCCTGCGCGGGCTGACCATCGGGGCGCTGCTCGGGGCGATCATCGCCGGGTCGCGGCTGTGGGTGCGGCTCACCCGCCGGTCCCGCTCCTAGCCATCGGCCCGGGCTCGCTCGCCGGGCACGCTCCGCTACCATTGCCGCCGATGTCCACCCCCACCGTGTCCCCCGATCCGCGCATCGTGTCGCTGCCCGCGGCCGAGATCCGGCGCCGCTTCCTCGACTACTTCGCCGAGCGCGGCCATACGATCGTCCCGAGCGCCAGTCTCGTGCCCGCCGGCGACCAGACGCTGCTGTTCACGAACAGCGGCATGGTCCAGTTCAAGGACGCCCTGACCGGCGCCGAGTCGCGCGACTACACCCGGGCGGTGGACTACCAGCGCTGCCTGCGGGTGGCCGGCAAGCACAACGACTTCGAGGAGGTCGGGCGCACGCCACGCCATCACACGCTGTTCGAGATGCTCGGCAACTGGAGCTTCGGCGACTACTTCAAGCGCGAGGCCATCCTCTGGGCGTGGGACTTCCTGACCCGCGACCTGGGCATCCCGGCCGACCGCCTGGCGGCGACCACCTACACCACCGACGACCTGGCCTACGACACGTGGCGCGACGAGATCGGCCTGCCGTCCGAACGGCTCGTGCGCTGGGGCGACTTCCCGGCGGGCGACGAGAAGAACTGGTGGCGGATGGCCGACATCGGCCCGAGCGGGCCGTGCAGCGAGATCCACTTCGATCGCGGCGCCCACCTGAGCGAGGGCCCCGAGTGCGTGCCGGACCACAGCGAGCACTGCCCGCGCTGGCTCGAGATCTGGAACCTCGTGTTCATGGAGTTCGAGCTCCATCCGGATCGGTCGCTGACGCCGCTTCCGGCGCCGGGCGTCGATACCGGGATGGGCCTGGAGCGGCTGGCCAGCGTCCTCCAGCAGGTGCCGACCAACTACGACACCGACCTGTTCGTGCCGATCCACGCCCGCATGCGCGAGCTGCTCGGCCACGACCCCGACGCGTTCGAGCAGGAGCGCTTCAGCTACCAGGTCATCGCCGATCACTCGCGGGCCGTCACATTCCTGATCGCGGACGACGTCCTCCCCAGCAATGAAGGGAGGGGCTACGTCCTGCGCCGCATCCTGCGCCGGGCCGTGCGCCACGGCCGCCTGCTCGGGCGGCGGGAGCCGTTCATGGCCCAGACGGCCGCGGTCGTGATCGACGTCATGGCCGAGGCCTACCCCCACCTGGTCGAGCGGCGAGACGAGATCCTGGCCGCGATCGCGCGCGAGGAGGCCCAGTTCGCGCGGACCCTCGACGCCGGCACGGTCCACCTGGAGGAGGCGCTCATCCCGCTGACCGGGGCGGAGCGGGTCATCGGGCGGCGGGCCGAGGACCTCGGGGCGGACGCCCCCGTGCTCGACGGCGCGGTCGCGTTCAAGCTGCACGACACGTACGGGTTCCCGGTCGATCTCACCGTCGAGCTGGCCGCCGAGTACGGCGTGGCGGTGGACCGGGCCGGCTTCGACGCGGCGCTCGCGGAGCAGCGCGAGCGAAGCCGATCCGGGACCAGGGCGCAGCTGTCCAGGCACGCCGAGGCGACCGCGCTGTACGCCGCGATCGCCACGCGGGTCGCCGGCGAGACCGCGTTCCTCGGCTACGAGACGACCACCGCCGCCGGGCGGGTGGTGGCGATCGTCCGGGACGGTATGGAGTACGACGAGCTGACCGGCCACGGCGAGGCCGAGCTGGTCCTCGACCGCACGCCGTTCTACGCGGAAGGCGGCGGCCAGATCGGCGATCGCGGCACCATCCGCGAGGCGGACGGCGGCAGCGACCTGTTCACCGTGACCGACACCCAGCGCCCCGTGCCCGGGCTCATCGTCCATCGCGGCACGCTCCACGGGCGGATCCGCGTCGGGGAGACGGTCGACGCCGTGGTCGACGCCGAGCGGCGCGCCCACACGATGCGCAACCACACCGGCACGCACCTGCTCCACCGGGCCCTGCGCAACGTCGTCGGCGACCGCGCGCGGCAGCACGGCTCGCTGGTCACGCCGGACTACCTCCGCTTCGACTTCCCGTTCGACCGGGCGCTGACCGACGACGAGAAGCGGGCCATCGAGGACGAGGTCCGCGCCGTCATCCGCGACGATCGCCCGGTCACCATCGCGTTCCTGCCCATGGCCGACGCCATCGCGGCCGGGGCCGACGCGTTCTTCGACGAGAAGTACGGCGACACGGTGCGCACGATCCGCATCGAGGGCTACAGCTTCGAGCTGTGCGGGGGCACCCACTGCCGGGCGAGCGGCCAGGTCGGCGGCTTCGCTATCGTCAAGGAGGCCAGCATCGGCTCCGGGACCCGACGGATCGAGGCCGTCACGGGGGCGGCGGCGGATCGACTCGCGCGCGAGCGGGCGGAGACCCTCGAGCGCGTCGCGGCCGCGGTCGGCGCGCAGGGGATCGACGCCATCGAGGACCGCATCGCCGCCCTGCAGGAGGAGCTGCGCGAGGCGAAGCGGCGGCTCAAGGCCGGCGCCGGTGGGACGCTCCCGCGACCGCGCGATCTGGCCGCGGCGGCGGAGGACGTCGGGGGGCGCCGGCTCGTCGCGCGGGCCCTGCCGTACCCCTCGATGGAGGCGCTCAAGGCGGCCGCCAGGGAGGTCCGCACGGCGCTGCCGTCGGGGGTCATCGCGCTCGCCCTCGACGCGGACGAGCCCCAGCTGTTCGTGGCCGTGTCCGACGACCTGGTTGCAGGCGGGGTCGCGGCCGGCGACCTGGTCCGGGCCGCGATGCCCCACCTCGACGGCAGGGGTGGCGGCCGGCCGGAGATGGCCCAGGGCAAGGGCACCCGACGGGACGGACTGGACGAGGCGCTGGCCGTCATCCGGTCCGCGCTGGTGCAGGAGGCCTGATGGCCTTCTGGCGGCGCATCTGGCAGCGCGACGAGGGCGAGGCCCTCGCCGCGTGCACCGCGCTGGACGTCGGCACCGAGTTCGCCAAGGCGCTCGTGTTCGAGATCGACGAGGCCGGCCAGGGGACCGTGCGGGGCGTCGGCCGCAAGCGCCAGGGGCTGTCGCACATGCAGTCGGGGACCGTGGCCGACATCGCCGCCGTCGTGGACAACTGCGCCGTGGCGCTCCAGGAGGCCGAGGAGATGGCCGGCTTCCGCCCGACCCAGGTGGTGATCGGCATCGCCGGGGAGCTGGTCAAGGGTTTCACCACCACCCACAGCCAGGAGCGCAAGCGTCCGGACCAGCCGATCACCGAGCAGGAGCTCCAGAAGCTCATCGACAACGTCCAGCGCGAGGCGCTGCGCGAGGCCGAGCGGGCGATCACCTGGGAGACCGGCCTACCGCACGTCGACGTGCGCCTGGTCCACGCCGCGGTCACGGGCGCCGCGATCGACGGCTACGCGTTGACCAACCCGGTCGGCTTCCAGGGCCGCCACGTCAAGATCGGGATCTTCAACGCGTTCGCCCCGCTGGTCCACCTGGGCGCGCTCCAGAGCGTGGCCAGCCAGCTGGATCTGGAGCTGCTCGAGATCGTCGCCGAGCCGTACGCCGTGGCGCGGGTCATGGGCCCGGATCTGATCCGCCAGGCCGGGGCCCTGTTCGTCGACGTCGGCGGCGGGACGACCGACGTGGCGCTCGTCCGCCAGGGCGGCATCGAGGGCACGCGCATGTTCGCGCTGGGCGGACGGGCCTTCACCAAGTCGCTGGCCGACCGGCTCGACCTGCCCTTCCCGCGGGCCGAGGCGCTCAAGGTCGACTACGCTCGCGGCCTCGAGGTCGAGCGGCGCAGCGACGTGGCCAGCATCGTCGGCGACGACGTCCGGGTGTGGGCCGCCGGGGTGGAGCTGGTCATGGAGGAGCTGTCCGGAGGCGACCTGCTGCCCGGCCGGATCTACCTGTGCGGCGGCGGGTCGCGCCTGCCGGAGATCCACGCGGCGCTGGCCGCCGAGTCGTTCTGGAAGCGGATGCCGTTCGCCCGTCCGCCCGAGGTCACGATCATGGCTCCCGAGCTGATCGAGACGGTCATCGACGCGACCGAGCTGCTGGTGGACCAGCAGGACGTGACGCCGCTCGGTCTGGCCTTCCAGGCGATCGAGCTGCAGACGACCGAGGACCCGCTCGACGTTGCGCTTCGGCGCGTGCTGCGCGCCATGAAGGTCTGACGTGGCCGCCGGCGTCATCTACCTCGACATCGATGACGAGATCACCTCGGCGGCGACGCGCATCCGCACGGTCGAGGAGCGCCGCGTCGCCGTCGTGCTCCCGTACGGGTCGCGGGTGGCCACGTCGCGCATCAACTTCCGGCTCCTCGCCCGCGACGCGCTGACCCACGAGAAGCGCCTGTCGATCATCGCCGGCGATGCCGCCACCCGGGCCCTGGCCGCGTCGGCCGGGCTCCCGGTCTACGCCACGATCCAGGAGTACGAGGGCGCGCTCGAGGCCGAGGGGACCGCCGCCCAGGTCGAGGCGGCCGTCGCGCCGGCGGCGCCGTCCGCCCCCGCGACGGACGACGGCCCATCGCCGCCACCCGAGCGCCCGCGGCGAGCGGGGCGAGCCGCGGGCCCCGTTGCGCCCCCCTCGGCGGACGTCGACGGCCGCGGAGCTGGCGAGGCGGCGGACCTCGTGTCGGGCGCCACGACACGGACGGTGCGCTCCGGCGGGGCGGTGGGCGGGGCGGCCCCCGGGTCCGGCTCGCGGCCCGCGGAGCCGCGCGTCCGACCCGGTCCAGGACGGCCCGGCGCGCTGGCGGGAGGCCGGCCGAGGGTCGCGACGCCGATCGTCGCCGGGATCCTGCTCCTCGCCCTCGCGGTCGTGGTCGGCGGCGTGGGGGCGTACCTGCTCCTGCCGTCGGCCGAGGTCGTCGTGACGCCGCGCGAGGAGATCATCGGCCCGCTCGCCTTCCGCGCGGAGGCCCGGACGGACGTCAGCGAACCGGACGTCGACGCCGGCATCCTGCCGGCCCAGCCGATCGTCGTCAGCGTCGAGGCGAGCGGCACCTTCGCCGCGACCGGCGAGCGCGTGGAGGAGACCGCGGCGACCGGCCTCGTCCGCTTCGAGAACCGGGACCCGACCACCTCGAACACGATCACCGAGGGCGCGATCGTGAGCACGAACAACGGGACCCGCTTCCGGACGGACCGTTCGGTCACGATCGCGGCGGCCACGCTGGTCGGGCTCATGATCCGGCCGTCGTTCGCGAGCGTGACGGTGACCGCCGTGGACCCAGGTCCGGAGGGCAACGTCCAGCCGAACGCGATCACGACCGTCCCCCGTGGCGAGGAGCCGATCTTCCTCAAGGTCACCAACCCGGACGAGACGACCGGCGGGGCGCGCGAGACCTTCGCGCGGGTGTCGGAGGAGGACGTGCAGGCGGCGCAGCTGGCCCTGGCCACGCGCCTGGAGGCCGACTTCGCGGCCCGCCTCGACGACCCGGACATCGCACCGGACGCCGTGACGGTCTTCCCCGAGACGGCCTCGCCGGGGGAGCCGGAGTGGTCCGTCGACGTCGAGACCCTGGTCGGGACCGAGGCGCCCACCTTCGACCTCGGCGGCAGCCTCACCGGCAGCGTCCTGGCGGTCGACACCGCGCCGCTGCAGGCCATCGCCGAGGCGCGCCTGGCCGCCAGCGTGTCCGACGGCTTCCGACTCATCGAGGGGTCGAGCGAGGTCAGTGTGGACCCGGCGGTCGTGGCCGGCGCCAGGATCACCTTCCCGGTCCGCACGACCGCGCGCCAGGTGGCGGTGCTGGACCCGGCGGTCATCGCCGAGCGGATCCGGGGTCTCCCGCTCGCGGACGCCCAGGCCATCCTCGACACGTACGGCACGGCGAGCGTGCGGGTATGGCCGGACTGGGTGGCGACGATCCCGACCCTCGACGGCCGCCTGTCGGTCACCATCCAGGAGCCCGGATCGTGACCGGGCGCATCCTGGGGCTGGACGTCGGCGAGCGTCGGGTCGGCGTGGCCGTCGCGGAGGCGGACGGTCACGGCGCGCGGCCGCTGGTGACGCTCCGGCGGGCGCGATCCGAAGCGGCCGATGCGGACGCCCTGCAGGCGCTCGTCAACGAGCATGCCGTGGCCGAGATCGTGGTCGGGCTCCCGCTCGAGGCGTCCGGGACCGAGGGGCCGCAGGCGGCCATCACGCGGGCCTGGGTGGCGGCGGTCGAGGCGGCCCTCGCGGCGCGCGGGGTGCGCATCGCCTGGACGTGGCAGGATGAGCGCCTGACCAGCCACGTCGCCGGATCGCGCCTCGGCCCGATGCGCCGCGGCCGCTCCGGGGGCCCACCCAGCAAGACCCAGCGCGACGCCTACCGGGCCCGCGTGGACCGAGAGGCGGCGGCCATCATCCTGGAGGACGCCCTGCTCGCCCGTCGGCCCGCCAGCCCCACCACGGAGACCAGCGCATGACCATCCGCTCCGGTGGACGCCCTCGAGACCCGCACGACCGGCGCCGGCCGCCTGCCCGGCCGTACGTCGAGGACGCCTACGCCACGGAGTACGAGCCGGTCGACTTCGAGCCGGCCCGGCGCGACGTCGAGCGCGGACGGGGTCGCAGGTCCCCCGAACGCGGCGGGAGCGGCATCCTCGGCCTCATCAAGTTCCTGGTGTTCAGCCTCGTGCTGGCCGCCGTCGTGCTCGGGATGAGCCTGACCATCCTGCGTCCGATCCTGGACGGGGCCGTGCTCGCCTGGGCGTCCGACAACCCGGGAGCGTGGAACATCCCGTTCGTGGCCGAGATCGTGCGCAAGGACCTGGGTGAGGCGCTGACCGATCCCGCGTCCGATGACGAGGAGCAGGTCGGCTTCACGGTCGCCCCCGGCGACACCGCCACCTCCATCGCGCGGCGGCTCGAGGATATGGGCCTCATCGCCGACGACCGGGCCTTCCTGTTCATCGCCAGCGAACGCGGCCTGACCGGGTCGCTCCAGGCCGGCAACTTCATCCTGCGCGGCACCATGACGCCCGACGAGGTCGTCACCGCCCTGCTGGAGCCCGAGCAGATCAAGTACGTCGATATCGACCTGCGGACGGGTCTGCGCCTGGAGCAGGTCACGGCCAAACTCCAGACGCTCGACGACCTCGAGATGGACCCGCGCGAGTTCTACGAGCTGGCCAGTGCACCGCCGGCGTCGCTGATCGCCGACTACCCATGGCTGGGCGACGTCCTCGCCGACGCCCCGGAGGGAGCGTCGCTCGAGGGATTCCTGTGGCCGGCCGGCTATCGGGTCCTGCCCGACACGACGCCCGATGAGCTGATCCGCCTGATGCTCGACCGGTTCATCGCGGCCGTCGGCGAGGAGCGCCTGGCGGTCCCGGAGGAGCGCGGCCTGACCTTCTACCAGGTCCTGACCCTCGCCTCCATCGTCGAGCGCGAGGCGGTCCTCGACGAGGAGCGGCCGCTCATCGCCGGCGTCTACCAGAACCGCATCGATCGGATCGCGGGGGTCAAGCCCGGCCTGCTCAACGCGGACCCGACGGTGATCTGGGCGGCCGACAGCGCGGCCCTCGCCGACACGCCGTTCGGGGACTGGCAGCGCTACGTGTTCTGGACCGTGCCGGAGGTCCCGCTGGCCGAGCTGGAGCTGCCGGAGCCGCTCGTCCCGTACAACACCTACACCCAGGCCGGGCTCATCCCGGGCCCGATCTGCACGCCCCAGTTGTCGTCGATCGACGCGGCCCTGGCTCCGGACACGACCGACAAGTACATCTACTTCCTGGCCGTCCCGGACAGCGGCGGCACGCACGTCTTCGCCAAGTCACTCGACGAGCACAACAGGAACCGCCGCGAGTACGGCTACTCCTGATGGGCGAACGGGGCGCGCGTCCCGACAGGGCCCGGCCCGGTCTCCCGGTGCCGGCCGAATTCGCTCCACCACCCGACGCGACCCGTCTGGCCGGCTGGGCCGCCGCCGACGCCGCCGCCCGTCCATCGCGGCTCGGCCGCCTCCGGGCGCGCTTCGCGGAGGCGGGCATCGACGCCTACTTCGGGGTCCGCCGCGAGCACATGCGCTACCTGACCGGCTTCACCCTCGGGGAGGGCGAGGAGACGGTCGCGGGCAGTTCCGGGCAGTTCCTCGTCGGGGAGGACGAGGTCGTCGTCCTGGCCGACTCGCGCTACACCATCCAGGCCGCTCGGGAGGCGCCCGAGGCCCGCCTCGAGGCCGTCTACGGGAACCTGGCCGAACGGTGGGGAGCGCTGTGCGCGTCGCTCGGCGCGCGCCGGGTCGGCGTGGAGGCCGGGTTCGTGTCGCACGCGGTCTGGACCCGCCTGGCCGCCGCCGCCCCGGAGGTCGTCCTCGTGCCGGTCGAGGGCTGGGTGGAGGGTGACCGGGCCACCAAGGAGCCGGCCGAGGTGGAGCGCATCGCGGCCGCCTGCGCCGTCGCCGACCGGGCCCTGGCCGCGCTCCTGCCGGACATCCGGCCGGGCGTGACCGAGGCCGAGCTGGCCCTGCGCCTCGAGTGGCTGATGCGCACCGGCGGCGCCGAGGCACTCGCCTTCGACGTCGCCTGCCTGAGCGGCCCGGAAGCGGCCCTGCCCCACGGGGCGCCGGGTCCGCGGCCGGTCCGCGACGGCGAGGTCCTCCTGTTCGACTTCGGCGCCCAGGTCGCCGGCTATCGCAGCGACATGACCCGGACCCTCTTCGTGGGGGAGCCGACCGCGCGCGACCTCGCCGTCCACGAGCTCGTGGCACGAGCCCAGGCCGCGGCGATCGAGGCGCTCCAGGCGGCGGTCGCGAGCGCTCGGGCCGACGGCGCGGCCCTGCCCAGCGGTCGGGCGCTGGACGCGGCCGCCCGGGCCGTCATCAGCGCGGCCGGGCATGGCGAGCACTTCGGGCACGGCACGGGGCACGGCATCGGCCTGGCCACGCATGAGGCGCCGTCACTGGGGCCGTCGGCCCCGGACACCCCGCTGCCCAGCCCGACGGTCTTCTCGGTCGAACCCGGGGTCTACCTGGCGGGCGAGACCGGCGTGCGCATCGAGGACCTCGTCCTGCTCGATGCCGCCGCCGGGCGGGTCGAGCGCCTGACGGCGTTCCCGCGCGAGGTCATGGTCGTCGGCTAGCGAGAGGGGGCGGTCGGCGCGTCGGACAGGACCTCGCCGAAGGCCCGGGCGAAGACGTCCACCTCGGCCGGCCCGAACACCAGCGGCGGCCGGATCTTGAGCACGTTGCCGGCGGCACCGGCCGTACCCACGAGCACCCCGCGATCGCGCAGGCCCTCGCGGATGGCCGCGGTCGTGGCGCGGTCCGGCGCGAGCGAGCCATCGGGGCGGACGACCTCGACGCCCGTCGCCTGGCCGATGCCCCGCACGTCGGCGATGCGCGCGTCGCCGGCGGCCGTCGCGCGGATGGCGGCACGGAGCCGCTCCCCGATGTCGGCGGCACGGGCCACCAGCCGCTCGTCGTCCAGGACGTCCAGCACGGCCAGCGATGCGGCCGCGGCCACGGGATTGCCGCCGAACGTGCTGAAGAAGACGGTCTCCTCGGCGAAGTGCCGGACGAGGTCGCGCCGGGTCACGACGGCCCCGACCGGGTGGCCGTTGCCCATCGGTTTGCCCAGGGTCACGAGGTCCGGCACGATCCCGAACCGCTCGAACGACCAGAGGCCCGCGCCCGTCCGGCCGTGGCCGCCCTGGACCTCGTCGGCGATCCACAGCGCACCGGCGGCCCTGGCCGCCTCGGCCCAGCCGCGCACGAGCGCCGGATCGGGGACCGGGTAGCCGTCGCTGGTCAGGGCGCCGTCGAGGATGATCGCAGCCGGCTCGATGCCGCGACCGCGCAGGCGGGCCAGGGCGTCCGCGAAGGGCTCGCCGTCGAGCGCCGTCCCGCGCAGCGCGTCGGG
Organism: Candidatus Limnocylindria bacterium; assembly: GCA_046566045.1. Classification (GTDB taxonomy): domain Bacteria; phylum Chloroflexota; class Limnocylindria; order Limnocylindrales; family CSP1-4; genus SPCO01. The sequence goes on from JBKHXL010000007.1 coordinate 83,723, forward strand.
CGTCGCCCACGTCTCGACGTGGTCCGGCTGCCGACCGCCCGGCCACGACTCCGGCGACAGTGGGGCGATGGCCTCGCTGATGCCGTGGTAGGCGAACGCCGTGCACAGGCCGCCGCGCGCCCCGGTCGCGGTCGTGGCCAGGCGCCAGGCGAGGTCGTTCGCCTCGGAGCCCGAGTTCACGAAGAGGACCGTGTCGAGCCCGTCGGGCAGCGTCGCGATGAGCCGCTCCGCGAGCTCGACCGCGTCGTCGTGGAGGTAGCGCAGGTTGGTGTTGAGGCGCCGGGCCGCGCGGGCGATGGCGCTCGTCACGCGCGGGTGCCCGTGGCCCACCGACGGGACGTTGTTGTAGGCGTCGAGGTAGCGCCGACCGGCGGTATCGATGAGCCAGGTGCCCTCGCCGCGCTCCAGGTGCAGCGGCGTCGCGTAGCTCAGCGGCTCGAGGGCCGGGCCCAGCGCCGCGTCGCGCCGGTGGATGAGCTCCGCCGTGCCGCCCTGGCGTCGCCCGGCCCCGGCGGCGGCCGGGGACCCGCTCATGCGCCGCGCGATCGCCTCGTACCCGATGGCCTCGAGGGCCACGATGGTCCGGGCCACGGCCGCGTTGTAGCGCCCGGCGAAGGCCGGGTCCTCCAGTCCCTGGCCGGCCCGCCAGCACGAGATCGCGATGGTGATGGCGGCCCGGGCGGCGAGCAGATCGCCGGTCAGGCGCAGCTCCTCGTCCTCGAGCGGCGTGATCCGCTCGTAGCCGTCGAGGTACAGCCGCATCAGGCGCGGCAGGTCGCGCGGAGGCCGGTCGCTGACGATCGAGTCGAGCGCGCTGGCGATGTCGGTGATGAGCGCGGAGTGGGACATATCGCCGAAGTCGACGATCCCGGTGATCCGGCCGTCGACGTCCACCAGCGTGTTGTCGGTGGTCAGGTCGGCATGGATGACCTGGGCGCGAAGCGACGGCCAGACGGGCGCGATCACGGTCTCGAACCGGTCGAGCGTGCGCTCGACGATGGCCCGCTGTTCGGGGTCCCCGATGGTCGGCAGGAAGTCGCGCGTCCGGCTGGCGTGCTGGACGTCCCACAGCATCGAGCGCACGGCCGCGGGATGCATGAAGCCGCGCAGCGCCCGACCGATCCGGGCGGTCGTCTCGCCCCAGCCCACGAAGGCGGCGTCGGGCAGGTCGCGTGGATCGCTCCGACCACGGCCGGGCAGCACGTCGTAGGCGCGCACGTGGTGGATGCCCTCGTCGCTCTCGATGGCGACCCGTCGCGCGCCGTCGGACGTGGCCCGCGGGACGGCCAGGGGCAGCCCGGGATCGACCCGGGCGGCATGCACCACCGCCTCGGCCTCCATGTCGAGTGTGGCCGGGTCCTCGGCCGTGTTGCTGACCTTCACGACCGCCAGGCCGGCGCCCGCGGCGTCGAGGAGGAGGAACGCCCGATCGCGCTCGCTGCCGAGGTCGCGCACCGCCACGGCGTCGATGCCGAAGGCGGTCCGGGCCACGTCGACGGCGCGGGCCGGGTCGATGCGCGGCGGCGCCGCGAGCAGGACGGGATCGATGGCGGTCACGCGAGCGATGGTAGCGGGGCGGCTAGAATGGCCGCCACACCCCGTCCCGACCCGCGGCGTCATCGCCGTGCGTGCCGCCCAGGAGCCCACCCCGACATGATCAGCACCGGCGAGTTGAAGAAGGGCGTCGCCATCGAGCTCGACGGCGAGCTCTGGCAGATCCTCGACTACCACCACATCAAGATGGGCCGCGGGTCGGCCCAGGTCCGCATCACGCTGCGCAACATCAAGCGCGGGCAGACCGTGGAGCGCTCGTTCCAGGCGGGCACCAAGTGGCCGCGCGCCTCGATGGAGAAGCGCCCGGTGCAGTTCCTGTACCGCGACGGCGACGACTTCCACTTCATGGATACCGACACGTACGACCAGTTCGCGCTGACGCGCGAGATGCTCGGGGACACGGCCCAGTACCTGAAGGACGGGATGACCCTGGACCGCACCTCGTACCAGGGCGAGACGATCGGGGTGGAGCTGCCGGTCTCCGTGGACCTGGCCGTCACCGACACCGAGCCCGGCTTCGCCGGCGATACGCAGTCCGGGGCGCGCAAGAGCGCGACGACCGAGACGGGCCTCGTCGTCACGGTGCCCATCTTCGTCGAGATCGGTGACACGATCCGCGTCGACACCCGGACCGGCGAGTACCAGACCCGCGTCTGACATGACCGAGCCCGCGGCCGCAGCGCGCGCGCCGGGCACGTTCGGGCTGCACGTCCTCGGCGTCAGCGAGGTCACCCGCGTCGTGAAGGGGGCCCTGCGCTCGGAGCCGCGCCTGACCGACCTGTGGGTCGAGGGCGAGGTCGGCCGCGTCACCGTGTCGTCCGCGGGGCACGCCTACTTCAGCCTCAAGGACGAGCGCAACCAGCTCCAGTGCGTGTGGTTCCGCGACGACCGGGTCCGGTCGGCCTTCGAGGCCCAGGCCGGTCTGCGCATCGTCGTCCACGGCCGGATGGACCTGTATGAGCCGACCGGGGCGCTCCAGCTGTACGTGGACGCCGTCCAGCCGGCGGGCTTCGGCGACCTCGCCCTGCGCTTCGAGCAGACGAAGGCGCGCCTCGCCGCGGAGGGCCTGTTCGCCACCTCGCGCAAGCGCCCCCTTCCGTCGCGGCCGCGCACGATCGCCGTGATCACGTCGCCGTCGGGCGCGGTATGGCGCGACATCTCGCACGTGCTGGCCCGTCGCTGGCCCCTCGTGCAGGTCATCCTCGTCGCGGCTGCCGTGCAGGGCGAGGACGCGCCGGCGAGCATCGTGTCGGCCTTCCGGCGGGTCGAGCGCTACGCGCAGGGCCTGATCGGCGCCGGTCGGGGAGGGGAGGCCCCGGGGGTGACCATCCTGGCCCGCGGCGGCGGGTCGCTCGAGGACCTGTGGGCGTTCAACGACGAGCGGGTCGCGCGCGCGGTGGTCGATCACCCGTGGCCCGTCGTGTGCGGCGTCGGGCACGAGGTCGACGTCACGCTGGCCGATCTCGCCGCCGATGTCCGGGCACCCACCCCGTCGGCGGCGGCCGAGGTCGTCGTGCCCGACCAGGCCGAGATGGCAGCCGCGCTGCGCCGCGCGGCCGATCGCCTGAGCGCGGCCACGGCCCGGCGGCTGGCCCAGGCGTCGCGCGACCTGGCGGTCGAGCGGCGAGCGCTCGACCGGGTCGACCCCGCCACGCGGCTCGCCGCGGCGCGCGAGCAGGTCGGACTGCTGTTCGATCGGGCGACCCGCGCCGTGACCGCGCGGCTGGCCCGCGAGCGGCTGGTGCTCGACGGCGCCGCCGAGGCCCTGCCCAGGCTCGTGGCGACGCGGGTGGCGGCGGCCCGGAGCGCGGTCGACGGCGCGCGCACCGCGCTGACGGTCCTCGGTCCCGGTGCGACCCTCGAGCGCGGCTACGCCATCGTGCGTGCGGCCGACGGGACCATCGTGCGCGACGCCGCGGCCGTCGCCCCGGGCGACGCCCTGGCGATCCGCGTGGCACGCGGCGAGCTTGGCGCCGTGGTCAGCGAGCGCTCGGGTGGGAGCCCCGACTGATGGAGCTCGTGGTGTTCCTGGTGGCGGTCATCGCGTTCGCCCTCATCGGCGTGCGCATCGGTATGCTGGTCGCCCCGCGGCTGACGCGGATGATGGACGCGCCTGATGAGGATGCCGGTGACGGACCGAGCTGAGACCGACCCCGCGGCCGAGCGGCCGGTCAGCGAGCTGACCTTCGACGAGGCGCTCGCCGAGCTGCAGCGGTCGATCGCCGCCCTGGAGGCGGGCGGGCAGCCGCTCGAGCAGACGCTCGCGATCCACGAGCGTGGCGCGGCCCTGTTGGAGCGCTGCGAGACGCTGCTGCGCGGGGCCGAGCTGCGCATGCAGCAGCTCGTGGCCAGACCGGGCGGGGCGGTCGAGGCCGAGCCGCTGCGGCGTGCCCCCGATGACGGTCCACCCGACGGCTGAGCGGCCCCGGCGTCCCCGCACCGCCCTACCCGGGCCCCGCCGGCCCGACCAGGTGGCTGGGCGTGACGACGCCCTTGCCCTTGATCTCGACCGCCGCACGCTCCACCACCCGGAATGAGGGGGCCAGGCGCCCGGCCGCCGTCGGCCCCAGCGTGACGGCATCGCGCTCCCCGTGCGACTCCATGCGGCTGGCCATATTGACCGTGTCGCCCCACACGTCGTAGCTGAACTTGCGACGACCGATGACGCCGGCGACGACCGGTCCGGTCTCCACGCCGATCCGCAGGTGGACGCCGAGGCCGGCATCACGCAGCCGGGCCGCCGCGTCCAGCATGTCGAGCGCCATCCGGGCGACCGCTTCGGCGTGGTCCGGACGAGGCGTCGGGAGTCCTCCTGCGACCATGTACGCGTCGCCGATCGTCTTGATCTTCTCGAGACCGTGCCTGTCCACCAGCGCGTCGAATGCCGTGAAGAGCTGGTCGAGCAGGTCGACGACGGCGTCCGGGCCGGTTCGCTCCGCGAACGGCGTGAAGTCGACGATATCGGCGAACAGGACCGTCACGTCCGGGTGTCGGTCGGCGATGCGCGACGGGCCGGCCGTGGCCTCGAGCGCCTTCAGCCGGCGGGCGATGACGTCGGGCAGGATGTTGCGCAGCAGCGCATCGGACGCGGCCCGAGCGCGCTCCCGGTCACGCACGAAGTACTGGAGCAGGATGTAGGCGACGGCCGCCACCGAGCCCATGTTGAGGACCCAGAACATGGTGCGGACGCCGTCGGGCAGCGGATCCGCGCCGGCGGCGAGGGACGGGTCCACCACGCCCGACACGGCGACCAACCCGATGTACGCCAGGAACCACGGGATCGCCCGCCGCGCATCCAGGAAGTACACGGCGCCGAAGGCCGCAACCAGGGCCCACAGGCTGACGGCCGACGACTGCTCGAAGCCGCCGAGGACCCACTGCAGGATGAACGGCAGGACCAGCATGAGCGACAGCTGGACGGCCCGGAACAGGTCGTACCGCTTGGTCCACCAGAGCGCCACGAGCCCGATGACCGACACGACCTGGTAGCTCAGCGGGATGACCGCCGCCGAGGGTCGGTCAAGGAGCACGAAGGTGCCCGTCCAGGCGAAGGCCAGGATCGTGACGATCGTCGCGGCGATGGTCAGCGATCGCTTGCGGACGGCGGTATCGGGATCGTCGTCGGCGTCGCAGCCGATGGAGGCATATCGATCGAATGTCGTCATCGCGGCGCAATGCTAGTCCGCGGCGCGTCCCATCGCGGGCCGGGCCACACGGTCGGTCCACCGGGTCCGCCGATCGCGCGCGCCGCGCGGAGAAACTGGCGACCGCGCAGGAACAGGTTTATGATGGCGCCCGACACGCCGTTCATCCGTCCCACCGACCGAGGCGAACCACCACCGTGACCATCCTGTCCACGCTCCAGGGTCCGGCCGACCTGCGCGGCCTCGATGAGGTCGAGCTGGCGATGCTGGCGGCCGAGATCCGCGACACGATCATCCGGACCGTCGCCTCGACGGGCGGGCATCTGGGCTCGTCGCTCGGTGTGGTCGAGCTGACGATCGCGCTCCACCGGCTCCTCGAGTCGCCGCGCGACCGCATCGTGTGGGACACGGGCCACCAGGCCTACCCGCACAAGCTGCTGACCGGTCGCTTCGAGCGGTTCGGCACGCTTCGCCAGCTGGACGGCATCGGCGGCTTCCCGCGCCGCTCGGAGTCCGAGCACGACGTGTTCGATGGCGGGCACGCCGGCACGGGCCTGTCGATCGCCCAGGGGCTGGCGGAGGCGCGCGATCTGCGCCACGGCCTGGAGCGCATCGCGGTGGTGGTCGGGGACGCGGCCCTGATGAGCGGCCTGTCGCTGGAGGCGCTCAACGACATCGGCCAGCGCCAGACCCGCATGCTCATCGTCGTCAATGACAACGAGATGTCGATCAGCCCGACCGTCGGGGCCCTGTCGAAGTACCTCTCGCAGGTCAAGCTGTCGGTGGCGTGGCGGCAGAGCAAGAGCGCCTACGACCGCGCGGTCGAGCGGCTGCCCGTGGTCGGGGGCACCGTCCTGGAGTTGAGCCAGCGGCTGCGTCGCTCGGTCGTCCAGTTCGCCCAGCCGGGCCAGCTGTTCGAGGACCTCGGCCTGACCTACATCGGCGTCGTCCCGGGCCATGACCAGCATGCCCTGCTGGAGACCCTCGGCGCGGCGCTCGACCTGCCCGGACCGGTCATCGTCCACGTCCGGACCCAGAAGGGTCGAGGCTTCCGCCCGGCCGAGACCGATCAGGTCGGCTTCCACGGGGCGGCGCTGCCCCCGATGCCGCCGGTGGACCTCCCCGCCGATGCGACCAACGGCACGGCCACCGACCCGCTCGCGTCGGAGTCGATGACCGACGACGCCACGGCTCCGGCCGCCGTCCGGCAGGCGCCCAGGAAGCACCCGAACTACACCGCGGTCTTCGCCGACGAGCTGATCGAGCTCGGGCGGACCGATCGACGCATCGTGGGCCTGACCGCCGGCATGCCGACCGGGACGGGCATGGCCAAGTTCGGCGCCGCCTTCCCGGACCGGGTCTACGACGTCGGGATCGCCGAGCAGCATGCGGTCGCCCTCGCGACGGGCCTGGCGTTGGGCGGCATGCGCCCCGTCGTGGCCCTCTACTCGACGTTCCTCCAGCGGGCGTTCGACCAGACCGTCCACGACGTCTGCCAGAACGACCAGCCCGTGCTCATCGCGGTCGATCGGGCCGGCCTGGTCGGCGAGGACGGCACCAGCCACCAGTGCATGTTCACGATCCCGGCGCAGCGCCAGCTCCCGAACCTGATCATCGCCGCGCCGCGGGACGAACAGGAGCTGCGCTCGCTGCTGCATACGGCGCTGGCGCAGGGTCACCCGTTCGCCCTGCACTATCCGCGCGACCCGGGCTTCGGCCTGCCCCCGGTCGAGCCGCGGATCATCCCGATCGGGCAGGGCGAGGCCCTGCGCGAGGGCCAGGACGTCCTGTTCGTGGGCCTGGGCCCCATCGTCATGCGGGCGCTCGAGGCCGCCGATGCGCTGACGGCGGAGGGCTGGAGCATCGGCGTGGTCGACGCCCGCTTCGCCAAGCCGCTCGACCGCCAGCTCATCCTCGATGCGGCCCGCGGCAAGCGACTCGTCGTGACGTTCGAGGAGAGCGTCACGACCGGCGGCTTCGGGAGCGGCGTCCTGGACGTCATCGAGGAGGCCCGCGTCGCCGACGCGGCGTTCCGCGATACGGTCGTGCGCATCGTGGGCATCCCGGGCGACCGCTTCGTGGACCACGGCTCGGTGGCGGACCTGCGACGGGTCCTGCGCCTCGACGCCCCCGGCCTCGCCGACCAGGTGCGCGAAGCGCTGGCCGCCGTCGGGGCGACGCCGGCGCGGATCGGCCAGGCTGCGGACGTCGCTGCCGAGGTTCGGGGCTAGCGATCCGGCGACCCGACGCGCGACCGCCGCGAGGCGCGTGCCGGCACGGGTGTCCATGCGCCGACCGCACGGCGCGCCGACCGCACGGCCACCCGCGGGGCAGGACCACGGCATCCGTCGAGGATCGGCCGAGGTGAGCGGCCTGTGCCACGATAGACGGGTGACGACCAGGATGCGTCTGGACCAGCTCCTCGTCGAGCGTGGGCTCGCCGAGACCCGGTCGCGTGCCCAGGCGCTCATCCTGGCGGGCAAGGTCCGGGTCGGCGAGGGGGACGCGGCCCGGCGCGACCACAAGCCCGGCGACCAGCTGGACGGCGCCCGGACGGCGATCGCCGTCGAGCAGCCGGACCCCTACGTCAGTCGCGGCGGGCACAAGCTCGCAGCGGCCCTCGACGCGTTCGCGATCGATCCCGCGGGCGCCGTCGGACTCGACGTGGGCGCCTCCACCGGCGGCTTCACCGACGTGCTGCTCCAGCGCGGCGCCCGCCGCGTCTACGCCCTCGACGTGGGGCGCGGCCAGCTGGCCGAGCGGCTGCGCCGCGACGACCGGGTGGTGAGCCTGGAGCGGACCAACGCCCGGACGCTCACGGCCGGCAGCCTGCCCGAGCCGATCGACATCGCGGTCATCGACGTGAGCTTCATCTCGCTCGCGACGATCCTGCCCGCCGTCGCCACGACGCTGGCGCCGCGCGCCGCGGTCGTCGCCCTGGTCAAGCCCCAGTTCGAGGCCGGCAGGGGTCGCACCGACCACGGCGTGGTGCGCGATCCGGCGATCCACCGCGAGGTGCTGGGGCGCGTCACGGAGGCCGCCCGGACCGGGGCCGGGCTCGGGACGCGCGCCGTCATCGCCTCGCCCATCCTTGGGCCCGAGGGGAACCGCGAGTTCCTCGTCCACCTGGCCGTGGGCCCGAGCTGCGCGGAGGTCGAGGGTCGCATCGACGAGGTGACCGCCGCATGAGCCACCCGACCGTGGGCAGGATCGGCTTCGCCTACAACCCGACCAACGAGGCGGCCGCGGAGTTGAGTGCCCGCGCCGCCGGATGGTGCCAGGTGCGCGGGATCGCGGAGTGGCAGGCGCAGGCGGGCGACATCGACCGGCTGCGGGCGGAGCTGCCGGGGACCGATGCGCTGGTCGTGCTCGGCGGCGACGGGACGTTCCTGCGCGCGGCCCGCGCCGTGGCCGAGATCGACGTCCCGCTGCTCGGCATCAACCTGGGCAAGATCGGGTTCCTGTCCAAGGCGGAGGCCAGCGAGCTCGAATCGGTCCTCGCCAGCATCGTCGCCGGCGACTACACCATCGACGAGCGGATGGTCATCGAGGGACGCATCCTGCGCGGCGGCATCGCCGGCGAGGGGGACGGCGAACGGCACGTGGCCCTCAACGACGTGGTCATCGCGCGGGGCTCGCTCGCCCGCGTCTGCCGCCTCGACGTGTCCATCGACGACACGCACCTGGCCACGTTCATCGCGGACGGGCTGGTCGTGTCCAGCCCGACGGGCTCGACCGGCTACAGCTTCAGTGCCGGCGGGCCGATCCTCGACCCGGTCTCGCGCAACCTCGTGGTCACGCCCATCGCGGCCTACCTGTCGGCCATCCGCTCGGTCGTGGTCAGCCCCGCCCAGGTCGTGCGCTGCCGGGTCGTCGATGCGCACGAGGCGCTCGTCTCGATCGACGGCCGCGAGGATCTGTCGATCGCGGTCGGCGACGTGGTCGAGGTGCGTGGCGTCGAGCGTCCCATCCGGCTGGTCGAGCCGTCCGGCGCGCAGCCGTTCTGGGACCTGCTCCGCCACAAGGTCGAGCTCCTCCCGTCGTGAGCGCGGATGGCGCGGCGCCGTCGGTCGGGCGGCTGCTGGAGCTGACCGTCACCGACCTGGCCCTGATCGATCGGCTTCGCCTGCCCTTCGACGCCGGCCTGAACGTCCTGACCGGCGAGACCGGCGCCGGGAAGAGCCTGCTCATCGACGCCCTCGGGCTCGCCCTGGGAGCCCGCGCCGACACGTCCCTCGTGCGCCACGGCGCGGAGACCGCGCGGGTGGAGGCCCTGTTCGATCGCGTGCCCGAGCCGCTCATCGCCGCGCGCGAGGTGGCCGCCAGCGGTCGCTCCACGGCGCGCATCGACGACGGCGCCGTGACGGCCGCACGCCTGGCCGACGAGGTCGGACCGCTGGTCGAGATCCACGGCCAGCACGACCAGGGCCGACTGCTCGACGAGCGCTGGCAGCGCGACCTGCTCGACGCCTTCGGCGGCCACGGGCCGCAGCGGGAGCGGGTCGCCTCGGCCGTCGCCCGCTGGCGCGAGAACCGCCAGGCGCTCGAGGCCGCGGCGCTCGATCCGCGCGCCGTCGCGCGCCGGCTGGAGGTGCTGGAGTACGAGGCGGCGGAGATCGCCGGCGCCCGCCTGCGGCCGGGTGAGGCGGACGAGATCTCGGCCCGACTCGTGGCGGCGCAGCACGGCGAGGCGATCGCCATCGGGTCGGCCGCGCTCCATCGCGCCCTGCTCGAGGAGGGCGGCGCCCGCGACGCCGCGGGCGTGGCGGTCCACGAGGCGCGCTCGCTGGCTCGCCTCGATCCGCGCTTCGAGCCGCTGGTCGAGCGACTGGCCGGCCTCGAGGCCGAGATCGCCGACGTGGCCGCCGAGGCACGGACGCTGGCCGAGGGGATCGACCACGACCCGGCCGCCATCGCCGAGCTCGATGCCCGGCTCGGGACGATCCACGGGCTGGTCCGCCGCTACGGCGACGACGAGGCGGCCGTCATCGCCCACGGCGAGCGAGCGGCGGCCGAGGCGGAACGGCTGCGCGGCCTCGACGAGGAGCGCGCCCGCCGACAGGCCGACGACGCGAGGCTGCTCGACGAGGTCGCCACGGCGGCGTCGGCGCTGTCGGCGGCGCGGGCCGAGACCGGGCGGATGCTGACCGGCAGCGTCGGGGCCGCGCTGACCGAGCTCGGCTTCGGTCCGGACGTCTTCGACATCGGGATCGGCCGGCGTCCGGCGTCGAGCGGCGAGCCCGCCGTCGAGCTGGACGGCGACGCCGTGGCCTTCGACGCGACCGGCGTGGATGTCGTCGTCTTCCGTTTCCGGCCGAACCCCGGCGAGCCCGCTCGACCGCTGGCCCGCATCGCATCCGGCGGCGAGCTCTCACGGGTCGCCCTCGCCATCAAGCGCGTCCTCGCCGAGGCGGACGCCACCCCGACCCTCGTCTTCGACGAGATCGACACGGGCATCGGCGGCCGGACCGCGGATCCGCTCGGGCGGAGCCTGTGGGGCCTGGCCCGGCGGCACCAAGTCCTGTGCGTGACGCACCTGCCCCAGATCGCCGCGCACGCCGACGCCCACTTCCGCATCGCCAAGCGTGAGCGGGACGGGCGGACCGTCACGTCGGTCGAGCGGCTCGACCGCGAGGGACGCATCGTCGAACTGGCCGCGATGCTCGGCGGCGGGCCGCGCGACGCCGCCTCCCTGGCCCAGGCGCGCGAGCTGCTCGACCGCGCCGAGGCGTGGCGCGGCCGTCCGGTGGCGACGCGGCGCGCCGACTGACGCCGATGTCGCCGCCGCCCCTGGAGGACGCCATCCGGCAGTACCTCGATCACCTGGCCGTGGAGCGCGGCCTGGCCGGCGCGACGATCCGCGCCTACCGCGGCGACCTCGGCGACTTCGTGGCATGGCGCGGCGCCGCCCTGGGCTGGGCCTCGTCGGCCGACGCGGCCGTCGGCTACCTGGCCGCGCGGACCCGCCGAGGCCGCCCGACCGACCCGGGCCTCGCCCCCAGCAGCCTGCGCCGTCGGGCGGCCGCGCTCAAGGGCTTCTATCGGTTCGCCTTCGGCGAGGGGATCATCGGCGTGGACGTCGCCGCCCATCTCGACCTGCCGCGCCAGTCCCGCCGCCTGCCCGACACGCTGACCGTGGACGAGGTCGAGCGACTGCTGGGGGCCGGGGCCGCTTCCGCATGGCCCGGCCGTGACCGGGCGCTCCTCGAGCTGCTGTACGCGGCGGGGCTGCGGGTCAGCGAGGCCATCGGGCTCGACCGCGAGGACCTGTCCCTGGACGGCAGCTTCGTGCGGGTCATCGGGAAGGGCGACAAGGAGCGCCTCGTGCCCATCGGCGAGGTGGCCCTCGACGCCCTGGAGGCATGGCTGGCGGGCGAGCGCCCGGGCCTCCTGTCGCTGGGCCACGTCGTGCCGCCGCGTGGCGGGCCCCTCTTCCTCGGTTCGCGCGGCCGGCGGCTGGCCCGACAGCAGGCGTGGAGCGCGGTCAGGGCCGCGGCCCGGCACGCCGGACTCGGCGCCCGCGTCACGCCGCACACCCTGCGCCACTCGTTCGCGACGCACCTGCTCGAGGGCGGAGCCGACCTGCGCGTCGTCCAGGAGTTGCTCGGCCATGCGAGTATCTCTACCACGCAGTTGTACACCCATCTCACCGGGGAGCGGATCCGCGACGTCTACCGTCGCGCGCACCCCCGGGCCTGACCTTGGAGGGCGCGCGACGATGTCCTACGCCGACGGACTGCTCTCGACCGGGGAAGTGGTCGTCCACCGCGAGCGACAGCACTGGCTGGTCTTCGTGTGGGGAGCCCGCTACACGATCCTGGCGGCCATCGCGGCGGTCCTGCTGGCCGTCCTGACCAGCGGCATGACCGGGGACGGCGCGGTGCAGACGGTGCGCGACGTCCTGGCCGTGCTGATCGTGGTCCTGTTCGTGGCGGCGGTGGCGAACCTCGGCTGGACGGTCCTGCGCTACCTCAACCAGGAGTACGTCATCACCAACCGGCGGGTGATGCAGGTGTCGGGCGTCCTCAACAAGTCGTCGACCGACAGCTCGCTCGAGAAGATCAACGACGCCCAGCTGACCCAGTCGATCTTCGGGCGCATCCTGGGCTTCGGCGACCTCGACATCCTGACCGCGGCCGAGACCGGCGTGGACCGCTTCCGGATGCTGATCGATCCCGTCCGGTTCAAGGTCGCGATGCTCGACGCCAAGCACGAGTACGAGCGCGACATGGCCCGCGACGAGCCCCTGCCCGGGCCGCCCCTCCGCAACCCGGCGGCCGCGGCCACGCCGGTCCGGGCGTCCGGCGCCGCCGGGCACGCGACCGAGGCGTCCGACGATACCCTCCGTGGCTCCCTGCCCGGCGGCCCCGCGCCGGCCGCGATGTCGGCCGACGACGTCACCCGGACGCTGTCGAGCCTCGCCGAACTGCGCGACCGGGGCGCCATCAGCCACGATGAGTACGAGCGCAAGAAGGCCGATCTGCTCGGTCGGCTGTAGGGCAGGGCAGCGCGCCCGCGCTGGCTCCGCGGCGGGGGGTCGGACGGACCGCTACGATACGGGCTCCCCGTAGTGAAAGGTCCGCGTGGACGACCGACTCGTCGCCAGCATCATCGTCGTGGGCATCATGCTGCTCATCGGCTTCCCGGTCCATGAGTTCGCCCACGCTCTCGCCGCCTACCGCCTCGGCGACGGCACGGCGAAGCTGTTCGGGCGCCTGACCCTCAATCCGGTCGCCCATTTCGACCCGCTCGGCGGGCTCCTGCTCGCGGTGAGCTTCATCGGGGCCGGGTTCGGCTTCGGGTGGGCCAAGCCGACGCCGGTCAACCCGAACAACCTGGAGGGCGGACGCTTCGGCGAGGCCATCGTCGCAGCCGCCGGTCCCGTGTCGAACCTGATCCTGGCCGTCATCGTGGCCCTGCCGCTGCGCTACATCCTGGCCGACCCGGACCTGTTCGCCAGCGTCCCGGACCTCGTCCTGACGATCATGAGCCTGTTCGTGTTCATCAACCTCGTCCTGATGCTCTTCAACCTCCTGCCGATCCCACCGCTGGACGGCTCGAAGGTGCTGTTCGCCTTCCTGTCCCCGCGGCAGACCTATCGCTGGCGCCCACTGCTCGAGCAGTACGGCTTCATCCTCATCCTCATCCTGTTCTTCTTCCCCCCCGGCGGATCCATCGGATCCCGCATCATCGGACCGATCCTCGATGGGCTCTTCGGCCTCCTGGTGGGCCGCTAAGGTCCGCCAGTTCCGCAGCCACCTGCGGGCGTCGGTCGCCCCGGGTGAGCGAGCGGGACTGGTCGCCTGGCTGACCCCGGCCCAGCTGGCCCTGTTCGACGCGATGCACGTGGCCGACCGGCGCCACGGCCTCGATGTCGTCGCGACCCTGCGCGCCGACGGCATGGACGACCGCGAGGTCCTGCTCGCGGGCCTGCTCCACGATGCCGGCAAGGGCCGGACCTCGGTGGTCCCGCGCGTCGTCTACGCGCTCGGGCAGGCGTACGGGCGCTGGATCTGGCGGGTCGCCGGGATCGTGCCGCCGATGGGTGCTGCGCTGGGCCGCCTGCGCGTCCACGCCGAGCGTTCGGCCGAGCTCGCGGCCGCGGCTGGCTGTCCGGTGCGGACGGTCGAGCTGATCCGCCACCAGGACGCGCCGCTCGACCCGGTCGCCGGCCGCCTCCTGCAGCTGGCCGACGAGGCGAACTGATGGCCGCCCTTGGACCGCCGGCGCCCCTCCCCGTGCCGGCCGCCATCACGTTCGCCGGCGGCCGCCGGCCCGAGGCGGCGACGCGGGTCCAGGTGGCCGAGTTCGACGGGCCGCTCGCGCTCCTGCTCAGCCTCATCGAGGCACGCCAGCTGGACGTCCTGACCGTGCCGCTGGGGAGCCTCGCCGACGCGTACCTCGACGCCCTGGCGACGCTCGAGGGCGACCGGCTCGGGCATGTCAGCGCCTTCGTCGCCGTCGCCAGCCAGCTCATCCTGATCAAGAGCCGGGCGATGCTGCCGCGCCCGCCCGCGATCGACCCGGCGAGCGTCGGCGTCGACGACGCGATCGACCCGGAGGAGGCGCTGCGGGCCCGGCTGCTCGTGTACCGGGCCCACCGCGATGCCGGGCAGCGGCTGGCCGACGAGGCGCAGCGCCGGATCGGGCTCTTCCGGCGGGAGCCGTCGATCGCCCGCGCCGCCGCGATGGCCGGGGCGCGGCCGCCGGACGCCCCGCCCCTCGATCCGGCACGCCTGGCCCAGGCCCTCGAGCGGCTCATCGCGCTGGTGCCGCTGCCCGACGAACCCCCGCAGATCGTCGGCCGGGTCATCACCCTGACCGAGCGCGCGGCGATCATCCGCTCGGCCCTGCGCGACGCCCCGGCGGTCGTGCTCCAGGACCTGCTGGCCGGCGTGCGCGACCGCGTCGTCATCGCCATCACGTTCCTGGCCATGCTCGAGCTGATGAAGCGGCGCGAGATCGTCGTCGAGCAGGCGGCCCCGTGGGGCCCCATCATCGCCCGCGCGACCACGGCCGACGAGCGCTCCGCCGCGGGTCTGAGCGCGGGCGATGGACGGGCCGAGCCCGAGGAGCCGCTGGACGAGTCGCTGGAATCCTTCGCATGAGCGCGGACGAGCGGGACGACACGACCCACGGTCCGGCGGGCACGCAGGCCGTGTTCGACCTGCCGGACGTCGTCGACCTCGACGACCCGTCCGAGCCGCCCGGACCGCTCGACGGGGACGCCGGGCTGCCGCCACTCACCGAGCAGCACCTCGAGGCCGTCCTGTTCGTGGCCGAGCGGCCGCTGTCGCGGCGCGAGCTGGCGACGCTGACCGGAAGCGACCTCGAGACCGTGGACGCGCGGCTGGGCGACCTGGAGGTCGCGCTGGCGGACCGCGGCATCCGCCTGATCGTGGACGGGGACCGGGTCGAGCTGGCCACGGCCGCGGAGGCCGGCGCGCTCGTCGCCCGCTACGTCGGCGCCGACGCCGTGCGCCTGTCGCCGGCCTCGCTCGAGACCCTCGCCATCGTGGCCTACCGACAGCCGGTCACGAAGGCCGCCATCGAGCGCATCCGCGGGGTGGATTCGGATCACACGATCCGGACGCTCCTGCACCGTCGCCTGGTGGTGGAGGTCGGTCGGTCCGACGCGCCCGGGCGGCCGTTCCTGTACGGCACCGGGTTCGAGTTCCTCGAGCGGTTCGGGCTGACCAGCCTGGAGGACCTGCCGCCGCTCGACGCCGCGATCGCCGGGCGCCTGGCCGAGGAGGGCGGCGAGCCGCTCATGGACCCGCTGTTCGGCGCCGCAGCGGATGCGGGCGACGGATCGGGCCCCGGCGCCTGATGCCGGCCGATCGTCTCCAGAAGGTGCTCGCGGCGGCCGGCGTGGCCTCGCGCCGCGGGGGGGAGGCGTTGATCGCGGCCGGCCGGGTGACGATCGACGGTCGGCCGGCGAGACCGGGAGCCCAGGCGGACCCCGACACACAGGTCATCGCCGTGGACGGCCGGGTCATCGGCGCGGCCGCGGGGGCCGTCCACCTGCTCCTGCACAAGCCTGCCGGCGTGACCTCCACGACGCGCGACCGCCATGCCGAGCGGACCGTCCTGGACCTCGTGCCCACCGCGCTCGTGCCCGACGGCGCCCGGCTGTACCCGGTCGGCCGGCTCGACCTGGATTCCGAGGGCATGCTGCTCCTCACCAACGACGGCCCATGGGCGGACCGCATCCTCCATCCGCGTCACGGGGTCGAGCGCGAATACGCCCTCGGCCTGGAGCGCGAGCTCGACATCGACCAGGTGGCCGCGCTGCGCGCCGGCATCCAGCTCGATGAGGGCCCGGGGACGCTCGTGGACCTGCGGCCGATGACCGGCGTGGAGATCGCCCGCCTGGTGGATCTCCTGCGCCCCGTGCCGCCGGCGCTGCACTGGTACCGGGCCACGCTGACGCAGGGCTGGAAGCGCCAGCTGCGCCGCATGTTCGGGGCCGTCGGCGCACCGGTCCAGCGGCTGGTCCGCGTGCGCATCGGCCCGGTCCGCATCGACGGGCTACGGAGCGGGGCCATCCGTCCCCTCAAGGCGCCGGAGGTCCGCGGGCTCGGATCCGGCGGCGGCCGATCGCGGGCGGGCCGCGGCGTGGCCGACGACGGCGGCGCCCGAGCGGGCGGGAGCCAGCGCGATGACGCGTGACCTGGTCGTCGCCCTCGACGGGCCCGGATCGTCCGGCAAGAGCAGCGTCGGCGCGGTCGCGGCTGCGGCGGTCGGCTACCGCTTCTGCGACACCGGCCTGCTCTACCGGGCCGTCACCTGGCTGGCCGAGGCGCGCGGGGTCGGGGTGGACGACGCGGACGGCCTGGTCGCCCTCGTGGACGAGGTCGAGCTCGCCGACGACGGGGACGGCCGCCTTGCCCACGTCCTCGTGGACGGGTCCGACCACACCGAGGACGTCCGCAGCCCGGCGGTCGATGCCGCCGTCTCCGCGGTGTCCGCCGTGGCCGACGTCCGGGCGGCCCTGCTCGAGCGGCAGCGACGGCTCGCCGCCGAGGGCGGGATCATCATGGCCGGACGGGACATCGGCACGGTCGTGCTGCCCGACGCCGACCTGAAGCTCTACCTCGACGCATCCGTCGAGGAGCGTGCCCGCCGTCGCGCGGACGAGCGCGGCCTCGATCCGGCCGACCCGACCCGGACCGCCATCCTCGACGCGCTCCGCCGGCGCGACCGGCTCGATGCGACGCGCGAGGTCGCGCCCCTGCGCGTGGCCCCGGATGCGCGCATCCTGAGCACCGACGGGAACGCCTTCGAGGACACCGTGGCGATGGTCGTCGGGGCCATCCGCGACGCCGCCGCCCGTCGGGCGGAGGAGGGAGGACGATGACACCCTCTGTGTCAACCTCAAGCCGCAACGACGACCATGGAGCTCGCGTCGGCAAGGCGCCGGGCCGCACCGTGACGGGCAGGGTCGTAGGCCACGCCGTCCTGCCAGCAGCGGAAGATCACG